>JBEKIM010000102.1:0-17277 GCA_050011755.1 Bryobacteraceae bacterium | reverse complement strand
TTCTCACGCCCGGCGTCAACCTGCGCCTGCGTTCCAAGCTGCTCCGAGAGCTGCGGCCGGGAACCCGCATCGTCTCTCACCGGTTCGACATGGGAAGCTGGACTCCCGCCAAGACCGTCCAACTCGCGGACGACCGGATATACCTTTGGGTGGTTCCAGCGAATGGGCTGGCAGCCTCCGGCGCAAGTGCGCACGCGGAACCGGCCGCGGAAAACCCGGTATCGATGTTTTCGTACGATGCGGCCGCGCCGCTGAATGCCCGCAGTGAAGAGCCCGAGCGCGCCGAGGGATCGTCTGTGACGACGCTCTCGTATGCGGGCGCCGTGGGACCGGTTTCGGCGACCCTCGTGACTCCCGCCGGGAACGGGAAGTATCCAGCCGTCATCTTCGCGGCCGAATACGGGAGGCGCGACGAGTTCCTCCCCGAGGCGCTGCTGCTGGCACGCGCGTCGCCGCCGATGGTGTCGCTGCTCATCGACGCGCCGCCCGAGCGGCCGGTGGGTTGGCGGCGCAGTTTCAATTCGCTGAGCGACAGCGACAACGACCGGGACATCCATATTCAGGCGGTGATGGACATCCGGCGGGGCGTCGATTTGCTGGCGGCGCGGAGCGATGTCGACGCCGGCCGCATCGCCTACGTGGGTCACGGTTATGGGGCGAACTGGGGTGCCATTCTGTCGGGCATCGAGCCGCGGCTGCGGGCATTCGCGCTGGTGGCGGGTTTTCCGAGCTTCGCGGAATTGATGGAAAGCGACGATCCGGACATGGCGAACATGCGGTTCCCGATGGGTAGCGAGCGTTTTGCCCGGTACCTCGCGTCCATATCCGCGGTGGACCCGGAGCGTTTCACGCGCTATTGGCTGGGAGCGCCGATTCTGTTCCAGTTCGGGCGCTTCGATCGGTTCGTGCCGCGCGCCGCGGCGGAACGTCTGACGCACTTGATCGCACGTCCACAGAAAGTGGTTTTCTACGATGCGGGCCATTCGGTGAACGATCCGCGCGCGATGGCCGATCGCGACGAATTTCTGGGGCGCTGCCTGCGCCGCGCCGCGCCGTAAAGTCCCGACAATCCGTTTGCGCTCCTGCCGCCAGCTACCGATCAGGCGAGACGGGGTGACAGCCTCTCCCTTGGCTTCGTGCGCACTGCGGTGGGACGATCGCCACGTTCGACGTTGCGGGCGCAGGCACGGGCCCCGGCCAGGGCACCGCCGGCGATTCGATCAACGCCGCGAGGACTATCGGCTTCTGAAGCCGCTCAAGGGAAAGGGCCACAAAGGCCACTACCGCAAGGTTTCCGGCCGTCGGGAGGTCTTGGAAAGTACAGGGGTCCACTCGCGAACCTTGCCTCGAACCCGGGCCTTGCAAACATGCCCGGCTACGAACAGTTGCTCACGCCATTTGATCGCCTCTACGAATTGCTCCGAATGGCGCGCAATGACGCGATGCACCAGGGGGCATTCGCTCGCTGTCCACGCGTCTGAGTTGGCGATCATTCTCGAGGACGCATTGACCCAGTTCAAAAAGCCGATAGTGCGCGACTTTATGGTACGCAACCCGGTTTGTGCGGAAATGTGGCAGCCTGTCGGGTTCGTCCGGCAGCAGATGCTTGCGAATTCCTTCACCTACCTGCCGGCGCTGAAAGACAGTCAGTGGTATGTCATTTCAGATGCTGCAATCGCAATCTACTTAGTTAGGGGCAGAACGGGATGGAAAAGAGCGTAAGCAGCGGTTGGCCTCAACTCTCGTCACGGCGTTCGCAGACTTCGGCGCTTATTTGCTTTTGTGGCGCTGGCCACGGCGGCCCAGGCAGTAGACGGCGTTTACCGGGAGTAATAGCCCCGATAGACCCCCATCTCCGGATAAAAGACATTCGCGCGGTAGAGTTCCATCACCTGCCGGATGTGGCCCAGATCGTGAAATGCAAATTCGTTCAGGAGCTGCGCGATGGTGAGCATTCCCAGTTCCTCGTGCTCGCCCGATCGTTCGCCGGCGCCCTCCGGCATGCTCTCTACCAGCGCCAGCGTTACGCTTCTCGCCTCTTCGAAACGGGCCATTTCGGCGTAAGGATCGAACCGCGTTTGTGACCGGAAGAGCGCCAGTTGATCGTAGGCCGGCAAGCGCGGACAGTTCTCGTGCAACATTGCGTCAAAACGGCTGTGGAAGCCCTTGACTTCCACCTCGGCCAGATGGGCCAGCACCATGGCGATCGACCATCGCTCCGCGGACGGCTGCCAATCCAGTTGCGCGGGCGTCGTGGGCGCCAGCAGGCCGCGTAAGAGGCCGGGCGTTTGGCGCAGGACCCGCAGGCACGCTTCAGAGTTGGGGACGCGTATGTCTGCCATGAAACCTGTTTAAGCTCGAATCTCCAGGGTACAATATAAGAAACTCCGTGGAAAATTTCGTACGAATGAATCCGGTTTACTTCGCCGCTGCCCTCGCGCTGTCGATCCTGGCGGCCGGCTGCGGCAAGCAACAGGCGCAGGCCACCGGCGGGATGCCTCCCGTTCCGGTCAGCGTGGCGGTGGCCGCGCAAGAGGCCATGCCGGTCGAGGTCCGCGCCATCGGCACCGTGGAACCAGCTTCCACCGTGCAGATCAAGTCGCAGGTGGCCGGCGAATTGCTGAGCGTGCATTTCAGCGAAGGCCGCGACGTCAACAAAGACGATCTGCTGTTTGAAATCGATGCGCGCCCGTATCGCGACGCGCTGGCGCAGGCGGAGGCCGCGGTAGCTAAGGACCGCGCGCAACTGGCGCAGGCACAGGCCAATGTGGCGCGCGACACCGCGCAATCGAAAAGCGCGGACGCCGACGCTTACCGCTACCAGGAACTGGCCAAGGAAGGCGTAGCGCCGCAGATGCAGGCCACCCAAACGCGGGCCGCCGCGGATGCCGCGCGCGAATCGACGCGCGCCGACCAGGCCGCCATCGAGAGCGCGCGCGCCTCGCTCGAAAGCGACCAGGCCGCCGTGGCCCGCGCCAAGCTGGACCTGGGCTATTGCGAGATCCGCTCTCCGGTCAGCGGCCGCGCGGGAAATCTGCTGGTGCATCCGGGCAATCTCATCAAGGTGAACGACGTGGCGCTGGTGGTGATCAACCAGCTCTCTCCGATTTTCGTGTCCTTCGGAGTGCCGGAGGAACAACTGGATGCCATCCGCCGGCGGAGCCTGGGAGCGAAGCTTACCGTCGCAGCCTCGACCGATGCCGAGCCTGGCCGCGTCGCGCAGGGCATGCTGAAAGTGATCGACAACGCTGTCGATACCAACACGGGGACGATCCGGCTGAAGGCGGTTTTCGCGAATACCGATCACATGCTCTGGCCCGGCCAGTTCGCGAACGTGGTGCTCACGCTGGATACCCAGAGCAATGCCACGGTAGTGCCATCTGAAGCCATACAGGACGGCCAGCGGGGCCAGTTCATTTTCGTAGTGAAGGCCGACCAGACCGTGGAATCGCGGCCGGTCACGGTAGCGCGCACGATCGGCCGCAGAGCGGTGATCGCGAAAGGCATCACTCCCGGTGAAACAGTAGTCACGGACGGCCAGTTGCGCCTGTATCCGGGCGCGAAGATACAGCCTGTGCCGGCCGGCAAGGTCGATAACCTGCCTCTCTGAGGGCGGTCTAACCATGCATATCTCCCGCATCTTCATCGAACGCCCGGTCATGACTGCGTTGGTCACGTTCGCGATTCTGCTGTTCGGGATTGTGTCCTTCAGGTCACTGCCGGTGGCGGCGCTACCGACCGTCGATTATCCGAGCATCCAGGTGGAGGCGTCGCTGCCGGGCGCCAGTCCCGAAACGATGGCCTCGTCGGTGGCCACGCCGCTCGAGCGCCAGTTCTCGACCATCGCCGGCGTGCAGAGCATGAGTTCGCAGAATACGCAGGGATCCACTACGGTCAGCGTCCAATTCACGCTGTCGCGCAACATCGATGCCGCCGCGCAGGACGTGCAGGCCGCCATCGCCAAAGCGGAAGGCCTGCTGCCGGCCAACATGCCGCACCCGCCCTCGTATCAGAAGGCCAATCCGGCCGACCAGCCGGTGTTGTATCTTTCGCTGACCTCCGATACGCTGCCGCTCTACACGGTGGACGAGTATGCCGAAACGATCCTGGCGCAGCGTATCTCGATGGCCAGCGGCGTTTCGAGCGTGCAGGTTTATGGCGCGCAGAAATACGCGGTGCGGGTGCAAGTGAATCCCGACGAGATGGCCGCGCGCGGCATCGGCTTCGACGACGTGATGCAGGCTATCCAGCGCAGCAACGTGAACCTGCCCACCGGCAAGTTATACGGCGATAAACAGGCTTTCACGGTGCAATCGAACGGCGAACTGACGCGCGCCGCCGCCTACCGGCCGCTGGTGGTAGCTTACAAGAACGGCGTCCCCATCCGGCTCGAGCAAATCGCCAACGTGATCGACGGCGTCGAGGACGATCACGCGGTGGCGTGGTTCCAGGGGGTGCGCGGGATGATCCTGGCCGTGCAGCGGCAACCCGGAACCAACACGGTTGAGGTTGTCGATAACATCAAAGCGCTGCTGCCGCAATTCCGCGCCGAAATTCCGCCCGCGGTAAAGCTGAATATCGCCTTCGACGCTTCCGAATCGATCCGCGGCTCCATCCACGACGTCGAGTTCACCTTGATCCTGACGGTCTGCCTGGTGGTGATGGTGATATTCATCTTCCTGCGCAACCTCAGCGCCACCTTCATTCCGGGCGTGGCCGTGCCGCTTTCCATCATCGGCACGTTCGCGGTCATGTATTTGCTCGGATACAGCCTGAATAATCTGTCGCTGATGGCTTTGACTTTGTCGGTGGGCTTCGTGGTGGATGACGCCATCGTGATGCTGGAGAACATCGTCCGCTACATGGAAATGGGCAAGACCCGCATGGAGGCCGCGCTGCTGGCTTCCAAGGAAATCGGTTTCACGATCATTTCCATGACCATCTCGCTGGTGGCCGTTTTCATTCCGGTGCTGTTCATGGGCGGAATTGTGGGACGGTTGCTGCATGAGTTCTCGGTCACGATCACCGTGGCGATCCTGATTTCGGGTTTCGTATCGCTGAGCTTCACGCCCATGCTGGGCAGCCGCTTCCTGCGCTACAGCCACACGGGACATCACGGCCGGCTGTACGGCGCGTTCGAGAGCGGTTTCCATGGCTTGGCGTCCGTCTACGACTACACCTTAAAAGGCGTGCTGCGCCATCAATTCGCCACGGTTATGGCCGGGCTCGCGCTGCTGGTGGGCACCGTATATCTTTTCTTAACGATGCCGACCGGGTTCATTCCGAGCCAGGACAGCGGATTCATGTTCGCCATCGGCATGGCCGGCCAGGATATTTCGTTCGATTCGATGGCCAGGCACCTGAAAGCCGTCTCGGATATCGCGCAGCAGGACCCGAACGTGCAAAGCACCGGAACGTTCGTGATGGGCGGGAACCAGGGCGGATTCTTCGCCCAGATGAAGCCGCGCTCCGAACGCAAGCTGTCGGTGGACCAGATCATCGCGGAACTGCGCCCCAAAGTCGCCGCGGTCCCCGGCATTATGGTGTTCATGCAGAACCCGCCGCCCATCACGGTGAGCGGCCAGTTCAGCACGAGCATATACCAGATGACCATGCAGAGCGCGAATCTGAAGGAGATCTACGCCTGGGTGGATCCGCTGATGCAAAAGATGCGCACGCTGCCCGGATTCCTGGATGTGAACTCCGATCTGCAAATTGCCAGCCCGCAGGTGATGGTGGATATCGACCGCGACCGTGCCGTGGCCCTGGGTTTATCGCCGCAACAGATCGAAGACGCCCTGTACACGGCTTATGGCAGCCGGCAGGTCTCCACGATTTATACGCCGGCCAATCAGTATGCCGTCATCCTGCAGGTTGCGCCGCAATATCAGCGCACGCCGGAAGGCTTGTCCAAGATTTATCTGCACTCCGCGCAGGGGACGCTGACGCCGCTGGACGCGGTGGTGAAACTGACGCGCGCGGCCGGCCCGCTGAGCGTCAACCATTTCGGGCAACTGCCCGCGGTGACCGTGTCTTTCAACCTGCAGCCCGGCTATTCGCTGGGAGATGCGGCGGCGCATGTGAAGGAGGCGCTGCAGGAACTGCGCATACCGCCCACCATCAGCGTCGCCTTCCAGGGCACCGTGAAGGAGTTCCAGCAGTCGTTTCAGGGCCTGACCATTCTGCTGATCGTAGCCATCCTGGTGATTTACGTCGTGCTGGGCATTTTGTACGAGAGCTTCATTCACCCCATCACGATTTTGTCGGGGCTGCCATCGGCGGTGTTTGGCGCGCTGCTTACGCTGCGTCTGTTTCACAGGGAACTGGACCTCTACGCATTCGTGGGCCTGATCATGCTGTTTGGCGTGGTGAAGAAGAACGCCATCATGATGATCGACTTCGCGCTGGAGGCGCAGCGCGTGGAAGGCAAGGCGCCGTTCGAGGCGATTTACTCCGGCTGTATGCTGCGTTTCCGCCCCATCATGATGACTACGGTAGCGGCGCTGTTCGGCACGCTGCCCATCGCGCTGGGTTATGGCGAAGGCGCCGACGCGCGGCAGCCTTTGGGCCTGGCGGTGGTCGGCGGACTGGTGGTGTCGCAGTTGCTGACGTTATACATTACGCCGGTGATTTATCTGTACATGGAACGGTTCCAGACGTGGCTGCGCGGCAGCCAAACGGCAGGGCAACCGCTACGCCCGCAGGAACTGGCGGCACGCTGAAAGCCTGTCAGGATGGCCCTGCGGGCCACCAAATGTGATGAAAACTCAATTTGGAAGGCGGCCAATCCTGGCCGCAGCCGGCTTTTCAGCCGGCTTGGCCGCCTGAAAGGCGGCTGCGGGCATGATTGCCAGGCATGATTGCCCGCCCCCAAATTGGGTTTTCAACGGTGCGCCACGGCTATCGGGGGAAGGTGGGCAGCGCCGTGGCGATGCGGAAACTCAACTTCGCGTGGGCACTGCGCAGGGCCTGCTCCACTTCCGCCGGATGCCCGCCGCGCGCGAAGATGAAGCCAAGATAGGAGGCACCCTCCGGAAGGGGCGCCAGAATCTGGCCCGCTTTAGCCGTGACGATGACGTCGTCCACGCCCGCGACGCCGCGCGCCGCGTCGACTCCGGCGGCGTCTTCGTACACACCGGCGCTTGGAATCGGAATCATCATCACGCCGGACGCCATATCGGATAGTAGGAGTCCGGCGACGTCTTCGCCGATGGCATGGCGCAGCAGCAGTTCTTCGAGCGGCATGCCCGCGCCGAAGCGCAGCGCTTTCGAGCACAGGCCGCCGATGGGCCGGGCGGCCACCTCAAGCATCCAAACGCCGCTCGGGTTGACGCGCAGTTCCGCATGGAACGGCCCATAGTACAAGCCCAGGGCGCGCACCGCCCGCGCGACCGCTTCGCACATGCCCTGTTGGGCCGCGGGTTCCTCGCGCGTGGGCGTGATGTAAATGGTCTCTTCGAAAAACGGGCCTTCCAACGGATCCGTCTTATCGAATATCGCGAGGATGCGGGGCGCGCCGCGGGTGACGATACCTTCCACCGCGAACTCTTGTCCCGGAATGTACGCTTCCACCTGCAGATATCGGTTCTGCTTCCCGCTTGCGATCCGTATGTCAGGGCTTCGTTCGAGAAGCGTCCGGATGCGCGTGAAAGCCGCTTGGAACTCCTGGGGATCGTTGGCGCGAATTACACCGCGGCTGGCGGAAAGGCCCAGCGGCTTCAGCACGCAAGGGTACGGCGCGCGCCGGGCGGCGGCGTCCGGCCCCTCCGCCAACTCTACGCGGAAGAATTGCGGTACGGGCAAGCCCGCCGCCCGAAAAAGCTGCCGCGCGAGATACTTGTCGTGGCAGGCAAGCGCCGCGGCGGGTGGATGGAATGGAATTCCGAGCGCTTCCGCCACCTCCGCGGCCAGCACGGCCGGCGCATCCCCCACCGCCGCGACGGCGTCGAACCGACGGCCGCGCAGCGACTCGAGCGACGCGGACGGGTCGCCAAACCGCACTGGAATCGCGCGGTCGTGCCACGGATCTTCAAGCACGTGGCAGCGATCCGTCGCCAGCGTCAGATCGACACCCAGGCGGTGCGCCGCCTCCGCAAAAACTCGGATCTGGTAACCCGTGGTCGCCGCGAACAGCAGCAGGCGCGCCACGGTCAATCCTCCGTCCGGAAAGATTCCATGGTTCGCGGATTATAAGCCCAGTGAAATTCCAGCTCGTAGGCCAGCGAGCGGGCCAGCCCATCCAGATCCGGAAACAATGTGGCGTGCGTGATATTCATGCGGTACAACTCGCGCAGCCCGGTCTCGCGCACCTTGGCGGCGGGCAGGATGAACTTGGCCATCATATTCTTGGGATCGCGGTATTGGTGCACGATCTGTTCCATGGGACGGTCGAGGACGCCGGGCAATGCGAAGGTGCCGGATTGGGCGATCAGGCGGCGATTCATGGTATCGGGTTCGCCCAGCCAGATGAACTCGCGGTCGCCCTTCAGAAAATAGCGGGCGAAATTGCCTTTGCGCCGCGGGTCCATGCCGCGTGTGGTGATGGCCGGCTTTTGCGATTTCGCGAAACGGCGGATGCCGCCCGCGCTGATGTTGGCGGGATTGAGCGCCCATACGGCCGCGTCGCTGGTGGCGCGCTCGAGCGCGAAGAATGCCGCCACGTAAGGCGACCAGGTGAAATCGAGCAGACGCGTGGGTGCGCCGTGGTGCTGCATCAGGGCCAGCCACTGGAAGTCGTCGTCCGGATCCGGGGGCTGCGCCAGGAACTGGTGTGCTTTGCGCTTGAAGACGCGCAAGATGCGGCCCTCCTGCTGGGGCCAGGCGCGGCGGTCGATGTGAAAGTTGCGGAAATAGCGCGAGAGGGCGCTGGCCAGCGGCCAGGCCTCTTTGCGATGGCCGCGAAACGCCCAGTTGGAATACGGCGAGCCGGTGATGATCCGCAGGAACGCGTCCCACGATTCGAGGCGGTACTGCTTGTAGATGGCGGGTTGGGCGGGCGTCATCGTTCCATCATTCTCCCATCATTGCCAGGCGGCGCGCCGCGGCCGGGATGCGGGCCGGAGCTGTGCTCCGCTTCACATTCGTCATCGGGTTGTAAACCAGTTTATAATCGGTGGAGGGTTTGGCCGGGTCGCGGCCGGGCCTTTTAAATCGGGCAGTCCATATCATGATTGCACTCATACTCCAGAAAGGGGGGCCACCGTCGTGAGCGTCTGGAATAAGCAGCGCCGGGAGGAAGAACCTTCCAGGCCCTTGAATACGAATACCATGAGGCCGGCGCCACCCGCGCCGCCCGTGGAAGCCAAGAAGGAGGCTACAACTTTGTCCAGCATATCCAATATGCCCGCAGGCAGGATGGAACCGGAATCGTCGCGCGGCGGGTCTGCCACCATCGGAAAGGCGGTCAAAATCGCCGGCCAGATTTACAGCCGTGAAGATCTCTATGTAGATGGCGATGTCGAAGGCACCATCGAACTGATGGATCACAAATTGACCATAGGTCCGAACGGCAAGGTCCACGCGGGGGTAAAAGCCCGTGAAGTGGTGGCGCTGGGCGTCATTCAGGGAAACGTGGAAGCCAGCGAACGCATCGAGATTCGCAAAGATGCCAAGCTGGTGGGCGATATTAAGACGGCCCGCATCGTCATTGAAGACGGGGCGTATTTCAAGGGAAGCATCGATATCGTCAAATCGGAGCCGAAGGTGGCTCCCAGCCAGCCGCGCCCGCAGCCGGCGGCAGCTCCGGCACAGGCGCCGGCCGCGGCCGCGGCGGGCACGGAAGCGAAGCGTTAGCCGGCCGGCGGAGATGTGGCGGTGTTGGGCGAACGGCTGAAAAGCTTTCTGCGCGGCCCTCGCTCGTCCGGGGAGGCCGGTCCGCCGGCCCACGGGGGACCCTCCCGGTTTGTCTCCAAACCGGGCCGGGAAGAAGCGCGCATGCAGGAAATCGAGACGCGCCAAAGCCGGGGCCTCGATCAATTCTTCGGCTCGTTCCGCGATCAGACCGGGTTATCGATTCTGGATCTGGGCGGAGCGTGCCAGGAGAACATCAATCTGATCACGAGCCTGGGACACAAGTTTTACTCCGAAGATTTTTTGCGCATTTTCCAGGAGACCTTCGGGGAGGATATCGCGGACCAGTCCAACCCGGGGCGTATCGACTACTTCCTGCGGCGAAGCCTGGATTATGCGGACGATCAATTCGACGGAGTGCTGGCCTGGGATGCGCTCGAATATATGGAACCCGCGCTGCTGGCCGCCACCGCCGAGCGGCTGTTGCGTATCGTAAGACCGAAGGGGTATCTGCTGGCGATCTTCCATTCGGCGGAGCGTAAGCAGACCGTACCGTGTTACACGTTTCGGATTCAGGATCCGCGCACGCTGCGCGTGAGCCGGCAGGGCGACCGCGCGCGATCGCAACAATTGTTCAATAATCGCAGTCTGGAGAAGATGTTTCAGAAGTTCGAGTCGGTGAAGTTCTTTCTGACGCGCGATAATCTGCGCGAGGTGATTGCCCGTAAGTAGGAGTGGTAGATTTGAGAAATCTAAAGTTGTAGTTTAGAATACTCATATATGCGTTTCGTGCCGAGGGCCGCGCAGGCGGTGGCGCTGGAGGCCGCCGGCAGTTTCCCCGCGGTGGTGCTGACCGGCCCGCGCCGGAGCGGGAAGACTACTTTGCTGCGAAGGGTGTTCCCCCGTGCGACCTATGTTCTTCTGGAAGATCCGGACATACAGTCGCGCGCCCGCTCCGATCCGCGCGCACTCATCGAGGAACTTCGCGTTCCTGTGCTGTTCGAAGAGATTCAAAATGTGCCGGACCTGTTGGCGTATGTCCGTTCGCGGGTAGACCGCACGCCGCGCAAAACGGGGCAGTGGCTTTTCACCGGCTCCCAGGAAGCGCCCCTCATGCAGGGGGTGACCGAGTCGATGGCCGGGCGCGCCGCCATCCTGCAATTACTGCCTTTCAGCCTGGCCGAGACGGATCGCGTCAGCCTGCTGCACGGCGGCTACCCGGAGGTGCTGGCACGCCCGGGTGGACGCGCGCTTTGGTTCAGTTCCTATATTCAAACGTACCTGGAGCGCGACGTCCGCTCCGTCACGAATGTGCGCGACCTGGCGACCTTCCGCCGCTTCCTCGCAATGCTGGCCAGCCGCCACGGGCAGGTTCTGAACAAGACCGATCTGGCCGCCCCGCTGGGCGTCTCGGTACCCACCGTCGGCGACTGGCTGCACGTCCTCGAAATCACGGGGCAGATCATGCTGGTGCCGCCCTACTTCGAGAATTTCGGCAAGCGCCTGATCAAGTCTCCCAAGGTATACATCGGAGATTCCGGACTGGCTTGCTATCTGCTGGGCATTGCCACCCAAGCCGAGCTGGACCGTTCGCCATTCCTGGGACCGCTGTTCGAAGGGTATGTGGCCGCCGAGATCCTGAAGAGCCAGGTAAACCGGGGCCGCCGCAAGGAGCTCTACCATTTTCGCGATCAACAGGGACTGGAAGTCGATTTCCTTTTCCCGTCCGGCGACGGCGGTTTGTGGATGGCGGAGTGCAAGGCATCCAAGACGGTACGTCCCGCCATGGCGGCGCCGATGCAGTCTTTGCGGCGTAACATGGGCGCGCAAACGCCGGTGAGGATGACCGTAGTGCATCGCGCCTCCAGCACGGCGCCCCGCAGCACCGCAGTGGCGCCAGGCGTGGAAGCGCTGGATGTAGCCTCCTTTGTGGATGCGCTGGGTACGAAACGGGCGCGGGGCCGCAGCCCCGCCGGGCGGCGAACGTAGCCCGGCCTGAGCCGCCTGGCGCGGCTCCTTTACGGGCGGTGGGGATTCTCAGTCGACCAAGTCATCAGAAAGTCCGGCGGCGTCGTCAGATCGGGAGTCAGCACAAAGAAGCTGCCCACTCCAGGAATCTCGGGGATCTCGATCGACAGGGACGAGGT
Source organism: Bryobacteraceae bacterium (assembly GCA_050011755.1). Lineage (GTDB taxonomy): Bacteria > Acidobacteriota > Terriglobia > Bryobacterales > Bryobacteraceae > Bog-159. The sequence goes on along the minus strand of JBEKIM010000102.1, from coordinate 5,341 downwards.
TGCCATTCGCTGCGCGCCAAAAGGCAATTCGCTCAGCGTTTGCGAAACCTTGGAGACACTCAGGCTGACTTTCGCTTCCGGGACTACCTGGCGAAGGCCGGCATAAACCGGATGCTGGGTTCCATCCGTAGTCATCACCGAAACCAATTCGACGGCTACCACCAGGCATCGCGCCGGGCAGCTACTCTGTTCGATCCACCGGATGCGGCCTTCCACCTTGGCCCCTTTTTCGATGATTTTTTCACCGTTCCCGGCCACATCCGCCATCAGGATCAGCGCGCATCGTTCGCCCACGGCTGACTGAGCGGTTACGGGAGTGCTGAAACGCATAAGCAGCGACAAACCGCTGGGAATCGGCTGCTGCCCGTGGCGAACGGGCGGCCCAGGCGGCAGCGGCGCAGGCGCGGAGGCGTCGCCGTCGAACCGGATCGAACTGGTGGTCGAGTATGGATGGCAATGGCTGAATTCGACCCGATTGATGCTGCTGGCGCCCGTCGAATCCTCCACCACCGTAGTTGCGGTTTGCGGCAGCACGATGCGCCGATCCTCCAGATACATCGGAGCATAAATGACTTCGGTGCGGGTCGAGCGAATCGCGAAATCCGGCGGAAGCTCCGTACCCTCGCTCGAAAGCGCCAGCAGTTCACCAGTCCGCGGGTCGATCCAGAACGAGCCTTTCATACCGGCATCCGTGCTGCTTCCGCGAATGTTCAGGTGGAAATGCGTGAAGACGGAGCGCACTGAATAATCGAACTGCATGGCCGGCCGCGACTGGAAGGTAGTTTCCCCATGGAAGGTTCGCGACGCAAAGCCCCCCAGGAAAACCGTCTTCAGGGTCGACGTCAACTGACCCGAGTCCATGAGGCCGAAGCCTACCAGGGCGCTGGGATCCTGGACGAAGACATCGTCGCGTCCAGGCCATGAAAACCACTCGCGATCGCCGATGGTCGTGGCTTCGATCTGCAGGGCGTCGCGTTCATTCTGCTTCAGCTTGCCTTTCTTGTCCACCCTGGCACGCGCGACCGATTCGAGACACACGCAATTCTCCAGCGCGGAAACCGACTCGCCGACCAACCTGGAGGCGCGGGACATCGCCAGCACCTCCGGCGCGAGAGCCTGGCCGGCGGCTGGATGGCAGAGCCAGGATGCGGCTAGAATCGCACCGATCGCGCGAATGGAGATGCATGCTCGCATTCGTTGATATTGTACGGCACTGCCGGCACCCGTGTGTACGCTTCTACGGCTGAACGCTACGGCTGAACGGCCTTCACAACGATGTTCACCAGTTTGTCGGGAACCGCGATCACCTTCACGATTTTCTGGCCGTCGATGTAGGGACGAACCCTTGGCTCTTCCAGGGCCATCGCCCGGATGGCATCCGCCGGCGTGCCGAACGGCGCGTGAATATGAGCACGCAGCCTGCCGTTCACTTGGACGACAATTTCGGCCAGGTCTTCTTTAGCCAGCTCCGGATCGTAGGACGGCCATGCCTCGCGGAAGACGGGGCCGGCGTGACCCAATTCCTCCCAAATCTCCTGTGCCAGGTACGGTGCGAACGGCCCAAGCAGCAGCGTGAGCTTCTCCAGCACCTGGGCCACGGTCGCGCCGGAAATCCGCGCTTCTTCGTCGACCAGTTCGTTCATCAGCTCCATAATGCCGGAGATGGAGGTATTGAAGTGCCAGCGCGATTCAAAGTCTTCGGTGATCTTGCGTATGGTCTGGTGCAGTTTGCGGAGAATCTTGCGATCCGCCTCCGGCGCGCCGTCCCGGCCGCCGGCCTGCGCGCGTTCCAGGTTGCGGGTGGCGAAGCGGTATACGCGGCCCAGAAAACGGTGGATGCCTTCGGCGCGTTCATCGCGCCAATCCACCTCTTTCTCGGGCGGGCCGGCGAAGAGGATAAACAGGCGCGCGGTATCCGCGCCGTAACGGTCGGCCAGCGAATCGGCGCCCACCACGTTGCCCTTCGATTTCGACATTTTGGCGCCGTCCGCGATCACCATGCCCTGCGTGAAGAGCCGCTTCACCGGCTCCGCGTTTTTCACCAGGCCGATATCGCGCATCATCTTGGTAAAGAAGCGCGAGTAAATCAGGTGCAGGATGGCGTGCTCCACGCCGCCGATGTATTGATCGATTTCGAACCAGTATGCGATCTTCGCGGGGTCGAACGGCATCCGGTCGTTGTGCGCGTCGCAGTAGCGGTAGAAATACCAGGATGAATCGACGAAGGTGTCCATGGTATCTGTCTCGCGGCGGGCCGGACCGCCGCACCGCGGACATTTCACGTTGACGAAATCGGGCACTTCTTCGAGCGGCGAACGGCCCGTGCCGGTGAACTGCACGTTCAGCGGCAGCACCACGGGCAAGTCGCTTTCCGGTACGGCGACCACGCCGCAAGCGGCGCAGTGGATCACTGGGATCGGAGTTCCCCAGTAGCGCTGCCGGGAGATCCCCCAGTCCTTGATGCGGAAAGTAACCGCGGCTTTGCCGAAGCCTTCCGCCTCAGCCCTGGCGTTCATCCGCCGGCGGGCTTCCGCGCTCGGCAACCCGGACCATTCGCCGGAATTCTCCACTACACCATCCCCGGTGAAGGCGGCCTGCATGTCTTCGGGCTGCAGGAATTCGCCATCCATAGGGCGGATCACGGGACGAATTGGAATGCCATACTTGGTGCAGAATTCAAAATCGCGTTCGTCGTGCGCGGGCACAGCCATGATAGCGCCTGTGCCATAGCCCATCAGGACGAAGTTGCCGACCCAGACGGGCGTCTTCTCCGCGCTAAATGGATTCACGGCATAGTGGCCGGTGAAGAAGCCTTCCTTGACGATGTCGCCAGGGCCGGCGTTCGCGCGCGCGTCCACCATCCCCTTGGCGCGGGTCCGCCCTTCGGCATCGAGCAACTGCGCGGCCAGCGGATGCTCGGGGGCCAGGATCACGCAAGTCGCGCCGAATATGGTGTCGACGCGGGTGGTGAAGACCCGTATGGCGGCGCCTGCGCCCGCGCCGCCTTCCAGGCGGAAATCGGCTTCGGTGCCTTCCGAGCGCCCGATCCAATTGCGCTGCATAGTAAGCACGCGCTCCGGCCAGCCCTCTTCCAGGCTGCCGATATCGCGCAGCAATTCGTCGGCATAATCGGTGATGCGCAGGAACCACTGCTCCAGCGCGCGCTGTTCCACGGGAGTATCTTCATGCCGCCAGCAGCAGCCGTTCACGACTTGTTCATTGGCCAGGACCGTGCAACACTTCGGGCACCAGTTGACCAGCGCCTTCTTGCGATAGGCCAGGCCGCGCTCCAGCATCTTCAGGAAGAACCACTGGTTCCAACGATAGTATTCCGGCTCGCAGGTGGAGACTTCCCGGTCCCAGTCGTAGCTGAAGCCGAAGCGCCGGTGGGTCTTCTTCATGGCGGCGATGTTCTGCAGCGTCCAGTCGCGCGGGTGGCGCTGGTTGGCGATGGCGGCGTTTTCGGCGGGCAGCCCGAATGCGTCCCAGCCCATGGGGTGCAGCACGTTGAAGCCGCGCATCCACTTGTAACGCGCAAGCGCGTCGCCGATCGAGTAATTGCGGATATGGCCGATGTGGAGGGTACCGCTCGGATAAGGCAGCATTTCCAGCACGTAGTATTTCGGCCGCGAGGAATTCTCCTCGGCCCGGTAGAAGGTGGCATTCTGCCACCGTGCGTGCCATTTCAACTCGATTTGGTTGTGGTCGTACGGCTTTTCGGGCATAGCTTCTTTAAGTTTTCCAGATTGCGGCGGTCGTCGCCATCCTGCTCCACCGGAGTTTCCAGGATGAACGGTTTCGCGCGCAGCCGGGGATGCGCCAAAATGCGGCGGAATCCGGCCTTACCGATATATCCTTCCCCAATGTTCGCATGCCTGTCGATGTGCGAGCCGAGGGGCGTCTTCGAATCGTTGGCGTGGATCAGTTTCACATTGTCGATTCCCAGCGCCCGTTCGGCTTGCCGGACGGTCTCGCGCAATCCCGCTTCGCTCGCTACTTCGTAGCCCGCGGCCAGAAGATGGCAGGTGTCCAGGCAGTAGCCCACGGGCACGTTTGTCAGGTTCGCCGCAGAGTCGCGGATGGCGCGCAGCTCTTCGAACCGGCCTCCGATCTGCGCTCCACAACCCACTGTGTTCTCCAGCAGCACTGTTACTCCCGTCCGAACGCCTGCGGCGACATCGTGCAAACCCTGCACGAACGCCGCGATGCCCGCCTCCAGCGACTGCCCTTTGTAACTGCCAGGATGCAGAACGAGATACTCCGCGCCGATATCGGCGGCGCGCTCGAGCTCACCGCGCAAGGAGGCAATCGACCGGGCGCGGATCACCGGATCCACCGACGCCAGGTTCACCAGATAGTTCACGTGAATCGCCAGCGGATACAAATCGAGCCGCTCGCGGGCGCGCCGCAACAATCGGATTTGTTCTGCGCCAAGCGACGATGCGCGCCACATCCGCGGGCTGGACGAGAAAATCTGGAACGTATTGGCGCCCAACCCTGATGCTTTCAGAGCGGCATTTTCGAGCGACGCCGCTATGGATGTGTGGATCCCGATGCGCAAAATACTATGGTAACAACGCCGGGGCGGCAGCGCCCGTTAGCCACGCTTGAGGCCGGGAGCACCGGGCGTTACCATGTCACCGTGAGCTGCAATGCCTAGACCGACTGCCTTGCAAAGATCTGATCCGGCCGCCGTTCGCCTGATGGTTGACTCCATTTTCGAAGGGATATCAGGGGACGCAAAGCAAAGCTATTGCGAGTTTCTTGCGGCGTCGATTGACTACCTCTCGCAGCACCACGGGGACCGATGGGGCGTTACGCTCCGTGAAGACACGAATGTGCTGCGCCTAAACGCTGGCATTGTCGAGGGCTTAATATTGTACTCCGGGGGGCTGCGCGTCCTGGTCGAGAAGAAGAAGGCACCACCGCGAACCCGCTTCGATCGGCGTAGCCACCACCGAAATGCGCCGGGATGCGAGACGGCGGATATCCCGCTTGCCGAACTTCCGCGTTCCTTGCCGAGGCTCGCCGAGGCGCACCACGCAGCCCTGACGATCATAGCTCGGAGACCAGCGTTTCGGAAGACTCTGAATGCGCACTCCACAGGTGTCACGGCGTGGTTATCCCAAGTGCTTCGGCGCAAAGTGGCGAACCCCGAGATACCGCAGCGCCCGCTACATATCGTTCAAGGTGGCGTTCTAAACGGTGATAAGTCGCGGCTCGAAAGCCGAAAAGTGCATTGGTGGATGGTTCCCAAGACGGCGGCCAAAGGCGATGAACTGGTTATCTATATTCGGGGCCTCGGGTTCTTCGCAACGGCGCGGGTCACATCGGCGCCGAG
>JBEKIM010000101.1:0-17289 GCA_050011755.1 Bryobacteraceae bacterium | reverse complement strand
CACCAGCTTGCGGCGGGCGATCATGGGCACCGCCAGTTCCGTGCGCACGGCTTCCACGGCGTTCAGATAGCGCGGGTCGCTGCGCACGTCCGGCACCAGGATCGGTTCACGAGCCAGCGCGGCCGCCCCGGTGATGCCTTGACCCAGTTGAATCGACCAGTTTTGGACCACCTCTTCCCGATGTCCGCGCGCATAGCGGATGCGCAACTCACGCCGTTTCTCGCTGTACAAAAGGATCGCCAGCAGTTCGCCGGGAATCACTCGCTGTACGATCTCGGAGACATTGGCCAGCAGTTCGTCCAGATCCAACGTTTGGGACGTGACCGCGGACACTTCCAGCAGGAAATCCAGAAGTTCGGATCGCTCGCGGAAACGCACTGCTTTGCGCGTGGCTAGCATAGTGCCCGTGGCGCACGCTTCAGCGTGCCGGCGCGACTTTTAAGTCCCGCCAAATGTCCAAAGTCCCGGGATCCCCTCTGGGAACGGCTTCCAGCCGCCTGCAAGGCGGCTATTCCTTGATGCCCCCAGCTCATTTCCCGGCCGCCTCCACAATCTTCACGCTGGCGCTGGCCCCCACGCGATTCGCTCCCGCCGCCACCATCGCGCGGAAATCGTCCAGCGTGCGAATCCCGCCCGCCGCCTTCACCCCCATCCGCGGCCCCACGGCATGCCGCATCAACACGATATCCTGCACCGTCGCGCCCGCCGGCCCGAAGCCCGTGGACGTCTTCACGAAATCCGCGCCCGCCGCCTGCGCCAGCCCGCAAGCCGTGGTCTTTTGCGCATCGTCCAGCAGCGCCGTTTCCAGGATAACTTTCACGATGGCGCCGGCGTCGTGGCTTACCCGCACGACGGCTTGAATATCGAGTTTGACCGTGTCGCAATCGCCCGACCGCAAAGCGCCCACGTTGATCACCATATCGATCTCGCGCGCGCCTGCGCGCAATGCCGCCGCGGCTTCAGCCACTTTCGCTTCCGTGGAGGTCGCGCCCAGCGGAAACCCCGCCACCGTGCAGACTTTCACCGCCGTCCCCGCCAGTTCGCTCGATGCCAACGACACCCAATATGGATTGATGCACACCGTGGCAAAACCGTATTGCCGCGCTTCACCGCACAACTTGACGATGTCCGCGCGGGTCGCTTCCGGCCGCAGCATGGTGTGATCGATCAGTGCTGCGATCGGACCTTCCCCGCGCGTGGGCGCCGGTCCCGCCGCCGCCGCCGCGGCCGCCGATGGCCCGCGTTCCTTTCCATACTGCTGCTCGATGCGCGTGATCTTCTCCACCCGCGCCGTATGTCTGCCGCCCGCGAAAGGAGTCTCCAGCCAGGTGCGCAGTACCTCTTCGGCCTGGCCCGCGGTCAGCAACCGCGCGCCCAGCGTCAGAATATTGGAATCGTTGTGTTCACGGCTGTTGCGCGCGGAAGCGCGATCGTAACAAAGGGCCGCGCGAATGCCGGAGACTTTGTTCGCGGCGATCGACGAACCGATGCCCGCGCCATCGATGATGACCCCGCGCGCCGCTTCCCCGCGAGACACCAGTTCCGCCACTTTTTCCGCAATATCCGGATAGTCGGCGGGCTTTTCGTCGAATACGCCAATGTCGCGAATCTCGAGGCCCAAACCCGCCAGCAGGGGTTTCAGGGTTTCCTTCAGGCGGAAACCACCGTGGTCCGCGCCCAGTGCGACGATTCTTCCCGGCGGTACTGCCGGAGCCGCCTGCCCGTCGCGCAATTCGATGATGCGAATGGCTCGCGCTTCGGCCAGTTCGCGGGCGGAAGGCGTGAATATCGCCCCCGCCGGCACGCGCAATTCGCCCGCGCGCGGCACATCCTCTGAGGTCACCCAGCGCATAAATCCAAAACCGTCGTAGAATTCGTAAAGACCTATTGTAATGAAAGCTTGTGCCTGCCCGCTTCTTTTCGTCTTCGCCGCCGCGCTCGGCGCCCACCCCATGGGTAATTTCAGCGTGAGCCACTATGCCCGCATCGAAGTCCGCGGCAGTGGCGCGGAGATTCGCTACGTTCTGGATCTGGCCGAGATTCCCACTTTCCAGCTCTTACAGCAATGGGGACTGAGCGCCGATAGCCCGCGCAACCAGTTGGACGCCAAAGCCGAAGCGCAAGCGCGGGAATGGGTGCGCAACCTGGCATTCACCTGTGACGGACGGTCGGTTTCCCCTCGATTCGAAGGGGTTACGCTAGCCATCGTACCGGGCGCGGGGGGATCTCCCGTCATGCGCTTCACCTCCACGCTGGCGCTCGCCGTGGCCGCCGGATCGTTGACCTATGCAGACGCCAATTTCCCGGACCGGGCGGGCTGGAAAGAGGTGGTCGTGGCGGCCGGGCCGGGCGCGTCCATCGCGCGCGCCAGCCAGGATGGCACAGATCGCAGCCAGGCCCTCACCGCCTACCCCGCCGATCCGACCGTAGCGCCGCCCCAGGATCTGAAAGCCTCCGTCGAATGGGCCGCTACGGATATCGTGGCGGAGAAGAAGGCACCGCCTAAGATCGTGCCCTTGCCCAGCGCCGCTGTGCCCGCTCCGCCGCCGCTGCGCGCTACCTCCCCGGTTCCACCGCAGCCTTCCGCCGCGGGCACGGTGGTGCGCGGCGATTTCCTCTCTCGCCTCCTGCATCGCGGGGATATCGGGCTCGGCCTGATCCTGCTGGGGATGGCCGTCGCTTTCGGCCTGGGCTGCATGCATGCGCTTTCCCCCGGCCATGGCAAGACCATCGTGGCGGCCTATCTGGTGGGATCGCGCGGCACCTTCAAGCACGCCATTTTTCTGGGCGGCATGGTCACCTTCACACACACCATTAGCGTATTCTTTCTCGGGCTGACTACCCTGTTTCTCTCGCAATATGTTCTGCCCGAGAAGATATTCCCCGTCCTGGGCGCCATCTCCGGCCTTTCCATCGTTTGGATCGGCGGCATGATGCTATACAAGCGCGCGCGCCGGCTGCGCGTGGCTCAACATAGCCACGATCATGGCCCCCATCACCATCACGGCCATACCCATGAGCACGATCACAGCCATGACCACGATCACGGCCATACTCACGAGCATAATCACAGCCACGATCACGGCCCGCACGGCCACAGCCATGTGCCGGAAGGCGACATCACGTTGGGCAGCCTCATGGCCCTCGGCGCGAGCGGCGGTTTGGTTCCGTGCCCTTCCGCGCTGGTGCTGCTGCTCAGTTCGATCGCGCTGGGCCGGGTGGCTCTGGGCCTGCTGCTGCTGATCGCGTTCAGCTCCGGGCTGGCCGTGGTGCTCATGGGAATCGGAGTACTGGTTCTCTACGCCAAGCATTTTCTGCCGAACAGCCAGAAGACGGCCGCACACCCGGCCTTCCGCATCATCCCGGTAGTCTCGGCCGCGTTGATCGTCTGCATCGGCCTGCTGATGACCGGGGTCTCGCTCGGTTGGATCCAACCGAACCGCCTGGCTGGATAAGCCGATTCTCACTCGCTCCGCAGCGCCACCATGGGATCGACCGCGGTGGCCTTTAGCGCCGGGATATAGCACGCCAGGAGCGCCACCCCTCCCAGCAGCCGCGCTACGCCCGCCGGCGCCGCCGGATCGGCCGGGCGCACGCCATCGATAGCTTGATTATCCATATGGAGCGATGCCATATATTATGACGAAACGCATCGCCCCGCCAAGGCCGTAAACGCGATTCCCAACGCAGAGTCGCGCCGCCACGGGCCGATGGCATATCATGAAATCGTGCAAGCCGGCCTGCGCGTCCTGACCATCGGCCACTCGAATCACACCATGGAGAAGCTCCTCGAGTTGCTGGCACGCTATTCCGTGCAGGTGGTCGCGGACGTACGTTCCAGCCCGTATTCCAAATACGCTAACCAGTTCGACCGCGAGTCTCTGATCGAGGCTTTGCGCCCGGCGGGTTTCCAATATGTTTACCTCGGCAGCGAACTGGGCGGCCGGCCGCGCGGCGAGCAATACTATGATGCGGCCGGTCATGTTCTTTATGACAAGGTCGTGGAATCCGCCGGTTTTTAGCAGGGCCTGCTCCGTCTGGAGAACGGCCTGCGGCAGTATGTCGTGGCGGCGCTCTGCGCCGAAGAAGACCCCGCGGGATGTCATCGCCGGCTGCTCGTCGGCCGCGTGCTTGGCGAGCGGGGCATCGCGGTGGCGCACATTCGCGGCGATGGCCGGCTGCAGACCGAAGCGGAACTCGCGGCTGCCGAACCACACGGCAACCAGCTCAGTTTATTCGCAGAAATCGAGGCGTCATGGAAGTCTGTTCCATCGGTTTCACCCAAAAAACGGCAGAGCAGTTCTTCACTCTTCTAAAGCGCGCCGGTATCCGCCGGTTGCTCGACGTGCGGCTCAATAATGTGTCGCAACTGGCTGGATTTGCGAAGCGCGAAGATCTGCGTTTCTTTCTGAACGAAATCTGCGGCGCGGAATACCGGCATGAACTTCTGTTGGCGCCCACCCAGGCGATGCTGGACGATTATAAGAAGAGCAGAGGGCCCTGGCCGGCAATATGAAACGAAGTTCGTGGCCCTCATGGCCGACCGCAAAATCGAAGAAAAGATCGATCGCTCGTTGTTCGCCCTTCCGACTGTCCTGCTGTGCAGTGAGCCCACCGCCGAACACTGCCATCGCCGTTTGGTGCTTGAGTATCTGCGGGATCGCTGGGGCGATCTCGACATTACGCATTTGTGAGACACTGGCATGCCATCCGTCGACCTGATCTGTCTCGCTAACTCCTACAAGTTGGGCGCCCGCTGCCTGGCCGGCTTGCGCGTGGACGGCGGCGGCTGGGTCCGCCCCGTATCGGACAAGGAGCATGGCGAGTTGCAGTATGGCCAATACCGGCTCCCGGATCATTCCGAGCCCCATTTGTTCGATGTAATTCGCGTTGGGCTGGTAAGTCGCCAGCCCCATCAGCCCGAAAACTGGCTGGTGGACGAGTCGCCCTGGGTCCTGCTGGAACGTCCCGCGGCGTTGGATCGCGCGCCCGTCGCCGCCGCCGCTGTCTCCCGCGACCCCGCTACCCTCGGCAACCAGGGACGGTCCGTGACCGAGGCGCAAATGCGCGCTCGCCCGGCGGCCGGCTCGCTGGTCCTGGTGCAGCCCGCGGATATTCGCTGGCGCACCGAGTTCAGCACACATGAACTTCGCAACACGGCGCGCGTCCTCTTTCGTCTTGGCGGCGTGTGGTATGACCTCCACTTGACCGACCCTGTCTACGCCGGCCCGCTACAGCGGCGCGCCGAGGGCGATTACGGGTCGTCCGATCTCGGAATAAGTTAGTCGCCGCCATAGTGGTTGCGCCGCCCGCATGGACCGGTCATTTTTCGGCGGTCACAACTTGATCTTAATTCTGCAAACCTCTGTCTCTAAGCCAATTACTCGGCTCCCTGCCGCTCGCACACGCCTTCCCCGCGCGAAGCCGGGAGTAACATCAAGGTGGGAGCGGCAATCGGCTATGGCGGATTTTCAACCAGCCCTGACAATTACCTTACAGAACGAAGGCGGATTCTATCACAACCCTGTAACGGGAGAAATCGTGAATCATGGGATCACCTTGGCGTTCGTGCGAAGCTCAGGCTACCGGCCGGAAGCCGATGAGAATTTCATCCGGAATCTCAGCACGGCCGAAGCGTCCGCGATCTACCTCACTTACTTCTGGGACCGTCATCGTATCGGCTGCTTAGCCGACCAGCGGCTCGCCAACAAGACATTCGATCTGACCGTGAACATGGGGCCGGGCGGCGGGAATCGTCCAGGAGCGCTGACCTTGCTGCAAGCGGCGGTAAACGCGTGCGGCGGCCATTGTGAAGTGGACGGTGTGCTGGGCCCGGCTTCGATCGGACAAATCAACACCCTGGATGCGGCGGCGTTACTGGCAGCCTATAAACGCCTGGCAGCCCAACGGTACACCCAGATTGCGGCCGCCAACCCCAAGTTGACTGGCGATCTGACCGGCTGGCTCCAGCGCCTCGAATCCGCATAAGCCCCCGTGGCGCTTTAGCGACCCGGCGGGACTTTTAAGTCCCGCTTAGTTAGCTGGCACGGTCACCAGAGCCTACCCGTAACCCACCACCAATAACCTTTAAATCCAGCCATATGGGCTTTGATCGTCAGGCGCCGCGGGTCAAACTATTCGTCTATTCTTGGCGCCCTTGGCGGTAATCTTGGCGCCTTGGCGAGAAACCACCGCCGCAGCTTGCAGAATTGCCCCCCAGCTAGATGACTTCCAAAATCAGGCACTTCAGATAGTGAGTCTCCGGCACGGTCAGCAAGATAGGATGATCCAGCCCCTGCGTACGGCGTTCCAGCACGCGCAACTGGCGGCCCGCGTCAAGCGACGCTTGCGCCAGTAACTCCAGAAACGCCGACTCGCTCAGCCGTTGCGAACAGGAACAGGTCACCAATATGCCGCCGGGATTCAACAGCCGCAGCGCCCGCAGGTTGATTTCTTTGTACCCGCGAATGGCATCCTCCACCTGGCTGCGCGACTTGGCGAAGGCCGGCGGATCCAGGATCACGGTCTGGAACTGGCGCCGCGCGGAAGCATATGCCGCCAGCGCCACGAAAACATCCGCCTCGCGGAATTCAATATTCGAAATGCCGTTGCAGGCGGCGTTGCGGGCAGCCACCGCGAGGGCCGTCGCCGAGCTATCCAGGGCTTCCACGGATTCGCACACCGGGGCAAGGTGTAGCGCGAAACCGCCCGTCGACGTGAAGCAATCGAGGGCCTTGCCTCGGGCATAGCGCGCCGCCGCAACGTAGTTTTCCCTTTGATCCAGGAAAATACCGGTCTTCTGGCCGTGCAAGAGATCGGCGTGCAGCCGCAACCCGTTCATCTGGAATTCCACCGTATCGGGCACCTCGCCGAAGATCGCGCCGGATTCGAGCGGCAGCGCCTCCCGCGTGCGCACGGACGCATCGTTGCGCGCCACGATCCCGCGCGGCGAAAACAGATCCGCCAGTCCGCCCACGATCCACTCGCGCGCGCCGTCCATGCCTTGGTTCAGAGTTTGCAGCACCAGGTAGTCGGCATAGCGATCCACTACCAAGGCCGGCAGCAGGTCGCCTTCGCCATGTACCACCCGGTAGGCATCCGTGCCAGACACCACCCGCCGGCGATGCGCCTCGGCAGCCGCCAAACGCCGCGCGAAGAAATCGCGGCCGATCTCCTCCACGCCCCGCGTCAGCATCCGCAAACTGATCTGGGAGGCGGCGCTGAAGTGCGCCATACCGATGGGGCGCCCCTTCAGATCGGCGACCAGAACAGCCGCGCCGGGTTCGGCGCCACCGGTATCCACTACATCGCTTTGGAAAATCCAGACGTGCCCGGATGCGACCCGGCGGGCCGCTTTGCGATTGACTCGCACCTCGTGCATGGGCTAGAGGCCGCGCCGCATTTCATCGGGGCTGGGCACCTGCGATCCATCCCATCCGCCGCCCAGTGCCTGGACCAACTGCACGCTGGCAGTCAGGCGCCGCGCCAGCAGATTGACCACCGTTTGCTCGTTCGCCAGGTAAGTAGCCTGCGCCGTGATGACCGTCAGATAGTTCACCGTCCCGGCTTTGTATTGATACGTGGCGATGTCCAGCGAGTCCTTAGCGGCCTTCACCGCGCGATCCGCCGCCACCGCTTCGTCGCCGAGAATGCGCAAAGCCGACAGGTTGTCCTCCACCTGCTGGAATGCGGTCAGCACCGTCTGGCGATAAGTCGCCACGGTCGAGTCAAACTGCGCTTTGGTCATGCCCACTTGCGCGCGCCGCTTGCCGCCTTCGAAAACCGTCTCCGGCAGCGCCGCGCCCAACGACCAGAAGCGGCTGGGCAGAGAGAACCACTTCGCGATGTTGGTGGCCTCGAAGCCGCCGGACGCGCTCAACGTCAGCGTGGGATAGTAGGCTGCCACCGCGATGCCGATCTGCTCATGAGTCGCAGCCATGGTGCGCTCCGCGGCCGCGATATCCGGACGCCGTTCGAGCAGAGCGGAAGGAACTCCCACCGGCACTGCCGGCGGTGGCGTCTTTAGAATCGCGGATGGAATCGTCACCTCCGCCGGCGGCTTGCCGGCGAGGACGGCGATGGCGTGCTCGTACTGCGTGCGCGCCACGCCCAAATCGATCAACTGCGCCTGCGTGGTGTCTAACTGGGTCTGCGCCAGAGCCACATCGCCGCCCGACGCCACGCCCGCTTTGTAACGGTCCTGCGTCAACTTGAGATATTCCTGGTACGACTTGACCGTGCGATCTAGCAAATCGATTTCGCCATCGCTTCCATGCATCCCGAAATAGTCCGCCGCCAGTTCCGACTGGTACGAGAGCCGGGCGTTCTCCAATTGGGCATAGTCGGCTTGCGCCGTGTCCTCGCTCGCCCGCACGCTGCGCCGGATGCTGCCCCAGATGTCCGCGGTCCAGGAAGCGCTCGCGGGCAGTTGATAAAGCCCGGTAATACTCGAAGTACCAGCTACGCCGGAACCCGGCGAAGAACGTGAAACGCCGATGGAAGGCCCCACCGAAACCGTAGGCAACAAACCCGCCCGCGCAATGCCCACCGCGTAACGCGCTGCCCGGAAATTCGCCTCGGCCACCAGCACGTTCTGGTTCGAGATGCTCACCTGTTCTTCCAGCGCGTTCAGCTGCGGGTCGTTGTAAATCTCCCACCATTTGCCCTTAATCGCGCCGTCGTTGGGCTGCGCTTCCTTCCAGCCTTCGGGCAGAGCTTCTTTGTACGCCGGTGTCGGGGGCGCGGCCGGACGCTTATAGTTCGGGCCGACCATGCACGCGCTCGATAACAGCAGCAGGCTGGAGACAGTCAAGAGGAGAAAGCTTCGCATCAGATTTCGGATCCCAAAGGGTGCGTTTCGGGCGGCTCTTTGTGGCGCACCCGATACCACCAGTGTTGCAGCCGGTCAAAATAGAGATACACCACCGGCGTCGTGTAAAGGGTGAGTAACTGGCTCACCAGCAGGCCGCCGATAATTGTAATTCCCAGCGGACGGCGCAGTTCCGATCCCGTGCCGCTGCCGACCGCCAGCGGCAGAGCCCCCAGCATGGCGGCCATGGTGGTCATCAGGATCGGGCGGAACCGCAAGAGGCACGCTTCGAAAATCGAATCGCGGGAGTTCTTGCCTTCGATGCGCTCCGCGGCCAAAGCGAAGTCGATCATCATGATGGCGTTCTTCTTCACGATGCCGATCAGCAAAATGATGCCGATAATGGCGATGATGCTGAGATCGGTATGCGTCAGCATCAGCGCCAGCATCGCGCCCACTCCCGCCGACGGCAGCGTGGAAAGAATCGTGATGGGATGGACGTAGCTTTCGTAGAGAATTCCGAGCACGATGTACACCGCTGCCAGCGCCGTCAGGATCAGGATCGGCGCGTTGCTCAAGGATTGCTGATACGCCTGTGCCGTGCCCGCGAATCCCGTCTGGATGGTGCGCGGCATGCCCAGCTTGGCGGCGGCGTTCAGAATGGCTTCCACCGCGTCTCCCAAAGCTACGCCCGGTTGCAGGTTGAATGAGACGGTCACCGCCGGGCCGAGTCCCTGATGGTTCACCGCCAGCGGCGCGGTGGTCGGGCCGAAACTCGCCAGCGCGTTTAAGGGCACCTCTTGGCCCGCCGGCGACTGCACATAAACCTGGTCCATGAATTGCGGATTCTGCCAGAATTCCGGCGCGGCTTCCATCACCACGTGGTACTGGTTCAAAGTGCTGTACATCGTGGACACCTGGCGCTGCCCAAAGGCGTCGTACAACGTGTTGTCCAGAAGCTGTGACGAGACGCTGAAGCGCGCCGCCGTCTTGCGGTCGTACTGCACCATGGATTGCAGCCCGCGGTCCTGCTGATCGCTGCTCACGTCCGCGATGATCGGAATGCTGCGCAATTCCTGCAGCATCCTGGGAGCGAATCCCGCCAGATCCGGCAGATTGTCCCCCCGCATCGTAAACTGGTACATCGCGTTGCTCATGCGCCCGCCCACCCGCAGGTCCTGCGACGCTTGCAGGTACAGCGTGGCGCCCGGTATGCGGCCCAGCTTCGGCCGCAGCCGCGCGATGATCCCGTCGACCGCGATCTTCCTTTCTTCGATCGGCTTCAGCGAGACGAACATACGCGCCGTATTCGCCGTTCCTCCGCCCGTAAACCCGGCCACCGCATCCACGCCCGGGTCCGCATGCACGATGTTGATCATCTGCAGCAGGATCTTGTCCATGGATTGAAACGAAACGTCCTGGTCGCCTTGGATGGCGCCCATCATGCGCCCGTTATCCTGCATCGGGAAAAATCCCTTGGAAACATGCACGAACAGATACACGTTCAAGCCGATCGTGGCCAACAGGATCGCCAGCGTCAACGGCGCCGCGCGCAGCGCCGCGGAGAGTGTCGTGCCGTAGGCGTCGATGCTCGCCCGGAACGCCCGCTCGGTCACCCGGTAGAGCCAGCCGTGGTCCCCATGCTCCCGCAGAAGATGCGCGCACATCATCGGTGTGGTGGTCAGCGAAACCACCAGCGAAACCGCGATGGCGATCGAAAGCGTGACGGCAAACTCGCGGAATAGGCGGCCCACGATGCCGCCCATCATGAGCAGCGGGATGAACACCGCGATCAACGACACGCTCATCGATACCACGGTAAAGCTGATTTCCTTGGCTCCCTTGAGCGCCGCCTGGAACGGTTGCATGCCTTGTTCCAGGTAGCGCGTGATGTTTTCAATCACCACGATCGCGTCGTCCACCACGAAACCCGTACAGATGGTGAGCGCCATCAGCGACAGGTTGTCGATGCTGTAATGCAGCAGGTACATCACGCCGAACGTGCCGATCAGCGAAACCGGAACCGCGACGCTGGGAATGAACGTGCTGCGCGGGCTCCTCAGGAACGCGAACACCACCAGCACCACCAGCATCACCGAGATCACCAGCGACCGTTCCACATCGTGTACCGAGGCGCGAATCGTGATCGTTTGATCCATCGCCACATTCAGGTCGATCGATTGCGGAATCGAGGCCTTCAACACCGGCAGCTCGGAACGGATGAGGTCCACCGTATCGATTACGTTGGCGCCCGGCTGCTTGAAAATGATCACCATGACGGAAGGGCGGCCGTTGGCGTAGCCCGAATTGCGAATATCTTCCACCGAATCGACGGCCCGGCCGATGTCCGAGACCCGCACCGGCGACCCGTTCTTATAGGTCACGATCAAAGGCTGGTAATCGATGGCCTTGAAAATCTGGTCGTTGGCCCCCACTTCCCATGAAACGTGGCCGTCGGAAAAATGCCCTTTCGGCGTGTTCGAGTTCGCGGCCGCGAGCACCCCGCGCACCTGCTCCAGGCCGATCCCGTATTTGTTCAGGTTGCGCGGGTCCAGCTCGATGCGCACGCCCGGCAGCGAACTGCCGCCCACGATCACCTGCCCCACGCCGCCGATCTGCGACAGTTTCTGCGCCATGATCGACGAAGCCGCATCGTACATCTGCGCCTTGGTCAGAATGGACGACGTCAACGCCAGCAGCATGATCGGAGAATCTGCCGGGTTCACCTTCCGGTAGGTGGGATTATTCGGAAGATTGGTCGGCAGGTAGCCGCGCGCCGCGTTGATGGCCGCTTCCACATCGCGCGCCGCCGCATCGATGTTCCGGTTCAGATCGAACTGCAGCGTGATACCGGTCGATCCCAGACTGCTCGACGAAGTCATCTCGGTGACCGATGCGATCCGCGAGAACTGCCGTTCGAGCGGCGTCGCCACCGAAGACGCCATCGTCTCGGGACTCGCGCCCGGCAAGCCTGCCTGCACCGAAATCGTCGGGAAATCCACCTGCGGCAGCGGAGACACCGGCAGGATGCGGAAGGCCACCGCGCCGGCCAGCGCGATGGCGACGGTCAGCAAAGTCGTGGCCACCGGCCGCTTAATGAAGATCTCCGAGATATTCATGGCTTATCCTGGAAGCGGCTGCGCCCCCGGATCGATCACGCGCTCGTTCGCTTCCTTGCCCGCGAAGCGCCTTGCCAGACGGTCGAACCAAAGGTAAATCACCGGCGTCGTGTACAGCGTCAACGCCTGGCTGAAAATCAATCCGCCAATCATGGTGATACCCAACGGGCGCCGCAATTCCGATCCGGTGCCCGCCCCAAACGCCAGCGGCACGGCGCCCAGAATCGCCGCCATGGTGGTCATCAGAATGGGACGGAATCGCAGCAGGCATGCCTGGTAAATCGCATCTTCCGGCGCCCGGCCTTCTTTGCGCTCGGCCTCCAGCGCGAAATCGATCATCATGATTCCGTTCTTCTTCACGATGCCGATCAGCAGGATGATGCCGATCAGGGAAATCACGCTGAAATCCTGGTGGAACAGCGAGAGCGAAAGCAGCGCGCCCACACCCGCCGAAGGCAGCGTGGAAAGAATCGTGATCGGATGGATGTAGCTCTCATACAGCACGCCGAGTACGATGTAAACCGTCACCAACGCCGCCAGGATTAAAATCGGCTCGTTCGCCAGGGACGCCTGAAAAGCTTCCGCCGTGCCTTGAAAAGCGGCCTGGATGCTGGGCGGCATGCCGATCTCTTCTTTTACTTTGTTCACCGCGTTCACCGCATCCCCGAGCGACGCGTCCGGCGCCAGGTTGAACGACAGCGTCACCACCGGGAATTGCCCCTGGTGGTTCACCGTGATCGGCGCGCTGGACGTTTCGATGTGGGTGAAAGCGCTAAGCGGCACCTGCCCGCCGTTGGGAAACGCAGCGGCTGAAGAGATCCCGCTCCCGAATGCGGCGCTCGAGGCGATGGCCGCATTGTTCCCCAGTCCCCCCGTCGAAGCGCTCGCCACCGCCGCCCCCGAGCCGCTTTGCGGCCCGAACGTCTGCGCCGCCGTCGATCCGCCCGAAACAACGCCGCTACCTCCATTGGAAGAGCCCATGCCCGTGCGGATGTACAGATCGCGCAAATCCAGCGGATTCCTGCCGAATCCCGAAGCCACTTCCAGCACCACGTGATATTGGTTCAATTGCGTGAAAATGGTCGAGACCTGCCGCTGGCCGTACGCGTCATAGAGGGTCTGATCGATCTCCGAAGGCGTGATGCCCAGGCGGTAAGCCGTCGCCCGGTCGAATACCACGCTCGCCCGCAAGCCCCCCACCTGCTGATCGCTGGCCACATCGCGCAGTTCCGGCAGTTCCTTCAACTTGTCCAGCATCTTCGGGGCGAACTCGTTCAACTCGTCCGCGCTGGCGTCCTCCAGCGTGTACTGGAATTGCGTGCGGCTCACACGGTCGTCTACCGAGAGGTCCTGCACCGGCTGCATGAACAGAGTAATGCCCGCCACCTGCGCCAACTGTGGCTGCAAGCGCCGAATCACGTCGCTCGCGCTGGTCTTGCGTTCGTCGAGCGGCTTCAGGTTGATTTGAATACGGCCGCTGTTCAACGTCGTGTTGGTGCCGTCGATCCCGATGAAAGACGAGAGACTGTCTACCGCCGGGTCCGTCATGATGATTTTCGCCAGGGCTTGCTGCTCGCGCGACATCTCCGGAAACGATATGGTCTGCGCCGCTTCCGAAACGCCCTGAATCACACCCGTGTCCTGAATCGGAAAGAACCCCTTCGGAATTCGGATGAAAAGGAAGATAGTCACGATCAAGGTGGCCACCGCCACCAGCAGCGTAATCGTCTGGAAGCGCAGCACGAATTGCAGCGTCCGGCCGTAGAACGCGATGATCGCGTTGAAAGCGCGCTCGGAAGCGCGGAACAAACGTCCCTGCCCGGCTTCCGGCGTGTGCTTGAGTAGCTTGGATGCCATCATGGGCGTCAGCGTCAGCGAAACCACCGCCGAAACCAGGATGGTCACGCTCAGCGTCACGGCAAACTCACGGAAGAGCCGGCCTACGATATCCCCCATGAATAACAGCGGGATCAGCACCGCGATCAGCGAGATGGTCAGCGAGATGATGGTGAAGCCGATTTGCTCCGCGCCCTGCAGCGCCGCCCGGATGGGGCTCTCGCCTTCCTCGATATAACGCGCGATGTTCTCGATCATCACGATGGCGTCGTCCACCACAAAGCCGGTCGCAATCACCAGCGCCATCAGCGTCAGGTTGTTCAAGCTGTAACCCAGCAGATACATCACGCCTAGCGTGCCGATCAGCGAAAGCGGCACGGCGATGCTCGGAATGATCGTGGCAGCCACATTGCGCAGGAACAGGAACATCACCAGCACCACCAGCACCACGGTCAGTCCCAGTTCGAACTGCACGTCCGACACCGATGCCCGAATCGTGTTGGTCCTGTCGATGAGGATCTGCACACTCACCGATTTGGGCATCGATAGGGTCAACTGCGGCAACAACTGCTTGATCCGATCCACTACCGAGATGATGTTCGCACCCGGCTGCCGCTGAATGTTGACGATCACCGCCGGAGTCTCGTTCATCCAGGCCGCCTGGTGCACGTTTTCGGTATCGTCTACGACGCTCGCCACATCGGTCAGCTTGACCGGCGCTCCATTCCGGTATGCGATGATCAGCGGCTTGTAATCGGCGCTGGCCAGCAGTTGGTCGTTGGCCCCGATCTGGTAAGCCTGGTGCGGTCCGTCGAAGTTGCCCTTGGCCTGGTTCACGTTGGCCGCCACCAGCGCGCTGCGCACGTCTTCGAGGTTCAACCCGTAGGATGCCAGGGCGGTGGGATTGGCGCTGATCCGCACCGCTGGCTTCTGTCCTCCGCTGATACTCACCAATCCGACGCCTGGAAGTTGCGAGATCTTAGGCGCCAGGCGCGTGTCGGCCAGGTCTTCGACCTGCGGCAGGGGCAGCGTGGACGAGGTTAGCGCCAGCGTCAGAATCGGCGCGTCCGCCGGGTTGCTCTTACTGTAGATCGGCGGCGTCGGCAGGTCCGCCGGCAGGTACGTTCCGGCGGCGTTGATCGACTGCTGTACCTCCTGCTCCGCGATATCGATGTTCAGGGCCAGCGTGAATTGCAGAGTGATTACCGAAAGCCCATCCGAGCTGGTGGAGGTCATCTGCTGCAGCCCCGGAACCTGTCCGAATTGCCGCTCCAGCGGCGCCGTCACCGAGGAAGCCATCACGTCGGGATTGGCGCCCGGATAGAACGTGATGATCTGGATGGTCGGATAGTCCACTTCCGGCAGCGCCGAGATCGGCAACTGCTTGTAGGCCACCAGGCCGGTTAGGACAATTGCCACCATGAGCAAAGACGTGGCAATGGGACGGAGAATAAATGTCCGGGATGGGCTCATCTACCTTCCCTTTGAGTTTCCCTTGGAAGTAGACTTTCCTGCCCGCGGCCCCGCCGGCACAGGAGCGCCCGCGGCCGGCGCCGCGCTACCAGTCGCCCCCGGTGTGGTGAAGTGCGCGGCCACTTGCGTGCCTTCCTGTAGCTTGTCCACGCCGGTCATCACCACTGTGTCGCCGGGCGCCAGGCCCGACGTCACTTCGGAGTCGTCGCCTTCCGTCGTGCCGATGGTGATGGGACGCACCGTCACCTTGTTGTTCGGCTGCACCAGAAACACGTAGGTCGTTTGCGAATTGCGCTGCACCGTCGCGGTGGGGATCAGCGTGACGTTCTGCTTCAGTTGCACCAGCAATTTCACGTTCACGAACTGGTCCGGGAACAGCAGGTTCCTCTTGTTGTCGAAGGTAGCTCTCAGCTTTACCGTGGCGGTTGTCGGATCTATTTGATTGTCCAGCGTGGTCAGCGATCCGGTTCCCAGCTTCTTACTCACCGGAGGGGGATTGCGGTCCCACGCCTCCACATTCAAATGCTGGCCCGCCCAGAATTTCTGCGACACTACCGGAAGTTGATCCTCGGGAATTGGAAAGATCACGCTGATCGGATCGACCTGGGTGATCACCAGCAAACCATTGGTGTCGGCGGCGTGTACGATGTTTCCGGGGTCCACCAGCCGCAGGCCCACGCGTCCCGTGATCGGCGACGTGATATGGCTGTACACCACGTTCAGCTTTGCCGTATCGATCATCCCCTCATCGGTCTTCACGATCCCTTCGTCCTGCTTCACGAGTGCCGCTTGCGTAGCCAGTTGCTGTTCGGGAATGGCATTCTGCGTGACCAATGTTTTGTAACGCGCCAGATCGATGCGCGCATTATCCAGCAATGCCTGGTCCCGCAGCAGTTGCCCTTCGGCCTGCGTCAGCGCCGCCTGGTAAGGCCGGGGATCGATCTCGATCAGAGGGGCGCCCTTCTGCACAATGTCGCCCTCTTTGTAATGCACGTCCATTAGTTGCCCGTCTACGCGGCTCTTCAGCGTGACCGTATAGATCGGAGTCACCGCGCCGAGGGCCGTGTAATACACGGGGATGTTCCCTTTGCGCGCTTTCGCCGCTACCACCGGTATCGCGCCGAAACCTTTCTTCTGCGCCTGCGCGCCCGCTCGGCCCGACCCGCCGGTGGCCGTGCCAGGAGTCTTCTTCGACCAGAAGTAGTAGCCGCCCAGAGCCAACACCAGGAGAATCAGCAGCCAGATCCAGACGCGCGAACGCCTTGGCGCGCTGTGCGCCGGCTTGTTGGGCGGTGGTGCATGCCGGGTTGGAATATCGGGGGGCGCCGCCGGGTCGAGGGCGGACGGGTGATCCTGGCTCATAATCTTCTCAGTATAAGATGTTCCAAACCGGTGCGAATGTTACACCCGGGCCGCCCGGCGCACCGGTTCCTCCTCAAAGAACGACGTCGAATCGCTTGCGCAGCGCCAGCATCGCGAGCAGGCTGACCAGCAGGAACCAGACCGGCCAATCCATAGCGTAACCGAGAACGTCCAGAGACGCGGCCGGGCAGGCTACCTCGATTCGCGGCGGCCGGCCCCAGTTGTGCCCGCACTCGAATGCTTTCGAGGTCGACGTTCCGCCCACGTGCAGCACCAGGCTGCCCGATGCGCCCCCCATAGCGCGCACTCGCCAGCAAACCTGGCGCCGTTCGGGAATCCGGACGGCCGGGCTCTCCACCATCACGCCCCGCCCTTCAAGCTTCGCAGCCGGCGTCGGTACGTCCGCATTCCCGGCGAACTGCGCCGTAACCACCGCCGCTTCTCCCGGCCCCGGAAGCCGGTGTCCATAAACGTCGTCCAGTTGCAGGCACAAAACGAACAGCGGCACGATGGCCAGCGCCATGGGGCGCTGCATAGCGGCCAGATACCGCAGGGTCCACGAAAGCAACTCCCCCTGTGTCCGGAAAATAAGCCTGGGATCGTCCGCGTACAGCCGCATCGCATACAGCCGCGCGCGTGTCTGCCGCTTGGCCAGCGCGATACGGTCCCGGTTGGAGAATCGCCGCCAGA
>JBEKIM010000100.1:0-17389 GCA_050011755.1 Bryobacteraceae bacterium | reverse complement strand
GCAAGATCTCCGGCGCGGTGGGGACGTTCGCGCACATCGGCCCGGAAGCCGAGGAGCGCATCTGCGCGCGGCTGGAGTTGAAGCCCGCGCCGGTGGCTTCGCAGGTGATCCAGCGCGACCGGCATGCCGCGCTGGTCGCGGCGCTGGCGCTGGTCACGGCTTTATGCGAGAAGATCGCGCTCGAAGTACGGCACCTGCAACGCACCGAAGTTCGCGAGGCGGAAGAGTACTTCGCGCGCGGGCAGAAGGGCAGTTCGGCGATGCCGCACAAGCGCAACCCGGTGACCTGCGAGCAGATCTGCGGGCTGGCGCGCGTGGTGCGGGCCAACGTCCAGGCCGCTTTCGAGGATGTCGCGTTGTGGCACGAGCGGGATATCTCGCATTCTTCGGTGGAGCGGGTCATCCTGCCCGACTCCACCATATTGGCCGACTACCTGCTGGAGAAGACCACCAAACTGGTCGATCAACTCCTGGTATATCCGGAGCGCATGCGGCGCAACCTGGAGATGACGAAAGGGCTGGTCTTTTCGGGGCAATTGCTGCTGGATCTGGCGGCTGCCGGCATGCTACGGGAAGAAGCGTACCGAATCGTGCAGACACATGCGATGCGCGCCTGGGAGCAGGAATCGGATTTTCGGGCCGCAATTGAGGCCGACCCGGAGATTCGTGCGGTTCTGGACGCGGAAAAGATCGCCGAGAGCTTTTCGCTGGCGCGTCAACTGCGCAATGTGGACGCTATTTTCCGCCGTGTTTTCAACTGATTAACGCAGAGTTTGGGGCTTCCGGAGCGGTTTCATTTTTTACTCGTAATGTTTTGGCTTTTCGGGTAAAGTAGAGCTTACGGACATGCCGAGAAGCCTGGAACTGGCGCGGGTGTTGGTCGTGGACGATGAGGTATCTTCGCGCCTGACGTTGCAAACCCTCCTCGAAGCAGGCGGTTATAGCGTGGACGTGGCCGGGTCGGCGGCCGAGGCCTTTTCAAAGCTGGATGAGGGCCAATATGAACTGGTTCTGAGCGAAGCCGAGGTGGATTCGCCGCAAACCGGCGCACGCGTGCTTTCCTATGCCCGGGTTAAGCCGTATCAGCCCGCCACGGCGCTGGTCACGGCGTATCGGGAAGCCAAGGCCCCCCGTTATCCGGCAGGCGACGAGCAGCAGGTCTCCATCAATGCGGAGAACGTTTCTGCCTTGTTGGGCCAGGTGGCCGACCTGATCGGACTGCGGGCTCAGAGGCGGGCGCACCGGCTTGGGCCGTAGCCATCCTGACCGAACGAAGCCAACGGACGCTTTGTTTGCAACAAAGTCAAGGGTCCAGGTGGGCTACCTGATCTTCCAATTCATCCAAGCCTCCCGAGAAGAAGTGGTCCTCCGCCGCGACCCATATGAGCCGTTTGGGCTCCGCGATCTGAGCGTAGAAGGCTTCCATTTCCTTGAGGGGCCCGTGCTCATCGTGAGTGCTCTGAATGAAGACTTTGGGTACGCTACATTGGGCGAGCGCGCCTACCGGGTCTCGCTTGGCGGGGAATCCCAAAGCAATGAGGCGCTGGGCATCTGCCAGGGCGCATCCCAGGCTGAGGATCACCCTGGAGCCGAATGAGAAGCCGGCCAGTGTGTAGGGCAGTCCCGGATAGCGATTGCGGAGCCAGTCGAGCGCGGCGTGGGCGTCCTCGATTTCGCCTACTCCCAAGTCGTGGCGTCCTTCGCTTTTCCCCACACCGCGGAAGTTGAAGCGCAGCACTACGTAACCGGAACTGCGCAGCGCGCGCGCCACCCGGTAGACGACTTTATTGTGCATGGTCCCCCCAAAGAGCGGGTGGGGATGGCAGACCAGTGCGACGGCGTGGGGGACAAGGTCTTCCGGGGGCTCCAGCAGGCTTTCCAGTTTGCCGGCGGGGCCATCCAGGAGATGGGCTTCGATGCGGCGCGGCATAGGATTCAAGGCTGGTTCGGGGCGGTATGCTCCCGCAACCAGGCCGCGTAACCGATTTCGTCGAGCGTGTGGTCGGCGAGCGAGAGCATGGCGGCGATCACTTCGGCTTGCGCGGCGAGGACGGTGTAGCGGTTCTCGAAGAGGAAAACAAAGCCAGTCAGGAAAGCCGTGCGCTTGTTCCCATCCACAAATCCGTGATTCTGGCACAGGCCGGCGGTGTAAGCGGCCGCCAAGCCGCACAAATCCGGTTGCCCATATGCCAGCAGGTTTCGCGGTCTGGCCAGGGCCGATTCGATGGCACCAGGGTCGCGTATACCTGGCGCCCCTCCGAATTCCATCAAACTGTCTCCGTGAAAACGTGTGACTGCGGCGGGGTTTACCCAGACCGGCTCGATCAACGGGCCAACTCGCGCATGGCGGGGGCATAGCGGCGCATGGCTTCGCGGGCAACGGCCACCTGGCGGGCGATTTCTTCCCGCTCTTCAACGGGGCCGTCGACGTAGTCTTGGAGCATGCTCTGAACCTTCGCCTGGAAATTCGTGCCGTCGGCGAGCAGTCGGGCCCTTAGCCGCCGATGGAAATCCTCGCCCAAGCGAATGGTCAGCGTCTTCGATTCTCCAATTCGTGCAGTCTTCGTTCCCATCATGCTTAGAGTATTGCATGATGGGATGGATGAAGTCAAGAAGTCAAATAGTCCGGTAGTTGGTGAATTGGACGTCGATGCCAAAATCGTTATCGCGCAGAAGTTTAATGACGCTCTGCAGCGTATCGCGGTCGCGGGAACTGACGCGCACCAGATCGCCCTGGATGGCGGCCTGCACCTTGAGTTTGCTGTCCTTGATCTTGCGCACGATGTCGCGGGCTTTTTCGATCGGGATACCCTGCTGGAGGGTAATCTCCTGCTTAACGGACGATCCGGCCGCCGGGATCAACGTGCCATAAGTGAGCCCTTTAAGCGGCACCTTGCGCTTCACGAGCTTACCTTCCAGCACTTCGATGACGGCCTTCAGCTTATATTCGTCCTGACTGGCGAGCATGATCTTATGGTCCTTCTCGTTCAGTTCGATCGATGACTTGGAGTCTTTCAGGTCGTAACGCTGCAAGATCTCCTTCATGGCCTGCTGGATGGCATTGCCGACCTCCGGCAACTCGATCTTGGAGACGACGTCAAAACTGTTATCGGGCATAAGTTCTATCGGGTACTGAGCGCGATCATGACTTTTTCGGTGATCTCGTCAATGATACCAGACAGGGAGGCGTCCAGAGCTACGGTTACGGCGGCACGCACGCGTTCGGGGTCGATTAGCGCCACCACGGGCGTCTTGGGGGGGGTGCGCCTGGCCGCGGCAGAGGATGGGACCTGGCCCGGCCTGCGCTCGTTCGCGGCGAGTTCGGCCAGCGGCTTCACAACGCCCAGCAGCAGGGATGCCTGGAAGGGTTTCTGCACGATGCCGTCGGACTGCACGCGGCGGGCCTCGGCTTCATCGAACTGGTCTTTCACGCCGGCGGTGAGGACCACGCGGACATGCTTGTGGCGGGGGCTGATTTTCACGTACTGGCAGATTTCATAGCCGGTGCGATGCGGCATCACGACGTCGGCCAATACCAGGTCGGGATCCACGTCTTCCAGGCGAAGCAAAGCGGAATCGCCATCGCTGACGGTAACTACTTCGAAACCCTCTTCGACGAGAATCTGCTCCCCCATGCGCTGCGCGTGGGGGCTGTCATCGGCGAGCAGAATGCGCGTCATTGGGGCGGCGTCTGAGCGGGAGTTGCAGCCGGCGCGGGAGATTGGGGCTGCGCGGCGGGGGTTTGCTGCGGCGCCAGACCCTGCTTGGCTGCTTTGGCAGCCGCCTTCTTTTCTCTCTTAGCTTTCTGCTGAGCCAGTTTCACGGCCAGCTTGCGGTCCTTTTCGGTGAGCGGATGGTTGGTGGCGAAAGGCTGCTGGGGCGCGACGGGCGCGTCAGCCGGTTTCGCGGGGGAATCTGCCGCGGCGGCGGGAGTTGCGCCCGCTGGGGCCGGCGGATTGGCACGCGCGTCGGGACGGGAGTCGAGCTCCTTGGTATCGTTGCCGACGCCGATGGTGACGTCGTTCGTGGTGCTGCCGGATACGCCCGTGCCGGTGGTAGCGGCAGCGGCGGTCTGGGGCACGCTCACCGGAATTCCGGGGCGGAGAATGGTCATCGCCGGACTTCCGCCCTTGGCCGCCAGATGGGTGTCCGGGCTGCGCCGGAAGATGTCCATAGTGCGGCTGACGCGGCCTGGCGCCGTACGGTTATCCAGCTCATACTTCATGCGGGCATAAGCCACCGGATCGGGGGCCGGCACGGGACGCTTCATGGCCTCCAGTTTTCCCTTGGCGGCCTCGGCATGGGGGCTCAACGGGTAGTCCTTAACGAGGCGCGTGTAAGCGGCGGCGGCCTTGTCTTCGAACCGGTCGCCCATGCGGTCATAGGAATCGCCGAGCATCCAGAGGGCTTCGTCGGCCTGGCTGAAGAGAGGATACTGATCGACCATCCCGGTCAGGCGATTCGCCGCGGCGGGCATGGCGCCCTTGTGGTGATAGAAGACGGCGGCAGCATACTCGTGGGCCGCCAGGACCTCCTGCACATCGCGCAACTTCTGTTGCGTCTCGGGCGCGAACTTGCTGTTCGGCCATTGCAGCAGCAACTGGCGGCACTCGTCCTCGGCGCGGACGGCGTGCAATGGATCGCGGTCCGCTTTATCCATCTGCTTGTAATGGATATCGCAAACGCGTTCCTGGGCCTCGGCGGCCTCCTCCATGTTCGGATAGAACAACTCGAAGTCTTTGTATTCGGCTTCGGCCTGGGCCAGACCGTGGGCGCCGCCTTCGCGGAACCAACTGTCGGCGATGGCCAGTTTAGCTTTGGCCAGGAATTCGCTGCTGTCGTAGGTATTGATGAGCGTCTGGAGGGTGAGCCGGGCAATCTCATACCGGCTGTGCTCGATGTCGTTGATGGCCCGATCGAAGAGCACCTTATCGGGCTGGTCGGTTTTCTTGGCGATGGGATCCGCGTATTTATGACGGCGGATACCGCAGGAAGTAAAAAGGCCTGCCAATGAGGCGACCACAATCAGATGACGAAGAATGCGTGGATACATCGTTTGCTCTTGCCGTTCAATTTTTTCGCTTTAACCTAGGATAGCAATTGCATCGCCAGGGTGGGGGGCCACTCAGCAGGAGACGGCATGCGCCTGTATGGCTGCCTGACGCAAGCCGGCCACCGCGGCGGCGGGATCCGGGGTGTGAAAAACGGACGACCCTGTGACCATCCAGTCACAGCCCGCGCGCACCACGTCGCCTATGTTTTCGAGGGTAACGCCACCATCGATTTGGATGGAGAAAGCCAACCGCCGGTCACGGCGGATGCCAGCCAGGCGCCGGACTTTTTCGAGCGTGTAGGGGATAAACCGCTGGCCGCCAAAGCCAGGATTAACACTCATGACGAGGACATAATCCGCCAGCCCCAGGATTTCTTCGATGGCGGACACCGGAGTGGCGGGATTGATGACGACACCGGCGTGCGCGCCGGCCCGCTGAATCTCGCGTAAAGTGCCGTCCAGATGCTTGCAGGCTTCCTGATGGACGCTCACCTGGTTGGCGCCGGCGTCGATGAAGATGGGCGCGTACTTGTCGGGATCGGCGATCATGAGATGGACGTCCAAGGTAAGGCGGGTGATCTTGCGAATGGAGGCGACCACGGGGGGGCCGATGGTCAGGTTTGGGACAAAGTGGCCGTCCATGACGTCGAGATGCAGCATGGTGGCGCCGCCCTGCTCGACCTGGGCGATCTGGTCGCCCAAACGGGCGAAATCCGCAGCCAGAATAGATGGAAGGATTTCGATCATTGGCGTGATTTGTTCGATTTTAGCACGGGGAGGCGTGGGTTCATCGGCGGCGAAACGGCAAGGTCAAGACGCCGCGCTCTGGCTCTGTCAAGTCTGGGCAAGGCCGGCGAACTGAAGTTCGCCCAGCACCGCTAAAGCGCGCGCCACCTATTCGCAAACCAGATTGATCTGGCCGATGCCGCCGTTCACGCTGACGTGAATGGTGGCTTCGGATTCGCCGGACGGTTCGTTGACCCAGCGGTCGCCGCGCTTGGTCAGGCCGCGAGCCGAAATCTCCCCGATGCCGCCATGCGCTTCGATATCCAGGCGCGCGCGCCGCGGCAGACGGATGGTGGCCTCGCCCACACCCCCGCGTACACGCACATCGATATCTCCATGCGGATGGCCGGTCAGATCCACGTTCATCTCTCCGGCCCCCACTTGGACGTCCAGACTGTGCAGCGCGGTATTCCCCAATTCGAGGCGGCCTTCGCCCGCGCCCAAATTGACCTTGATGTCCAAGGGCACGTCTTCATTGAGGCGCAACTCCCATCGATTCTTATCGTTGTTTCCAAGCGAATGGTGGGTGGGTTGCCGCACGTTCAGGGTTCCACGCGTACCGTTGACGTCGTATCGCACTTCCGGCTTGCCGAACTGGGAGCGATAGGTGAAGTCGGCGTCCATCAACTGCGCAGCTCCGCCGCGCATGATCAAATCGCCGGCGCCCATCTCAATCTGCACCTGGACGGACTTGGCACCCTTCAAATCCACCGTATGCGCGTAATGCTCCACATTCCCGGAACCCTCGGTGCTGACGTAACAGGCGGGCGCGCACAGGAAAAGCGCGGCTGTCCCGAACAGCGATGCGCCGCTTTGGAACTTGAACTGGAATCGGTTCACTGATGGCCTCCAAACGTAAGCATACGCCAATAGGAGACGCGGTGTTCCTTGATTCGCGGAGGCTTGTGGTACGCTATGGCCGAGTAAACTGGAATATCCTCAAGACGGTGATTTTCACCATCGTCTTCCCGGGTACGGTCGCCGTCTACATTCCGTACCGCCTGCGCGGGCCCGATCTTCCCGTGGCCGGGGGCTTTGGCCTGTTGGGCTGGCTGCCCATCGCGGCCGGGGTGGCCGTGTATGGGTGGTGCGCTTGGGATTTCGCGACGTTCGGGAGGGGCACGCCCTCTTCCGCTGGACGCACCCAGGCGGTTGGTGGCACACGGTCTATACCGTTTCGTCCGCAATCCGATGTATGCGGGCGTGCTGCTGGCGATCCTGGGCCAGGGGTGGCTATTCGGATCGATGGCGACCGTGGAGTATCTGGTGGCGATGGCGGTACTGTTCCACTTATTCGTGCTTCTTTATGAGGAGCCCGCGCTGGGCAGAAAATTTGGCGCGTCTTATCAGCGGTATTGCGAGACCGTTCCGCGGTGGGTGCCTGGGACCCGCTTGCAAGCGGGCCCAGGCGCCTGAACAGGCGGCTTAAGAGCGGGACTTAAAAGTCCCGCCGGCACGCTAAAGCGTGCGCCACGAGCTGCACTACACTAGACGCGCCGCAAAACCCGCGCCGGCAACGTGACCACAGCCCACACCAGCTCGAGCGCTCCGCCGACTGCAATCCCCACGATCCTGAACGGCAGGAGCAGCAGCCAGATGAGGGGATACATGACCAGCGCCACCAGCGCCAGCGGCCAGCAGAAAAACAGCACCACGCACCACACCAGTAATGTCAACAAAGCACTTCCGCGCGGAGTGCAGCTTCCGCGTCCTCCACATCCTGGAATTGCGGGATGATTTCGCCGATCCGGGTCATCTCCAGGACTTCACGCACGCGATCGTTAGCTTCCGCCAGAAACAACTGCCCGCCGCGGCTGGCCAGGGATTTGTGGAGTTCCACGACAAAAGCCAGGCCCGTCGAATCGATGTATGGCACAGCGCTCAAGTCGACGATTGCCTTGGTGATTCCGATGTTCTTCAGGGAATTCCGCGCGGACACAAGTGCGGCGTCGGAGCCGGTTACGAACCGGCCCTCAAGGCGCAGAATGCAGACGCCGTCACGGATTTGAGATTCCAGGCGCATAGGTACTCCGAGATTTCAGGCTCCCTTTGGGTAGTGCGATGACCAATCAAACGTTTCAATGATTAGACGATTGAAAGGACCAAAAGGTTCACTGGAAACTGCGGCAAATCGCCCGGCAAACCGGACCGCCGCATGATTTGCTGTGGCAAAATAGTAGCCACATGTCCGAAACGGCTGATGTTGCGATTATCGGCGGCGGAATCGTTGGTTCCAGCATCGCCTGGCATCTCACGGAAGCGGGATGCCGCGACGTATTGGTGATTGAACGCGAAAGCCAACAAGGTCTGGGGTCTACCGGCAAGAGCATGGGCGGCGTACGCGCGCAGTTCGCCACGGACGTGAACATCCGCATGTCGTTGTATTCTATTCCCATCTTCGCCGCTTTCACGGAAATCACCGGGCACCCGTCCGAATACAAATCCCATGGGTATCTGTTCGTGGCGACGGCTCCGCGGCATCTCGAGTATCTGCGCACCAACTTCGAACGCCAGACCGCTCTTGGATTGCAGAAAGTCGAGATGCTCAGCCGCGAAGAAGTCGTGTATCGGGTGCCGCAATTGCGCTGCGACGATATCGTGGGCGGCAGTTTCTGCGCCAGCGACGGCTTCGTGGATCCTTATAGTGTCATGAAAGGTTTCATGGCCGCGGCCGTGGAACATGGCGCGCGACTGTGGCGCGGCGTCACCGTTACGGGCATCGATTTGGACGCCCGCGGCGTTGCCGGCGTGCGCACGAGCCATGGCAGCGTGGCGGCACGCACCGTGGTGAACGCTGCCGGGCCGTGGGCCGCGGAGATCGCCCGTATGGCCGGCGTGGATCTGCCAATTGTTCCGCTGCGCCGCATGCTGGTTCCTACAGAGCCTTTTCCGGGATTACCGGAGCGGCTACCGATGGTCATCGACATGTCCACCGGCTTCCATTTCCGGCCCGAAGGACTGGGTCTGCTGATGGCCTGGAACGATCCGGAAGAAACGCCCGGTTTCAAAATGGCTTTTGACCCGGCGTTCATCGAGAAAATCCTGACGCATGCGGTCAGCCGCGTGCCATGCTTCGAAGATTTGCAGGTGAATCCGCACCGCGCGTGGGCGGGTCTTTACGCGGTGACGCCGGATCATCACGCCATCATCGGTCCCGCGCCTGGAGTGCCGGGCCTCTTCTTCGCGAATGGTTTTAGCGGCCACGGCGTGATGCATTCGCCGGCGACCGGCAGGATCACAGCGGACCTGATCCTTCACGGGGCCAGCAGTTTGCTGGATGCCCGCGACCTGGGGATCGCACGGTTCGCCGAGGGCCGGCTGCTCGAAGAGACTGCGGTGTTGTAGGCGAAATCGGCTAACCCGCGGCCGCCGGTGAACGCCGTCGCCGATAAGACAAGGCAAATGGGCTACTCAAGGGCTTCCAGGGCCGGTTTGATTTTGGCTGGAATCGCTCAGTCGGGGGAGACGGACGGAAAACCTTTAATGGCCGCCGATAAACGCCGATGAACGCCGATAAGACAAGACAAGTTAATGTAATATAAAGCGGTTAGTCGAGCGGCAGGCGTCGTTTTGCCCTTCCTCGCATCTATATAAGTGGGTCCACGGTGAGAGATGAAAGGCGCTCGGCGCCGCGGTTCCCGGAAGGAGGCAGCAAAATGTCCCGATTTTCAAAAGCATCGTTGATTGGCTTGATCGCTTTGGGAACGCTGGCTATCTCGGCGCCTGCCGTGTCGGCCATGCCGTACAGGGGCGGCGGTTTCAGGGTTGGGGTTAGAGGCGGCTTCTATGGCGGTGGATGGGGTTGGGGTTGGGGGCCCGGCTGGTACGGCCCAGGTGTTTATGGTTGGTATGGGCCCGGATACTATGGCTACGGCCCGGGCGGCGGTAAAGTAAAGATCGTTACGCCGGACAAGACGGCCGGGGTCTTCGTGGATGGCGGCTACGTGGGGCCGATCGCCAAATCCAAGAAATTCCATCTGATGCCCGGTGCCCACGACGTGGAATTGCGAGATCCCAGCGGCCGCGTAGTCTACCATCAACATGTGCAGATCATCCGCGGCCGGACGACGGAAATCGATACGGGCCAAGCCGGCTAAGGTTCGCCCGATGGAGCGGCGCGCGGGACCGATCTACTCGTAGCGCAGGGTAATCATCGGATCTACGCGCGCCGCGCGCCTTGCGGGAAAATAGCAGGCCAGCAGCGCCACAAGCGCGAACGTGGCCGTCGCGCCGGCATACGTAAGCGGATCGCCGGCAGTTACTCCGAACAGCAGGCTATTGAGAAGGCGCGAGAGCGCCAAAGCCCCTGCTAAGCCGGCGCAAATACCCAATCCAGCCAAAGTTAAGCCATGCCCGGCCACGCCGCGGAAAATATCGGAAGCGCTGGCTCCCAAGGCCACACGTACGCCGATTTCCCGCGTGCGCTGGGTTACCAGATACGAGAGTACGCCGTAGACACCGATGCATGCCAGGATCAAGGCAAGGAGCGCGAACGCACCCATCGTGGCGGTCTGAATGCGCCTGGGCGCCAGTTCGCGGCTGAGCACGCCGCCCAGGGCCATAGCGCTCGAAACCGGCTGGTCTTTGTCGACCGACCAGATCGCCTGCCGCACGGCGTTCACCAAAGCCAGCGGATCGCCGCTGCTGCGAATCACCAGATCGCGGGGCACCATCCAGTTGTCTTTGGCCTGCCAGTAAGGGAAGTACATTTCCTGGCGCGGCGGATCGGACAAGTGCATCTGCCGGACATCGCCCACGATGCCGGCGATGCGCAGCCACGGCGTGGAGTCACCGGGTTCACCAAGTTTGAAACGCTTGCCCAGCGGATCCTGGTTCGGCCAAAACTTGCGCGCCATGGTTTCGTTAACGATCGCGACGGGCGGCGCATCCTTGCCGTCGCCCTCCTCAAAGAGGCGTCCGCGGCGCAGGGGAATCCGCATGGTTTCGAAATAGCCGGGCGACACGACCCGGTTGTTGGCATCCCAACCGGCGTCGGGCCGGCGCGCGGAGTCCGCGATGACAAAGCCGTTGGTGCCGCCATCCCAAGTGAGCGGAAGGGCGCTGGTCAATCCGGCGGACTGGACGCCCGGGAGCGCGCGCACACGCTCGAGAACGCGCGCGAAGAATTGAGAGCGCTTGGTGAAATCGCCATACCTGGTGATGGACGCATCCACGCGCACGGTCAGAACATGGTCCACGCGGAAACCTGGATCGAGACCGCGCAATCTGGCAAAGCTCTCGAGCAGGAGACCCGAGCCCACCAGGAGAATCAGCGAGAGCGCGACTTCACCGACGACCAGAGAGTTGCGCAGCATCCCGCGGCCGGCGCCGGTATTGCCGCGTCCGGCGGCCTTCAGTGCGGCGTTCAAGTCGATCCGGGAAGCGTGCATAGACGGCGCCAGGCCGAAGAGGAAACTGGTGGCCAGCGAAATGGCCACGGTGAAGGCCAGCACGCCGGGATCGAGCGAGAGGGATACCGTCCGGGAGAGATCGACTGGGATCAGGTTCTTCAGGAAGTTAAAGCACCAGTCCGCCAGCAACATGCCGAACAGACCGCCGCCCGCCGCCAGGAGCAGACTCTCGGTAAGGATCTGCCGGACGATGCGGGTGCGGGCCGCGCCCAACGCGGTGCGGACGGCCATTTCGCGGTGGCGGCCGGTGGCGCGGGCCAACAGGAGATTGGCGATGTTCGCGCAGGCAATCAATAGGATGAAACCGACGGCAGCCATGAGCACGATCAATCCGGTACGCGCGCCTTGCGTGTAGGTATCCTGCAGCGGCTCGGCGAAAAAGCGGCGGACCTGCCCGTTCGTTCCCGGATGCGCCCGCGCCGAGCGCTTGCAGAGCACATCCAGGCCGGCATTGGCCTGCGCCAGCGTGACGCCCGGGCGCAGGCGCGCGACCACCTCCAGGTAGTGCGATCCACGTTCGGTCAGTTGCTCGGTGGTGAAAGCCATGGGCGTCCAGATATCGGCGTGCGTGGACGGGTAGGCGAAGTTCGCCGGCATCACGCCCACCACGGTGTACCGCTCGCCATTGAGAACGATGGCGCGGCCCACGATCGCCGGGTCGCCGGCGAAGCGGCGCTGCCACAAGCCGTGATTGATCAAGACAACGCGCGGCCCTCCGGGGCGATTCTCTTCGGGCAGGAACACGCGGCCTAATACCGGCTTGGCGCCCAGCACTGAAAACAGATTCCGCGTAACGGTGGCGCCCTCCAGTTTTTCCGGGTCGTTGGCGCCTGCGCCCGTGTCGCCGGTGAGGTTAAAGACATGCCAGCGGCCGTACTCCGCGGCCGCCGCGGCATCCTCGAAGATGCCGGTCTGCGCTTTCCAGTCGGCGTAATTGCCCGGCGCGGGCGTATTGCGCGGGAATCCCGTGGCGCTGCTGTCTTCGAAGACGGATACCAGCCGCTGGGGGTCGCGGTAGGGCAGCGCGCGGAGCAGTACGGCCTCGACGACGCTGAAGATCGCCGCGGTGGCGCCGATACCCAGCGTCAGAGTGAGCAGCGCGATGGCTGTGAAACCGGGACTGCGCGCGAGCAGGCGCAGGCCATAGCGGAGATCCTGGAACAGAATGCGCATAACGGCAGGGTGTTGCACGCCGGCTGCCGCGCGAAAGGTAATGCCCTCAACGCGGCGCGCCGCCCGGCTGTTCACTTGCGGGATTGGGTGGTTCGCCTTCGAGCACCGCGCGGATGCGGGGACCCAGTTCCATGAACTGGTCGAGGTTCGATGGCTTGCGAAAGTAATCGCTGGCGCCCAGGAGCATGGCCCTTTCCCGGTCGGCAGGGGCATCGGAGGAACTCACGATCAGGACCTTGGCGGTCCCGCACCATGCGTTGGCACGGACGCGCCGCAGAACCTCCTCCCCGCCGATCTTGGGCAGGTTTAGGTCAAGCAGGACGATGTCGGGCCGGGGATGGTCCGGATCGGCATCCAGGCGATCGATGAATTCAAGGGCCGCCAAGCCGTCGCGCACAATGGAAAGCCCGCATTCGAGTTGGGCCTCCGCAATGGCCTCTTCCACCAGATTCGCGTCGGCCGGATTGTCCTCGACCAAAAGGATTTGGGGTTTATGGGTTTTCATGTTGCACGCGGCAGTGTAAAGAAAAATGTGGAGCCCTGGCCGGGCTCCGATTCTACCCAGATGCGTCCCCCGTATCGCGCAACAATCTTCTGGCATATAGCCAGGCCGATCCCTGTGCCGGGATATTGCGTCCGGTCGTGAAGCCTTTTGAAAATGCCAAAAATCTGAGTCTGAAATTCTTTCGGAATCCCGATGCCGTTGTCTTCGACCGAGAAGAGCCAGCGGTCCGGCCCTTGCTCTGTGGCGGCGATCCTTACGCGCGGTTTTTCGGCCCGGTATTTGAGCGCATTTGAGATCAGATTCTGCAGGAGGTGCACCAGGGGAACGGATTCGCCGAGCGCCAGGGGCAGGGGGGAAACCGCTATCTCGGCCTGGGTTTCCTCGATGGCCGCGGACAGATTCTTCTTGACGGTCTCGATCACTTCACCGATGTCCACTGGTTGCAGCGGTAAGTCCGCGGTCAGCGAAACCTGCGAATAAGCCAGCAGGCCGCTGATCAATAGCTCCATGCGGCGGGCGCCCTCGATACAATAACCGAGGTATTCCAGGGCTTTGCCATCCAGCTTGCCGGCGTATCTTCTTTCGAGCAGTTGTCCGTATATGGCGATCTGCCGGAGCGGCTCCTGCAAGTCGTGACTCGCGGAATAAGCGAACTGTTCCAGATCGACATTCGCGCGGCGAAGGTCTTCATTCGAGCGCTGCAGCAGCTCCTCGTTCCGTCTTCTGGCCGTCACGTCTTGGGCGATAAAGCTGAAGCGTGGCCGGCCACCAGGGCCGTCACCCAGGTAATTCACACAGACGTTGAGCCAGCAGATGCCCGAGCCGCGGGGATGAGCATATTCGAATTGAACGGAACTTCCATCCGCCCGGCTCCGGCGGTAGTGGCGGACCCAGAGCGCGATAATCGACTGGGGAATCGCTTGCTCCGCGGATGGGCCGTGGAATCTGACCGCTGCGTTGTTGGAGTAGATCGGAACAACGTCCTCGCCTTCGAGTTCGGCGACTCCCATCTGGAACGGCGAGCTGTCATAAAAACTCTGGAGGGTGGCCTGGCTTTGGTGCAAAGCCTGTTCGGCATCCGCCACCCGCCTGCGCATGGCCAGGTGGGAGGCCACGCGCGCCAGCAGTTCACGCGCGGTGAACGGCTTGATCAGATAATCGTCCGCGCCCGCGGCCAGTCCTTCGTCCCGGCTTTCCTCGCCGGCACGCGCGGAAAGAAGAATGATGGGGATAGTTCGCACTTGCGGACGGCTGCGCAACTCTTGCAGAAGTCCGAAGCCATCGAGGCCCGGCATCATGATGTCGCTCAAGATGAGGGCGGGCGGATCGGCAAGCGCGGCCTGCAGGGCCTCCTGGCCGTTGGCGACGGCCTGCACGCGATAACGCCCTTCCAGCAGGCGCGTGAGGTACTCGCGCATATCGGAATTGTCGTCCGCCAAGAGAATCCGCTCGCGCGACGCGCCGGCTACGGTGTGTCCGGTTTTGGCGGGCCGGTCTTCGCCAGGACCGCTTCCGGCCAGCCACAGCGATTCTTCGGCGAACGCATCGGCGCGATTGGCGGACTCAGACGGCTCGCTGGGAGCGCCGATCTTACCGCCTGGCAGATGTTCCGTCCCAAATGGTATCGTGACGGTGAATACGCTGCCCCCGGATAATTCACTCTCCGCCGAGATGGATCCGCCTTGAAGCTTCACTAGCTCCTGTACCATGGCCAAGCCGATGCCGGTCCCTTCGATGGTGCGGCCCTGGGCTCCAGCGACGCGGTGAAAGCGTTCGAAAATGAGGGGCATGTCGGCGGCCGGGATGCCGATCCCGGTGTCCTCGACTGTCAATTGCGCGGACGGTCCCGCGCGCCGGATAGCGACTCTCACGCGGCCCTTCAACGTGAACTTCAGCGCGTTCGAAAGAAGATTCAGGACAATCTTCTCCCACATCTCGCGATCCACATAGACCGGTTCGGAAAGCGGCTGGCATTCGATCTGGAAATCCAGTCCGGCCCGAACCATGGCGGACCGGAAATTGGAGGCCAAATCCGCGGTAAGCCGCGCCAGGTCGGTCGGCTGGTAAACGGCCTGGAAGCGCCCGGCCTCGATGCGCGAAAAATCGAGGAGGGCGTTCACCAGTTTCTGCAGGCGGAGGCCGTTTCGATGTACCAGGCCGAGCAGTTCCCGGTCCTCGGAAGTGCGCGTCCGGCGTTCGGAAAGCAACTCCTCGACCGGGCTCAACATCAGGGTGAGGGGCGTGCGCAGCTCGTGGCTCACATTGGAAAAGAATGTTGTCTTTGCGCGATCGATTTCGGCCAGCGCCTCGGCGCGCCGGCGTTCCGCCTGGTAGGCTCGCGCATTGCCGAGCGCGGCGGCGATCTGGCCGGAGAGCAAATCGACGAAACCGCTGTATGCCGTGTCGTGCCGCCGATATGGATTCGTGCCGACGAGAAAGAATCCCGCGGGCCGCTCTTGCCCCTGCTGCTTGATGGGCACGATGGCAACCTGCTGCGGCGATTTATTCCAATCGCCGGCCGGCAACTGGGCGACGCTGCGTTGAGGGGTCAAATCTTCGATCAGACGCGCCGCGGGATTCAGAAATACTTCGTGCGCCGGCCATGGGAATCCGCTCCCGGGTGCGATTTGTTCAGGCGCCAGCGGATGCCCGGGTGTAATCCCGCTGGAGGATGCCAGGCGCGCGCCGCCGTCCGCATCGAAAAGGTATGTGAGGCTGAAGGGCAGATCCTTTTTGTTCAAGGAGAGGTGGGCGCCGAGCGCCTGCAGAACTTCACCTTCCGTGTTGGTATTCGCCAGCGCCGAGGCGACGTCGCGCAAGGTCTCCACGCGGCGTTCGCCGATCAGGCGGTCGGTCTCCTCGGTGACGACGCAAAGCATGCCGCTGATGCTGCCGCCGTCGTCCGTCAAGGGACTGTACGAAAAGGTGTGGTAGGTTTCTTCCGGAAATCCGCTGCGCTCCAGGAACAGCAGCAATCCTTCTTCGTAAGTGGCCTGGCCCGTCTCCATCACGGTCTGAATGCGGGGACCGATATCGGGCCAGATTTCGGGCCAGACCTCCGTGGCTTTCTTCCCGAGAGCCCCAGGGTGTTTGATGCCGAGCGTCGGACGATAGGCATCGTTGTAGAGCGTGGTCAACTCGGGACCCCATGCCATCCACATGGCGTAACGTGAAGAAAGGAGGATATTGACTACGGTGCGCAGGCTTTGGGGCCAGCTATCGATCGGCCCCAGCGGAGTGGTGGACCAGTCAAACGCACGGATGCGCCGGTCCATGCCTCCGTCGCCTGGGCCAATCGCGAGAGTGCGAAGTGTAGTAAAAGTCCCAAGTGTGTCATTGCCCGAATGCACGCATCAATCCCCTTTAAGATTGGTATCCAGCTCCGACTAAGTGGCCAAGGCACCCATCACTCCGTTTTCGAAGCTTTCCGCCAATAGGGCAGGCTTCGGACGGCACCCGCATTAAGACCCATCCATCTTAACTCTACCATTCAAACCCGCTGTAAGCTGTGGTGAAAACCCGATTTATGGACTCACTCGCGCGGCTGGTGCGCAGTCATACAAAACCGCGCCCAATAGTTTGCGAAGTCACTAAAGCGCGGGGCTGCGCCGCCAGCCTCGCAGGCCCTCCCACAAGCCGCGCCACTTACGCTGCACTAGCTCAGTGACATTCAGGGCGATGGCCAGGGCCAACAGGAATGGCCAGAGATCCAATGTGGACGGGATAGCCCTTGAGCCGGAGTCGAAAATGGCAGTAAGCGGCGGATTGTACCGGCCTCCGGTAGCTTCCGCGACCTGATGCAGTAACTGGTCATTCGCGCCGTACTGCAGCATTTCTTCCTCCTGCCGGTAAAAGCCCACTTCGGGGAAGGCGCGGGATTCCGCTAGAGGACGCACCCGGAACAATCCCTGCCGTTCGCCTATAGCCACGTGCGCGCGATAGTGTCCGGCGGCCACTTTGACTACCTTCAGCGGCGATTCGAAGGCATTCGGTCCGAAGGCGTAGATATCGGGGATGGCGGGTGGCTCGGGCACATTCCGTCCCAAGTGATAATCCACCACGAGGTCGTTGGCGACTCTGTCGAATTCCGCGGCAGCCTCGCTCGATTCGGCGTGCGGCAGCAGATCGCGGAGAATGTTGGCCCACAGCTTATCGAATCCCGGCCAGGCGACCCAGCTTGCGGCCCAGCGGTTTTTGGCGTCGGAAGTGAAGACGGCGGCGCGCCCCAGGCCGAACTGCCAGCGCACCAGGAGCGGATCCTCCTGGCCCGCGCGTAGCACCAGGTCCGCCGTGGGCCGCGTGAGAAAGCGGACATAACCGCGTAGGGGTGGGGCTGTCTCGATTCCCACGCCGTCGAGGATCTCGGCGCGATTCACCACCTCGGGATGCACATCCTTCTCTACGGCGGTGGATCCGGTATGTTCCTGCACATCGCGTAGCACGATCTGCTCCAGCCCGGAC
>JBEKIM010000099.1:0-17423 GCA_050011755.1 Bryobacteraceae bacterium | reverse complement strand
CGTGCGCCACGAGTAACTACGGGGCCGCAATCGGGATGAACACACGCGGCGCGGCCACGCCGCCGACGACCAGGTCGAGAGCCGCGTCCCCTGGCGGCAGGTTCGGCACCACCAGGTTGAGCTGGTAAAGGCCGGGGCCGATGATCCCCGCAAAGGGCGCCTGCGCGGTGACGCCGCCGAGCTGCACCTGAAACGGCGCGGCAAGCTGCGCGGGAGATTGGATCAACTGTCCTTCCGGATAGGGCGGATTCGTGGGCCCCAGGCCGGTGGCATAGAGCAAGATGGTGTCGCCGGGCTTGGCTTGCTGTAGGGATACGCCTGCGCCGAAGAGCCCTGCCGGTGCGATCAGCGCGTACGTGCCGCCCTGTTCGGCGATGGCGTAGCGTCCAGCCTGCTGTGAGTAAGCAAAGAATGCTGGGGCAAACGCCTGTTTGTTCACCGTGACCGGAGTGCTGGCGCCCAGGGAGTTCGTCACCTGCACGGTAACGGGTCCGGTGGCCGGGTCGCCGGGGGCCAAAACGTTTAATTGGGTAGGGCTGACATATTCCACATAGGCGGAAACGCCGTTGATATTGACGGCCACGCCATCCACGGAAGTCGGCAGATTATTTCCCTGAAAATCGCTGGACTGCCACGTGCGCGTAGTCGAGGAGAGATTCGTTCCAAAGATCGAGATCCACGCTCCGGAGGCCAAGCCATCCATGAAGCTTGCGCCGTTCAGGACTCCGCCGGCCGCCAGGACAGCGGGACCGTTGGAGGCCAGCAGACTCGACTGGGTGACCGGGATCGACTGGGCGACCACGATCAGATTTGTGGTGCGGGGCGACAGGGTCAGGTTGGGCGCCACGGTATAGCTCACCGAGGATCCGGCGATGCTTGCCGTCACCCAGGGCGCCTCGCTGGCGGCGATCAGGGGACAGAATTCGGGCACCGTTACCTGGATGGTTCCGCTCGCGCCGGAGGGCGCCGCACTGATTTGCGCCGGGGAAACAGTGTAGCTACAAGGTGTGTAAGGCTGAGTGACAACCGCGGACTGAGTGCCTAGCAATATAGTTACCGTCTGCGGGGCCAACGAGGAATTCGACGGCACGGTTACCGCGACAGAGCCGTTTCCGGTGCCGCTCTGGCTCGTAGGAATGGCGCCGGGCCGGCTAATTCCGGCGGTCCAGGGACAACCCTCCTCGGTGGCCACCTGTACCTGCACGGTACCTCCGGCGGAGGGCACGATCTGATTGGCCGGAGTGAGCGTGAACATACAGGCTGCCGTGATTTTGGCCGATGTTGTCAGCCGGCCATAAGTCACATCGAGAGTCTCGGCGCCGGGCCCGGTGACGGTGATCTGGTTGCCGGCCCCCACGCTCAGAACGGCGGCATCGCCGCTGGCCGTGGTATAGCTGGCAGCTTGCGTCACGTCAACGGGACCGTTGGGGAAGGTGGCGAGCGCGCGCGCCACGAAGGACGACCCGACGATGACGCTGCCTGCTGGAGCACCCGCGAGTTGGAGCGCGGAGGCGGTTCCGCTGGTTTGCAGGTTGTAGGTGAGCGTGGTTGCCGTGTAAGTCATATCGCTGAATAAGGCGAACGCTACAAAGTTCGCCGTCCCCAGCCGGAGGGGAGTATACGGAATGGAAAACGGCGCTTGCGTCACGTAGTAGAGCGGCGCATCCACCGGATCGGCCACATCCTGAACCAGCAGGATCTGGGTGATGGTTTTGGAAGGCGATGCGGCGACGATATTCACGGCGGAATTGACCGTGAGATTCGAGTTGGAAGGCGGCGAGAAACTAATGGCGGAGTCGGAAACCGAGGTGTAACCGGTGAGGTCGAATAGGGGCGCGGGGCCGGTTGAAGCGCTGGTGCGGGGCTCGGGCCCGGGTTCGGCGGCCGATGCGACGGGTTGCGCATAACCCGGCGCGGGGCCCGTCGCGCCTTCCAGCCAATACAGGGCCTGATACCAGACATTACTACTGGCTGTCTCGCCGGTTTCCTTACAGAAGCCGAAGGGGTATCCGATGGGGCTGATGGCGGTGTGTACCACGCTCGAAACCAGCGCCGTATCCTTGGCCAGTGGCGTTTGCGCGGGAGCGTCCTGTTGGCTGCTCACGGGCACGATCGTATCGCTCAATGGGCCCAGCAGGCCGGCGACGCTGTTACCCGGCGCGAACAGCCCGATCAATGCGTTCAACAACGCCTCGGAAGGTCCGGGAATATGGAGGCCCAGAAGCGAGCAATCGGGCGCCTCTCCCACAATCGCGCTAAAGGTACTCGACGTGGCCGGCGAAGCGGGGTCCGCCAGGATGTCCAGCTCGCCTGAGAGGGGATCGGGCCCCTCTAACGACAAGACGCCGGTATCGACCTTCTTGCCGATCAGCCCGAGGACATTCCGCAGCGAGCAACTATTAGATCCAATGGCCTT
The DNA here is from genome assembly GCA_050011755.1 of Bryobacteraceae bacterium. Classification (GTDB taxonomy): domain Bacteria; phylum Acidobacteriota; class Terriglobia; order Bryobacterales; family Bryobacteraceae; genus Bog-159. The sequence goes on along the minus strand of JBEKIM010000099.1, from coordinate 15,007 downwards.
ACTGAGGAGGCAAAGGTCTTCGATCATGGTGAGGGCGGTGCCTAACTGCCCGGGGACGAAGTCCGTGGGAATTTGGATTACATTGCTCTGGTCCTTCCATAAGGTGGTGGCCAGGTTCGATCCGAGGTGCGGACTTCCTATGGTGATGAGCTTGTGGACCGGGTTGGCGGGCAAATGCAGATAGGGAACCGCAGTTGCCGGATCCTGGAGAAACCAGCGGGTCACTAGTGCGCCCATGCTATGGGCCACCACATCTACGGTCCTCGCTACGACCCCGTGATCTATGTTCGGAAAGGTCAGGGCCGCAGTCAACGAAAACGTAAACGCCGCCTGCACCTCCGGATCGTCGAAAGCCTTGTAGCTGACCGGCCCGTAGTCGACGTCATAAATAAAGCTGTGGGGATACTGTCCCGAAATGAACTTGAAGAACCCGGACGGATTGGAGTACGGGGAGAAACCCGCGGCGATCGCGCTGGACCAGATACCATGCACCAGCAGCAAGGGAGGCGGGTAGACTGTCAGGGAGCCTTGCACAGACGTGGTTCCCTGGCGCGCGGCGATATGGGCCGTGACGGACTCGAAACTGGCCTCCAGCGCCGGCGAGACCGGAAGCTGCGCGGGCGGCCAGACCAGTGCCATCGCCGTGCAGGTTTGAACGGAACAAAGAGGCGTGATGGCGCCGGTTTGCTTCGTAGGGGAAAAACCTGGCGACAGATAGTTCGGGTCATATTGAGAAAAAGTCAGCGCGTAGCTGTCGATCAGCGAGCCGTTGTCGCCGGAGTCGGCGCTGAATGTGACCGGGTCGGCGCTCGAGCTGGTGTATACGACGACCGCCGCCGAAACGCCGTCGGCGCTGATTGCCGTTGCGGCAGGCGCCGCGGCGGCCGCGTCCAGGTTGATCGGCGAGAGAGCGGCCGTGTTCCCGACCACTGTCGCATAAGGATTGGTGAACGTAAGCGTCCCCGTCGGGGGTGGCTGCACCACGGCAGTCCAGGTCGCGGTCCATGTTCCATTGGCCTCGCCTTTTGGGAAGCCGCGCCAGGTCCAGGTGACGTGGCCGTCCACGATACTGTCGCCCTGGCTGGAGATCTGTCCCGTATACACGGCGGTTAAGCCCGCGGTTGAGCTATTGGAAGTATCCGTGCGGTTAATGACGACGGACTGCGCGGTGAAGCTCTGTACCGTCAATGTGGCGATCGCTCCATTCGGCCAGTGCGCGTCGAAATGGCCGTCATCCCACGTCCAGGCGCTGCATAGCGAGCCCTCGCATTCGTGCATCACGCTGGGTACGCCGGGCGGCGGCTGGCTGGCGGCGGCGAGCCGCCTGCCGCACAACAGAACGAGGACCAGCAGGGCAAGCAATCCAAACCGTATGCGCCTGCCCCGGGTGGAAAAGCAAGATGCTTTCGGCACGACGATTCTCCCTTATTTAGAAATTGGAAATCCCTGGGTCATCCATGCTAGCACAGCGGGTCTGGCGACCCGCTTAGCGGCGTGTCAGGATGGCCCTGCGGGCCACCAAATGTGATGAAACCTCAATTTGGAGGGCGGCCAGTCCTGGCCGCAGCCGGCTTTCCAGCCGGCTCAGCCGCTGAAAGGCGCCTACGGGCATGATTGCCCGCCCCCCAATTGCCTTTTCAACGGTGCGCCGCGGACCCAAACTCGGTATGTAATATCACCAAGAATTCGCCTCATGCGGGCCCCTGCAGCGGAGGGAAGTTCCCTGTTTTGCTACACTGGTTTAGCCGGTATGACTCCCCTCGCGGAATTATCTCAGTCACTCGCCGTAGCGCGCGCGCAAACCGACAGCCTCTTCGATCTCATCGATCCTGGCGCACTTTATGAGCGCCCTATCCCGGAGCGGCATCGGATCATTTTCTATCTCGGCCATCTGGAGGCATTCGACTGGAACCTGTTGGGCCGGGCCATGGAGATGCCCGCGTTTAACGCGGGCTTCGATCATCTGTTCTCTTTCGGCATCGACCCGGAGTCCGGCGATCTGCCCACCGATCGGCCCGCCGATTGGCCCGCGCCCGGTGAGGTGCGCAAGTATAACGAACGGGTCCGTACCGCCTTGGATGCCGCCCTCGAACAGGCGCCCGAGGAACTGATGCACGTGGCCATTGAGCATCGGCTGATGCATGCCGAAACGTTCGCCTATATGCTGCACCACCTGCCGTTCGAACAGAAAAAGAGTCCAGCACCGGCAACCGCGCCCTCGGGACCGGCACCGCAATCGCGCATGATTGAGATTCCGGCCGGCCCGGCCACGCTCGGCCGGCCCCGCGGCGAGGGTTTCGGCTGGGACAACGAGTTCGAACAGCAAGAGGTGGAGGTCCCGGCCTTTGGCATCGCGCAACACAAAGTCACAAATGGCGACTATCTGGAGTTTGTAAAGGCCGGCGCCGCCGCGCCGCATTTCTGGATCTGCCGCGAGGGCGAATGGTGCTATCACGGCATGTTCGAAGACGTTCCACTGCCGCTCGATTGGCCGGTCTATGTGTCGTACGACCAGGCCCGGTCTTATGCGCGGTGGAAAGGCAAATCGCTGCCGACCGAGGCGCAGTTCCATCGCGCGGCGTACGATGGCGAAGGGGGCCGCGAGGCATTCGCCGGCGAGAACGTGGACTTCCGGCGTTGGGATCCCGAGCGGGTCACCGCATCGCCGCCGAATCGCTACGGCGTTTCGCAAATGGTCGGCAATGGGTGGGAGTGGACCTCCACGCGCTTTGAGCCGTTCCCCGGCTTTCATCCCTTTTCTTTTTACCCCGGCTACTCGGCCAATTTTTTCGATGGCCAGCACTACGTACTGAAAGGCGGATCGCCGCGCACCGCCCGATGCCTGCTGCGCTCCAGTTTCCGCAATTGGTTTCGCCCCGCGTATCCATATATCTACGCTACGTTCAGGCTGCTCGAGGATTAATACTACATTGAGCGATTTCTCTCACGACGTCCGCGAAGGCCTGGGCCAGCCCGGCCAGAAGCAACTTCCTTGCGAATACTTCTACGATGCCACGGGCACAGCTTTATTCGAGGCCATCACGGTGCTGCCGGAGTACGGCCTGACGCGCGCCGATGCGCGCCTCATCGAGCGCCTTGCGCCCAAGCTGACCGCCTACATGCCCGGGCCGGTTTCCGTCGCGGAGCTGGGTAGCGGCAGCGGCTCAAAAACGCGCCGCATTCTGGAATCGCTGACGCAAGGCCGGCCGGTGAACTATTATCCGATCGATGTCTCGGCGTCCGCCCTGGCCCTCTGCGCGCGGGAGATGGGCGCGTTTGCCGACGTGCATGCCATCGCAGACTCTTATTTGAACGGCCTGCAGCGCGCGGTCTGCGCGCGGCGGTCCGGCGAATCTTTGCTGGTATTGTTTCTGGGCAGCACCATCGGCAACTTCGCGCGCGCCGCGGCAGAGGATTTTCTGCGCGAGGTGCGGGCCTGCCTGATGCCCGGCGATGCCCTGCTGCTGGGCGCGGACCTGATCAAGCCGGTGTCCCGGATGCTGCTGGCCTATGACGATCCGGCGGGCGTCACGGCGGCTTTCAACCGCAACCTGCTGGCGCGCATCAACCGCGAATTAAACGCCGACTTCGCGCTCCGCAGTTTTGTACACGAGGCCCGTTGGGACGCCCGCCACCGGCGCGTCGAGATGCATCTGCGATCGCTGAAGGCGCAGCACGTATTCGTCCGGGCGGCCGCCTTCGAGTGCGATTTGCGAAAGGATGAAACCATCTGGACGGAGTCCTGCCACAAGTTCCATGCCGGCGAGATCTGCGAGATGGCCGCCGCTGCGGGTTTCGAATGCCGGGCACAGTGGCTCGACGACACCTGGCCCTTCGCCGAGAGCCTGTTTGCCGCGTGAGCGCAGTCGTCGAGTTCCGCAACGCGTCCTATCGCATCGGCGCGCGCGAAATCCTGCAGGGCTTGACGCTATCGGTGGAAGCGGGCGAGACACTGGTGCTGCTCGGCCGTAGCGGTTCCGGCAAAACCACGGCCCTGAAGATGGTCAATGGCCTGCTTTTTCCCAGCGCCGGCGAGGTGCTGGTAGATGGCACGCCGACCACCGCCTGGGATGCCGTGCGGCTGAAGCGCCGCATCGGCTATGTGATTCAGGAGATCGGGTTGTTTCCGCATTACACCGTGGCGCGGAACGTCGGCCTGGTGCCGCAACTGGAAAACTGGGAAGCGCCGCGCATCGGCGCGCGCGTGGACACGCTGCTGCGCCAGGTGGGTCTCGATCCGGAGCAGTTCGCGGCGCGCTATCCGGCGCAGCTATCCGGCGGGCAGCGGCAGCGCGTGGGAGTGGCGCGCGCGCTGGCTGCCGATCCATCCGTGCTGTTGTTCGACGAGCCGTTCGGGGCGGTGGATCCTGTGACGCGGCTGGATTTGCAGAAACAGTTTCTGGCGCTGCGGCGGGAGTTGGGCAAGACCGCTATCTTCGTCACGCACGATGTGCGGGAGGCGCTGATGCTGGCCTCTCGCATCGCCCTGCTGCGCGACGGCATGCTTGAGTTATTGGCCACGCCGCGCGAGTTCCTGGAAGCGGGCGGCGCCGAGGCCCGCGCCTTCCAGGCCTGCCTCGATTGGAAAGTCGACGCGCCATGAATCCAGACCTGGCCGGCGAGATCCTGCAACTCACGCTGGAACATCTGACGCTGGTGCTGGTCTCCATGGCCGCCGCCATCGCGCTGGCGGTGCCTGCCGGCATTCTGATTACACGGCGCGCGGCGTGGCGGCCGTGGCTGCTCGGCTTCGCCAACGTGATGCAGACCATTCCCAGCCTGGCCTTATTCGGATTTCTGATTCCCGTGCCGTTGATCGGCGGAATCGGCAAACGCACGGCTATCGTGGCGCTGGTGCTCTACGCGCTGCTCCCAATCCTGCGCAATACCATGGTGGGCATATTGGGCGTGGACGCTGCCGTGCGCGAGTCCGCCGTAGCCATGGGCATGACCGGCAGGCAACTTTTGTGGCGCGTGGAGATGCCCCTGGCCGCGCGCACCATTCTGGCAGGCATCCGGGTAGCCACGGTAACGACCATCGGCACGGCGACTATCGCGGCGGCTATCGGCGGCGGTGGCTTGGGCGTTTTCATTTTCCGCGGCATCGCTTCGGTGGATACTACCCAGATCCTGGCCGGTGCCGTGCCGGCGGCTTGCATCGCGCTGGCGGCCGATGCCGGGCTGGGGCTGCTAGAGCGGCGTTGGACGAATTAGCTGCCGCTTGCCAGGTACCCAAGCGCAATCCCGCACTGGCCGAGGTAATAGGTGCTCCACACCAGGTAATCGCGTAGGGGCACCGGCTCCTTGAACTTGTGAACGGCGAGCAGCGAATCGGAAACCAGAAACAGAATCGCGCCTACCGCTACCCAAGGGTACCGGAAGCGGGCCAGAATGGCGGTCGACACCATGGCGGTCAGCGCGCAGATATAGAGGACCACAGGAACGGCCAACGCTCCAACGTACGGAACGATCCACGCCGACAACATAGCGCTATAAACCAAAACCACGAGCACGGCCGCCCCGAAGCGCGAGCGCAGCGGCAAGCCCGCGGCGCGGTTTCGCACGAACAAGCAAATGTAAGCGACATGCGCCAGCAGGAAAGCGCCCAGACCCAGCGCGAAGAGGCGCGGATTAAGGTCCAGCAGTACATCGCCCGCGGTGGAGAACGCCAGCGCGAGAGCCAGCAGTCCGGCATCCCGCCGGGCCCCTCGCGATCGCAACGCCAGCAACGCCAGTGCGCCAACGGCACAGCCCTTCACCAGCGCGCTGCCGGGGTACGGCTGCCACCTCTGGGTAACCAGATACACGGTGCTCGCCGCGGCCGAGCCGTAAATGAGCGTGGGAGAGCGCATTGCCCCGCAGTATAACGCGGAAATTAGCCGGTTAATTAACCGGGGATTCCCCCACTGGTCGAACGGAGGGTTAAGGTACGATGGACAGCGTTGCTTGCCGGCCGGATGGCTATTAGAATTGGCTTAGATCAAGCCGGGATTGCATGGCCATTCTACTCTGGATTTTCGTGCCGGGATTCACGGCGGCCGGTGCGGCGCTGCTGATCTGCTTCATGATGCGCTGCCGCATGGATGAAGCCATCGCGCGTGAAAGGGGTGCGCTGGCGGAGCTGCAGAGCGCGCTGATCGTGCAAAGGCAAACGCTGGAAAGCGCCATCAGCGACGCCAAAGCCGAGGCAAAACGGGCGGCATTCGACGAATTCCTGAACGATTTCCGCGTGGAACAGCGCCAGTATGTGCGGAAAAGCAGACTGTTTTTCATGAGCAAGCAGACGCTGATCGTTCGGGAGCGAATCCTGTTCCGCAATCTTCCGCTTTCGAACTGGGTGGAGCACACCGTCACGCTGGAGGAAAACGTGGGCGGGGCGTACTCCGCGCAGGGCCTGACGATCGAAGCTATGCTGAGTTCTTGAAGCGGCTCATCATCCGCCCTGGCGCCATGGGCGATTTCATCGTCTCGATTCCGGCCATTGAGTGCCTGCGCTCCGGCGGCCTGCGGGACGGATATCTGGAAGTATGGGCTGCGCCGCGGAATGTGCCGCTGGCGGCGCGCATCGCGGACCGGGCCCGGTCGATCGCAGCGACCGGACTAGACCTGCTGGAGTTGACGGGGCCGGACGCGCGCCTGCTCGAAACGTTACGCGGATTCGATTCGATCGTTTCCTGGTATGGCGCGGGGCGGCCCGAATTTCGCGAAGTTGTCGCCGCGCTGGGTCTGCCGTTCCATTTTTTGGCGGCGCTGCCGCCGGCCACGTGCTGTTCGCGCGTCGCGCACGCGGCGGACTTCTATTTGGAACAGGCGCGCTCCATCGCCGGCATCGCGCCCTGCGCCAGCGACGCCATTCCGCGCCTCGCTTGCAGTGCCATCCGGGGTGGATTTGCGGCGATCCACCCATTTGCCGGCAGCCCCAGGAAGCGCTGGCCGATGGAACGCTTCCAGGAATTGGCGCGGCGGCTGGCCTGCAGTATGCAGGTGGAGTGGTGCGCCGGCCCGGAGGACGACCTGCCCGGCGCGCGGCGTTTCGAAGATCTGTACGAATTGGGCTGTTGGCTGGCCACCGCGCGCATTTACATCGGCAACGATTCCGGCCCAACACACCTGGCGGCGGCCGTGGGCACGCCGGTGGTGGCGCTGTTCGGGCCGTCGGATCCCGCCGTGTGGGCGCCGCGCGGACCGCACGTGGCCTTAGCCGCCGCGCCTGCGTTGGACGCGATCACGGTCGAACACGTCGCCGGCCTGGTGCGGAATACGCTCGGGGTGCTCAACCGTTTTGGGGAAACGGCTCCCTGACGGTCGCGGCTCGGTACCGTTCGCGCTAATTTCGCACGGCTTAACTGAGCCGCGACCGTCAGGGAGCGGTTTCTTTCAGCGAGAAATCCCCACAACCGTTAAGCACTCATACGCTAGAAAACATCCGCCCGTGACGTTGTCCGCGTGTTATCATCCGTCAAATGTTCTGCCACAAGTGCGGTACCCAAGTCAGTCCGGATGTTCAGTTCTGTCCTACGTGCGGGACGTCGCTCGCGCCCGGCGCGCCCAGTCTGGGCGGCACGCCAGCGGCTCCGTGGACGCCGCCGGCGACGGTGGCGGTCCACGCGGGGCGCTGGATCAGCGAAGGCTGGGCGTTGGTGAACGCGGATCTGGGCAACTATGTGCTCTTGGCCCTGGTATTCACGATTCTGAGCTCGGCGGTGCCGGTAATTCTGCAGGGGCCCATGATCGCCGGATTGCACATCTTCACCATGAAAAAGCTGATGGGGCGGCGCGCGGAATTCGCCGATCTTTTCCTGGGCTTCAACTACTTCGTGCCCACGCTGGTGGCGTCGATTGTGATCGCGCTCTTCGTGGCCTGCGGGACGGTATTGTGCATCATCCCCGGCCTGGTGGTGGCTGCCATGTACAAATTCACGTATCTGTTTATAGTGGACAAGCGCATGGATTTCTGGCCGGCCATGCAAGCCAGCCACGCGGTAGTGAAACGCGATTATGTGGGCTTCACACTATTTCTGGTGCTGATGGTGCTGGTGGATCTGCTCGGCGTGCTGTGCTGCATCGTGGGCGTCTTCGTGGCCATACCGGTGACGTTCGCCGCCATCACGGTGGCGTACAAGGAAATCGTGGGATTCGACCCGCGCACGGTAGACGCGTTGTGACGGCTTCGGCGGTGCGCCGCGCGGCGGCGGCGATGGCCTTGTTCGGCGCGCTGTGGTACTTCACCGTGCCAGCCTACCCGGCCGTGCGCCTCTGCGGATTCCACAGGCTCACCGGACGGCCCTGCCCGCTGTGCGGCCTCACCCGCGCGTTGTTCGCGCTGGCGAAAGGGCATTGGGCGGAAGCGGTACACTTCAACGCGCTCAGCCCGCTGGCGTTTGCGATGTTGTTCGCGCTGTTTTGGAATGGCGGAATGCGCGCATGGCTGTGGAAGGGCGGCGTGACCGCGTTTGCGGCGTATGGCGTGTGGCGGGTCCTTTAAGCGGCGCCGCCGCGAGTATGAGATAATGCCCCTGTGCACTCCACCAGTGCCGCGTATTTCCTCTTCATAATCATCGTCTTACTTGCATATTGGCTGGCGTCGGGCTGGCGGCTTGCCCGCTTGACCGTGCTCCTGGCGGCCAACTATTTTTTCTGTGCAAGATATGGACTATTCTATCTCGCACTTATTCCGTGCTGTTCGACCCTTGACTATCTCGCCGGCATGGGGATGCAGGCGTCCGAAAGCTCATTGGTTCGGCGGCTGTTTCTCGGGCTAAGTCTGGCCGCCAACCTGGGCCTGTTGATCTTTTCCCGCCACATGACCTTGTTTCTGCAGCCGTCCGTTTGGGATTGGGTCTTCCCGCTGAGCCTCTCGTTCTATGCGTTTCAGTCTCTCACCTACACGATCGACATCTACCGCAAAGACACTCCGGCAGCCTCCACTTACCTGGGCTATATGGCGGCGGCTTCCTTCTTCCCCACAATACAGGCCGGGCCGATTACCCGTCCCGCCGAGATACTCAAACAGCTCACCCGGAAATTCGACTTAGTCCCAGCCGATGGATCGCGCGCCTTGTTTCTGATCGTGTTCGGGCTCCTGAAAAAGCTGCTCATCGCCGACTATCTGGCGGGCAATTTGGTGAACCGGGTTTTCGACACGCCCAACTTATACAGCGGCATGGAGAATCTGGCCGCCGTCTATGTATACTCACTGGCGCTTTACTACGATTTCTCGGGCTACACCGATATCGCGCGCGGCTGCGGCTTGCTGTTGGGCGTGCGGCTGCCCATCAATTTCGACCGTCCCTACACATCCGTGAATATGGCGGATTTCTGGCGCCGCTGGCATATCACGTTCTCCAACTGGCTGCGCGACTATCTTTACTTCTCGCTTCCCGGCAAGCGTACACGCGTCTGGCCCTACCTCAATCTGGTCATCACCATGGTTCTGGGCGGATTGTGGCATGGCGCCACCTGGCCATTCGCTATCTGGGGTCTGCTGCACGGCGCGGCCCTGGCGGTAACCCGCCGCTGGCAGGCTTGGCGCGGGCGGCGTCCGGAACCTGGCCTGGCGTCGCGCGCCATCCGCATCTTTTGCACTTACCAGTTTGTCTGTCTCACTTGGATATTCTTCCGCAGCCCCACAACGGGCGTGGCCATCGACATCCTGAAGCGCATCGGATCGCTTACCTTCTCACTGCAGAATGTCTCCACCGGCGTGATTTTGGTATCGCTGTTGGCCGCCGGCGGCCAGGCTGTCCCGAAAAACTGGTACGAACGCGCCGTCGATTTATTTGGCCGAACGCCTTTTTATGTACAGGCGGCCGCCATGGCGCTTGCAGTGGTAGCCATTCAACTGCTGGCGGGACGGGGCGCGGCACCGTTCGTGTATACGCGGTTCTGACATGCGCGCCTTCCCCAAGGAGAACGCACGCAGGCGTCCCCAGGAGTGGGGGCGCGGGACGCACGAGTGCGTGCGCCACGTCGCCCTCACTATCTTGACTTTCTCGCTCATTCTGGCCGGGCTATCGCGCGTGGTCCACGGAGTGGAGTTGCCCACCTTGCAGTCGGCGGACGCCATTGTCGCGTTTACGCCCGAACTTACGCCGCTGCTTCCGTGGCAACCGCATACCCCGCCCGAGGCCATTGTCTTACCGCCCAAGCTGCTCGCGGGCCGTCCCACACTGGACGATCGCAACGGCGCCCTCGACCAGTTCTACTCTGCATTGTGGCGCACCGAGCGTGGCACGCCCATGGCCATCACCCGCATTCTGCATTACGGCGATTCGCCCACCACGGCCGACCTCATCACCGGCGATACCCGCCAGCTCCTGCAAAAGCGCTTCGGCGATGCCGGCCACGGCTTCACCCTGATCGGCAAGCCTTGGGCCTGGTACGGACATCGCGGCGTGGATCTATCCAGTCATGGCTGGCAGATGGACCCGGGCACGCGTTGGGATCTGCGCAATGGCCTGTTCGGGCTCGGGGGCGTGGTCTTCTCGGGCGGTACCGGAGCTTACAGCCGGGTGATGCTGCACGACCCGACGCAGACCCGGCTGGAAGTCTGGTTCCTGCGTCAGCCGAATGGCGGTAGCATCGCGATTTCCTCCGGCGGCCAGTCCATCGGCGACATCGCCACCAGTGCGCCGTCCCGCTCCGCCGGGTTCGCCCGCTTCGAGCTGAAACCGGGAACCGGTACGCTCGAATTCACCACCGAAGGTCTGGTCCGCCTGTTCGGCATCACCCTGGAGAAGCATAAGACCGGCGTGGTCTACGATAGCATCGGCCTGAACGGCGCGTCCGTCACCGTGCCGGCCCTGATCTTCAACGAGAGCCACTGGGCCGAGGAATTGCGCCACCGCAATCCCGACCTGGTGGTGCTCAATTACGGCACCAACGAAAGCGGATTCGCCGCCTTCCTCACCCGCGAATACGAGAAGGAGCTGCGCGAAGCCATCCGCCGTGTGCGCGCCGCGCTGCCCAATGCTTCCATACTGGTGATGAGTCCCATGGACCGCGGCCAGAAGAATGGCGGCGAGATTGAAACGCTGCCCACCATACCTCGCATCGTCGACATTCAGCGCCGCGTGGCCTTGGAGCTGCATTGCGGATTTTTCAACACGTTCGAAGCCATGGGGGGCGCGGGCACCATGGCGCGCTGGTACGAGAACCATCCTCAACTGGTTTCGGCGGACTTCATTCATCCCACACCGGCCGGCGCGCGTATCGTGGCCACCGCGTTCGTGCGGGATTTGACCTCCGGATTGAACCGCTACAAATTGCGCCAGGTGCTGGCGGGCAATTCCGTGGCCGAGGCGCGCTGACCGGATGCCGAGCCGCGCCGCCATCGCTCTGCTTTGCTTTTGCACCGCGCTGCCGGCTTTTGCTCAAACCACTACGAAGACCGGCCGTTCGCGATCGAGCCGTTACGCGTTGGCTGCCCCCGTTGCGGCATATTTAGTGGTGAGAGTGCGAGAGCCGCGCATTGATGGACATGGATCCATCGCACTAACATGATTGGAGTACGTTTGTCGTGACGCGCATCATCGACCGGTTCTTAGGAAGGCAATCCGTGCTCCTGGCACTTTGCCTGATCGGTATCGCCACGATTCGCATTTGCGCCACTTATACCGTTTTACTTTCACGATAGACGGGCCCGGCCACTTTGCGTGCAGGCTGCAATACATAAGCAAGGGCGTGTATCTACACCTAACCGAGCAGCCGCCGCCCGCGCGCGCGGCGGTGGCGCTCCCGCCATACCTTGCCGGAGTCAGGCCGCTCGGCGAACCGAATTACAATTTGGAGGGTAGGGACGTTATTCCGCGGTCACCCGACCCGGCTCGCACACTGTCCCTTATGCGACTTGGGGTTTTGCCGTTCGTACGTTCGCCTTTGCAGTGCTGGTAGGCGCTGTGGTTATATGGGCAGGATATTGGTTCTCGTTTGGAACCGTTCCGGCCTGGAACATCAAACTGCCCGCTCCGGAGCTCCGGAGTTCTTTGCCGGCATTCTAGCTGCGCAGTCCCACAACCGGCAGGGCCACCCTAGTTATCTTTTTGGCCGTTTTAGCCTCAAGGCTGGTGGTCCTACTTTCCGGTCGCACTTGGGGTGAAAACGCGACTTGCGTTTCTCATTTTGAGCGCCGCCGGGCTGTACGTGGGCTGCAGAAAGCTCTCTGCTACCTGGTGCGGTCTTCCGCCGGCCCTCTTTCTTGGGGTCCTGATTCCAGCAATGGCGGGGAGTGTAAACATCGGAGCCCGGCATATCCTGCCCGTGTATATTGCGCGCTCGATGAAGTTCTGCAATTCTCGGATATTTCCCGGCCAGCGATAGTTCATCGCCGCATCGGTGATCTTACGGCCGGTCTGCCGTCATTGCCCTCCGGATGACAACCAGCGTTCCAGACGGTTCGCGTGTGTGCGGCTGGAGCGGTGTTCGGAGCCATCGGAAAGCCGCACAGTGAATTCCCGATTCTCGATGGAGCGCAGCTCCACGATGTTTTCCACCCGCACGATTCGGGAACGATGGATGCGAAGAAAATTCGCCGGATTGAGCCTCTACTCCAGCGAGGCCATCGTTTCGCGCAACAGGTAAGCGCGGCCGTGCGCGTGCAGTTCCGCATAATCCCCGGCAGCTCCAATCCAGTCCACATCGTCCGCCTGAACAATTTGTATGCGAGGCCCGGTTTGCACCGTGAAACGGGAGACAATATCCGACATTGCCGGATCGCGGTCCCTCACTTGGCAAGACGTAGTCTCTCGGGATTACAATCCGTGGAATCGCGAGCATATTGTGATCGATACCGCGCTACTCGACAGTAAATAGGATCGGTGAAGTGGCGGTTCCGTTTGGAGTAGTGACGGTAACCGGGCCGGTGGCGGCGCCGGACGGCACGGTCACCGAAACATACTCCTTAGTGATGTTGCTGAACGTGACGGCGGGCGTTCCATTGAAGCTGAGGCCCGTCGCCCCCAGCAGGTTTTCGCCCCAGACAATCACGCTGGTTCCCGCGTTGCCGCTTGCGGGCAGCAACCCGCTAAGGCTGGGCAGCGGTTTGGGCAAGCCCAGGTTCCACGTCCACGCCGTGCCGATGCCTTCCCCGCCGGACATGGTGGTGCCATAGAACAAGCCGTCGCTGCCCTCCGTCAACCAGCAGGGACAGGTGCCGATCTGTAGCCCGCTGAGATACTGAAGTGTCTCGAACTGGCCGGCCGGAGTAACTCGGAACAGAGAGCTGGGGCCGCCGAATTGATACTGGCCCTGCGCCACGCCGTATATGTTTCCGTCGCTCGCCACAGTAAGGAACGTAGGAAGTCCCGAAACGGAGCCGGCGAATTCGTATAGCAGCTTGTAGCTGCCGTCGAGCGAAAGCTGGAAGATAGCTCCGCCGCGGTTCTTGCCGCCCATCGCGGCCGTGCCGTATAGCATGCCATTGCCGGCCTGCACCAGGTACTCGCTGAAGGTTCCGACAGCGTAACCGGGATGGCCGTCCGGATAGGTCGCCGTGATCGTGAGGTCGCCTTGGGGAGTTACGCGATAGACCATCGCCGAAGTCGAGTACCGGCCGGGGCCGATGCCGACCGCGGAAATGCCATAGAAATTGCCGTCGGATGCGCGTATGGGCAGGCCGTACGGCGTACCCTCCGTGGCGGAGAAGTTGTGTAGAACAGTTTCCGTGCCATCTATCGTCATCTGCACGAGCGCGTTGTGCCCGTTGCCCGCCCACTCCGTCCCGTACAGGCTGCCGTCCGGCAACTGGGTCGAGAAGATCGGGGGGAAGGCCGTTGTCGGTTGATATGTCTTCGCGCCCCCGCCGGGGCCCAGGCTGAAATTTGCTAACGGGAGGGTCTGAGTGCCGTAGATCCTCCCGTTTATTGCCTGCACCAATTGTTGGGCCGGCCCTGCATTAGTCGGAAACGTATACAACGTGGAGACGGCGCCCTGGCTGGTCAGCGTAAATGCGATGGCGTTGTCGCCAACGGCTATGCCCACGAACTTGCCGGGCGAAACCTCGACGAGCAGCCCCGGCTCGTCATATCCCTGCGCGCCGAACCCGGTGAGCAGCGTGATGGTGCCTTTGTTAGCCGCCGGTGTCGAGGGACCGGACTGCCCCCACGCTTCGCCGACGCTGCTGCCGATGAGAAGCAGAAGGATCGCAGACGCGTGCCCATACCTTAGTAATTGCATGGATGGCTCCTGGGGCCGTTACCGCTACGGGTGGTACACCACGACGCCGTTGTCGTACGTGGGGACATACACGCTGCCGTTTGCCACGATGGGAAGCCCGAAGACTGACGCCAGCCACTTATCGCCGTCAAACTAAAAATCTCTCCTAGAGTATGGACCAATTTATAGGTGGGGTCAAGGAGCAAATCGCGGAAACCGCCGAAAATGTTCCGCGACGCCCTGTAATGCCTAGGTGTGCAGACACAAATGGTCAATATACTTGTGTGACACTGGAGAAAGAGTGGGGAACGGATTTAGGCTCGATCCCGATTTCCGCAAGCTGTGGATCGGCCAGGCGATCTCCGGCAACACTTGTGCACCTTGTTCGACAGTCTCCGCGAGCTTGCCAGCCTTGGCAAGCGGGCGGTTTCCGCTTCCGGGGGACGTCATTGCCCTCCGGATGACAACCAGCGTTCCAGACGGTTCGCGTGTGTGCGGCTGGAGCGGTGTTCGGAGCCATCGGAAAGCCGGACAATGAATTCCCGATTCTCGATGGAGCGCAGCTCCACGATGTTTTCCACCCGCACGATTCGGGAACGATGGATGCGAAGAAAATTCGCCGGATTGAGCCTCTGCTCCAGCGAGGCCATCGTTTCGCGCAGCAGGTAAGCGCGGCCGTGCGCGTGCAGTTCCGCATAATCCCCGGCAGCTCCAATCCAGTCCACATCGTCCGCCTGAACAATTTGTATGCGAGGCCCGGTTTGCACCGTGAAACGCGAGACAAATTTCTCCTGCGTCTGATCGAGCATCTGCAAAACGCGTTCAGCCATCCTCGTCTTCAACGATGAATCGACGA
>JBEKIM010000098.1:0-17476 GCA_050011755.1 Bryobacteraceae bacterium | reverse complement strand
GCGGGAGCCAGACGGTGCGCGTGGACGTACGGCTGGTGGCAGCGACCAATCGCGACCTGGCGGCCGAGGTGCAAGCCGGACGCTTTCGCAGCGACCTTTACTACCGGCTGAACGTGTTCCCGATCCGGGTGCCCGCGCTGCGCGAGCGTCCCGCGGACATCCCTCTGCTGGCCGCGCACTTCGCCGCCAAGCATGGCGCACGTTTCGGACGGCCCATCGCGCGCATCGACCGGCGCAGCATGACGCAACTCGAGAGCTATGCGTGGCCCGGCAACGTGCGGGAGCTGGAAAACGTGGTGGAGCGGGCCGTGATTCTGTCGCGCAACGGAACGCTGCGCGTGGAGCGCGATCTGCTGCCGGGCGCCGCGGCGGGCGATATGGCGGGTCACCTGGAAGCGGAGGAGCGGCAGGCCATCGAAGGCGCCTTGCGCGCGTCGCGCGGACGTATATCGGGGCTCCAGGGCGCCGCGCGTCGCCTGGGACTGCCGGCCTCCACGCTGGAATTCCGCATCCGCCGGCTGGGTATCGATAAGTTCCAATATCGTAAGGGGAGGAGTCATGCCTAACCCGAAATATGAGCTCTACGGCACGGCGCGCTGTCCCTACACGGGGGAAATGCGCGACTGGCTCGAGCTCAGAAATCTCGACTTCGTGGAATACGACGTGGAAAGCGACGCGGCTGCCCTGGAGCGTATGCAGGCCGTGGCCGGCGGTCAGCGTGCAGTGCCCGTGCTGGTGGAAGACGGGCGTGTGGTGCAGATCGGATGGCAGGGCCGAAGCTGCGTAGTGGGTTGAGAGCTTCTCCGCTAGGTGTACAGCCGCACGACCCACTCGGCGTACAGCGCGGGCTTACGGCCGCCTTCCACTTCCGTGGTGACCACCCACACCGCCTGGTATCCTTCGTCGAACGGCTCCAGCGATTGCAGGGTGAAGTGCGGCCGGATGCGCGAGCCCGCCAGCACGGGCGCGGGGAAACGCACGCGATTCAGCCCGTAATTGATGCGCATTTTGAAATCGCCGCGGATATCGAAGCAGTCGTGCGACAGGCTGCTGAGCAGCGATAGCGTCAGGAAGCCGTGCGCTATGGTGCGGCCGAAAGGCGACTCAGTCTTGGCGCGCTCCACATCCTGGTGGATCCATTGGTGGTCTCCGGTGGCGTCGGCGAAGGCGTCGATGCGCGCCTGGTCGACGGTGAACCAATCGCCTACGGCGACTTCAAGGCCGATCAGCGATCGCAATTCTTCAATGGTTTCGATGATTCGCATAAGTCAGCGGAAGGTGCGGAGGTGCGGTTCGGTCAGATGCGGCACGCCGTTGAAGCTGAAAAGGGTGGTGTCGTCGTCGCGCAGGCGCATGGTAGTCACGGCGGAGTTATAGATCACGCCGGCCAGGCGCATGATGTTGCGGTCCGATACACCCAGCGATGCCGCCACCCAGATCGAGATCGGCGCGGCGGACGTGAAGACCGCCACTGCGTCTCCGGACGCATAATCTCCCAGCGATTGCCGGGCGCTCAGGATGCGCGCGCGGAACGCCGCCCACGATTCGGTTTGGCAGGGATAGCGGGCTTCCATCCAGGCGCGCATGGTCTGGGTATCGCAGTCGGTCCAGGCCTGATGGATCGGCGAGCCGGCATCCTCCAGCTTCCGCATCAATTCTTCGTAATCCTGTTTGAACTGGGCATCGGTGGCGATCAGCAGCGGCGCAAACTCGCTGAACACCGCGGTCATGTCGAATTCGTTCCACTTGGGGTCGGAAACGATGTCCGGGATGGCGACACCCGCATCGCGATAGGCGCGCCACACGCCCGCGGCGGTCTGCCGCTGGCGATTCAGGCATCCGGCAACGATCGCCTTGAACGGCACCTTCTGGGCGGCCAGATACTGGCCCAGCAAGTAGGCCTGCCGTTGGCCCAGATCCGACAGCGCATCGTACTGTCCGCGCCTGCCGGCCTGGCCGTGGCGAATCAGATAGAGAGAACTCAACCGGCCCTCTCCGCGCCTCTCCCGGCAACTTCGGACGCGATCTCCACCAGGCCGCGGACGCGCTGGTCGAAGTTGCGAAAACGCTCGTCCCGCGTCTGCCCGCGGTGGTAACGGAAGTAGATCTGTTGAAGGACCACGGCGATTTTGAAAATGCCGAACACTTCATAATAGCCGAGGCCCAAAACATCCCGCCCGGTGAGGCGCGCGTAGCGTTCCACGAGCTCCGCGCGCGTGAACCAGCCGGGCAGCGTGGTGATGGCGCTGAGCGCATCGCGGCGCACCGGTGGATCGCCGGCCTCCGGCCAATAGCACATGACGCAGCCCAGATCCACGAGGGGATCGCCGACTGTGGCCATCTCCCAATCGAGCACCGCCTCCACGCGGCCCGGATCGGCGGCATCGAGCATCAAGTTATCGAGCTTGTAATCGTTATGCACCAGCGTCGGCGCCGGCGATTGCGGCAGGCGATCGCGCAGCCAGAGGATGAGCTGGTCCATCTGCGGCAGGGTTTCGGTTTGCGCGCGCTGCCAGCGTTCGGCCCATCCGTTGACCTGGCGTTCCAGGAAGCCGGCGGGCTTGCCCAACATCACGCGGTTCACATCCACGGCATGCAGCGCGGCCAGGCAATTCACGAAGGCCTCGCTCACGCGCGCGCCGAAACCCGAATCGCCGGCGTATCCGGCCGGAATTTCGCGGCGCAGCACCAGGCCGCGGCGGCGCTCCATCACAAAGAAGGTGGCCCCGATTACCGCGGGATCGTCGCACAGCAGGAACACGCGCGGAGCCGGCGCAAAGACCGGATGTACCGCGCCCAGCACGTTGTACTCGCGCGCCATATCGTGGGCCTTGGGCGCGACCGGGCCAAGCGGCGGGCGGCGCAACACATATTCGCGCCCACCGGCTTCCAACAAATAAGTCAGGTTGGAGTGCCCACCGGGAAACTGGCGCACGGCCAATCCGGTTTCGACCCCATCCAGCTTGCCGCGCAGGTAGGCGGCGAGGGCTTGCGCGTCGATCTGTTCTCCTTCCCGCACCGGAGCGAAGTCGGAGGACGTGGTCATGCGATAGCCAGGGGGCGAATGGGCGATCCGGTCCCGCCGCGGATTTTCAAAGGTGTCGCCACGAATAGAAAAGTGTAACGCCTCTCGGCTGCGAGTTGCTCCAGGTCCAGACATTCGACGATGTGTATACCGCTTTCCACCAGGAGGTGAACGTGTACCGGCATATTGGAGTCGGGTACTTTCTCGAAGGCCACGGTATCTGAGCCGGCTGCGAAGATGCCCCGGCTGCTGAGCCAGCGCGCGCCGGCCTCACCCGGACCCGGCCCGTGGACTTGCGCGATGAAGCGCGCGGCATCCTCCCAGAAGCGCGCCCATCCGGTGCGCAGCAGGACCACGTCGCCCGGCCGGACTTCCACTTGCGCCGCGTCCGCCGCCCGATCCAGGTGTGCCGGCGTGATCTCGAAATCGGCAGGCAGCGCATCCGTACCGGCTTCTCCCGCGATATCCAGCAGCACCCCGCGCCGCAATATAGGCGCGATGGTATCCACGGTATGCCGCTGGAGTCCGCCGGCGTAGGTCTGGGCACTCGCCGCTTCCACACCGCCGTGCAGCTTACCGCCGCACGAGAAGTGGCACAACGCGTCGATGTGGGTCCCCACATGGCCGCCCAGCGTCAAACCTTCGGAAGCCGAACTGGCCCCGTTTCTGGCCACGTAATCCCCATGCTTTTTGTTTAGCCCGAACAGAAACGGCGGGTGATTGGGGTGGTGCGGCATCCCCGGATAATAAGGCTGTGCCAGGTCGTAGATACGGGCCGATTGAAGAGCCTCCAGCAGTTGCTCCATGTGTGATGAGTCCCGCTCTCGATTCTCCCATAGCGCGATACAATCGGAGCAAGCGCGTGAAAATCACCATTTCAAAGGAAAACTATCTCAAGGCCATTGCGGAAGCCGAGTCCGAGGGTGAAACCGTCAAGGCAGCCACGCTGTCACGTTGGCTGAATGTGACGGCGCCCGCGGTGACCATGGCCATCAAGCGGCTGAAGCGCGATGCGCTCATTCATGTGGGGGAGGAAGGCCACATCACGCTGACCGCCGCGGGCCGCGAGATCGCCAATCGCATTTTGAACCGTCATCATTTGATCGAGCGTATGCTGACGGAAATCTTCGGCATGGAATGGTACAAGGTTCACGAAGAGGCGGAGCAGTTGGAACATGCCGTTTCGAACGACTTCGAGCGCAGGCTGGTGGAGAAATTGGGCGCCGGCGAAGCCTGCCCGCACGGCAATCGGGTGGGCCTGGATACGCCCGCCGATCGCCGCCGCCGGGGATTGAAAACGCTCGATGAAAGCCCAGCCAGCGAAGCCGTGGCCGTGACCAGCGTATATGAGCGCGACCGCCGGCTGCTCGAATACCTGGAAGGCCTGGGTGTGCGGCCCGGTTCCAGGGTGAGCGTGGAGGCCCACAACGCCGACGACACGCTGACTCTGCGCGTGGAAGGCCAGCGTGTGCAACTTGGCCGATCGGCCGCCCAGAAGGTGTGGGTGACCGCGGCGTAGGCGCTCCGGCGGACTGCGGTCCGATCATTTGAGCGCTTCGAGCGCCGGCTCCACCCACGAGAGCAGAAAGTTGGAGATCGAAGGGAACTGCGAGGCGAGCACACCCAGCACGGGCAGTGCGCCATAGCGGGCCATCTTCAAATAGAACTCGGCGCCCAGTTCGCCCGGGTGGGTGCCCGCGATGCGGCTCAGGATCGGATCGCGCTCCATCTGCGCGACGCACCGGGCCAGCGTCCAGGTAATCATCGCGAACAAAACCATCAGAAACCTTCCGATCCAGCGCGGCGCCTGGAAACTGTAAGAACTCATCGAAAACATCAGAAGCACGAAGCCGACGGAAGGGAACCACAGCAGGTTTTGGATCTGGCGCACGCCGTAAAGCAAAAACGGCGAATAATGCAGCGCCACGAAAATCCCGGCCAGGTCCGGGATGCTTCGGAGATTGCCCGGCACCGCGGGATCCTGCTTAGGGCCCGGCTGCGCCGTGGCATGCTCCTCAGGCGCTTGTTCCGTGGGCTTCCCGGCCGGCTCGCCGGTCAGTTTTCCGAACAACGCCTGGGAACGCCACGCGGGTATCAGGGTCAGTTGCCACAATTGGGTAGCTACCAGCTGGTTCAATCGCCAGAGATTCCGGTGGCCCTTCACGAGGCTTTGCCGGCTGCGGGATGGATCGACGCTGAGCAGGTCCGCGATGCGGTCACGATACAGCCGGCACCACCAACTCACCCGGGCCAGAGTCAGTCCGTGGTTCGACAGTTGCTCCGGTTGCAGTCCCATATCGTGGAGTACCAGCATGGAGTTGGTGTGAACTTCCAGCGACAGGAGATTGCAACGACGCACCCAGATGGGACGGTTGCCGCCCGGTGGGGACAAACGGATGAAATCCCGCGCCACGGGCAGCAATGCCAGGTTGGTGGTGAAACAGTGTAGCGATTTCCAGAGAACGTGGATGTGCCAGCATGTCAGCAGCAGCAACCCCACCACCAGAAACTGCAGCGCGATGCAGAGAAAATCGTATGCCGCGCCATCGATTGAAGCGAGCTGAACCTTCACGCGGAAGACGAAGAATAGAAGCAATGACACAGCCAGGGCTACGCCGAGGCAATGGCTTTGGGCCCGAGTGAACAGTCCGAGGGGGGCGGACGCCGCATCCCGGAACTCTTCGTAAGAGTTCTTTAGACGGCCCTTCAGGATCTCCACGCCGAAAGAGATCGCTTCGGGCTGCCCGCGGGACGCAAGATAGAGCCGCGTCAGGTGCACGAAACACCAAAGCAGAAGCGCCGCGGCAGCCGCGACGATCGGCCATAGAGGCGACGATCCGAAGCGAAGTTCCGCCGCTCGAAAGGAGAACAGCCCGCCCTGGTTTTTTTCGAGGCAACAGAAACTCCAGAGGCCCACACCCAGTAGCACGGCGGCCGCAGCGAGACACATCGCCTGACGGCGCTTCGCTCCAGGCCGGCAGTACAACATCGCGGCGGCGGCCGGCAGCCCTGGACCCGCCAGCTTGATCAACTGCAGCCCATCGCCCGGCGGCCGCGCCACGAAAATTGCGATTTGGATTCCAATCAGAATCAGCAGAAACAGGAGGAGGAAGAAGCCGTGCCACGTCTCTTCGGATGGCATGGGTTCAAACCGCGCGTCTGCCCTTAAGTGACTGTTCCGGCGAAGACAGAACATCCAGATGGCGAGGGTAGCTCCGAATAAGGCAAAGGCGCCCGAGAGCAGGCTCCATGGCCGCGGCGGAGGCATCCGTCCCGGCGCTGGGCCTTGGCGCGTTCCGTGGATCGGCTCAAACCAGCCCGGAGTCGTGTCGCGGTCGAAGATTCTCACCGGTACGAATCCCCTGCGGTCCAGCGTCAGGAGCCAGGCCACCGGGTGGTGGACCTGCCGCCACGCATAGTCGAGCACCCTCTGGCGCTCGATCCCGGTGCCCAGCAGCAAGACCGTCGCATTGTAGACGCCTTCCGACCGCGCATCGGGAAAAACCAGGACCTCTCTGCGCTCCTCCCAGAGCTTGCTTTCTGTAAACAGCGGATAACTGCTCAGGAACAGCGCGCCATCCAACGGCTGCGTTTGCTCCGCCTGGACGAACAGCAGATCCGCGGAGTCGATCAATAGCCGGGTATCCGGGCATTGCCGCCGCAGCACTCCGGCCAGAAACAACAGGTCGAGCACGTTGGTGGCGCTGACCTTCAGAATGCGGATGTCGTCGCGCCGAACCGTGCGGACAATCTCGTTGATCACGCCATTTTGCGAGAGCGGCGTTTGCGTTTGGGAATAAGTAGGGACGCTGTCCTCGCCCACCCTGGAATCCTTCAGGGAGAAGTCCAGGCTGGGGGTGGGCGTGTCGCCGGACTGCGAAGACTGTACGGCTTGCCGGTAAGAATCTCGCAGGTGCGAGATGTCCCGTGGGAAACGGAATACGCGCACATCTTCGCGTAAGGCCAGGTCTTCCTGTAAGACCGCCTGCGCCGCCGCTCTTCCGTAGGCGGACCCCGCTTCCGCGAGCACGGCGGCGCGATCTCTCGGTATTCCCAGCGAGTCCACCAGCTCCAAAAACTGGTTTCGCTGGTCACGGATGTTTTCGGTAGCGGCATAGAACTCGACGCTTGGCCCGGCTCTGTGGTCGAAGGCTTCCTTGGCGTGCAGGCTGGTCGCAGTCCCGCTGCGGACCTGGTAAGACTTCCCCGGGTGCTTGAGCTTGTCCTGTACGATCAACTCGGCCAGTGAATGAAACGATCCCGAAAACACGGGACTCACGATGCGCACCGAATCCACGCTGCGGTAAGGATGACAAAGCGCCTCCGAATAGGCCCGCGCGATCTGGAACTGTTCGGGATTCACTCCCGCGGTGGGTGTTTCGCCGACGACAAAGACCAGCAACGTTTCCGGGGCGGCGGATTCTTCCGGCTCCGCGCGGCGGAAAACCAGCACACCCGGCTGTCTCTCCCGCTCCCGGATAGATTCGCGTTGCGCGGCCCGCTGTACCGGGTCGCCCTCTTTGGGATCGACGGTGTCGTTCCATGGCAGCCACTGGGTGGAGAATTGCCAGTCGGTGGCGCCAGCGCCTTTCCAGATCCCGTCGATGGTATTGTCGGTGGCCAGCGCGAGACGCGTGTGATAGGGGTCCGGCACGGTTGCCAGCAGGCATTCGATGCGATCCGTCGCGCGCACTCCGAAGAATTGGCGCAGCCTGGCTGCGCAAGTGACCCCTCCGGTGCAAGTGAGAAGATCCGCGGGATTCTGGAGGTCCACGGCCGGCGAATTCAGCAAGGAAGGCGTGGGCGGAGCGTAGGGCGCGAAGAAGTGCCGCGTGGCCAGCCAGGGGCCCTCGGGAGGGCTGGCAGACTGGGCGATTGTCTTGACCGCCTTGGCGCCATGTACGTCCTCGCCCGCCTGGTCCGCGGCGCTTTGCCCATGCCCCACCGGGATCGCCGTGCGGGCAAGCATCGCGAGCACCAGGACTCCGAGCGATAATCCAGCGTTTCGATTCACGGTTGGGCATTCCCCTCCGGGCATGCCAGACGGCTTATCCCACTCAGAACGCCGTTATGTTGTAGTGATTTCCACCCGTAAATCGTTTCACGAATCGGCAAAAGCCGGGGCGGAACAGCCGTGACGCTAGGCGCCTGCCGGCTTTTGCGGATTGCGAGATTTGGATATGGCGGGCGTCTCCGGCGTCTCCGGCTGCAAATGCGTCAACAGGTGTTCTTTGAGCATGCCGAACGCCGTATCGGGGTCGTCCGCATAGCGGAAGAGATCCAGGTCCGCCGCGCTGATTGTGCCGTGCCGAACCAGCGCGTCGAAGTTAATGACCTCTTTCCAGTAACTCGATCCGTAGATCACGATCGCGACTTTCTTGGCCAGCTTCTGCGTTTGCGTGAGCGTCAGGACTTCCATCATTTCATCGAGCGTCCCGAATCCGCCGGGAAACACAATCAAAGCTTTCGAGAGATAAGCGAACCACAACTTGCGCATGAAAAAGTAGTGGAACTCAAAGCTCAGGCCGGGCGTGATGTACGGGTTGGGCAACTGCTCGAACGGCAGGCCGATGTTCAGGCCGATGGTCTTGCCTCCGGCATCGGCCGCGCCGCGATTCGCCGCTTCCATGATGCCGGGTCCCCCGCCTGAACAAACCACGAAGCGTTGCGTGCCATTCTCGGTGAACTGTGCGGCCCACTCGGTCACCATGCGGGCCAGCGTGCGCGCATCCTGATAATACTGTCCCATGGGACCCTCGTCGCGCAGGCGGGCGGAGCCGAAGAACACCACCGTGTCGCGAACCTTCTGGTGGCGGAAGACCGAAAGCGGCTCCAGATACTCGGCAAGCAGCCGGATGGCCCGCGCATCCGGGCTATTCAGAAAATCCTGGTCCAGGTAGGCCACCGGTTTGCGGCCGCCGGGCGTGTTATGATTTGCCATTTTCGAGTCGCTCGATTCGTTTTCTTAAGTCGCGCACGGTTTTCAACAGCTCCGGCAGCTTGGGAAACGCCGTAATCGCGCGCAGCCATTCATTGGCCGCGAAGGCCGGCGAACCGGAAATACGCGCGCCCGCTTGCACATCGCCGCCGATCCCGCTCTGCGCATACACGATGGCGTCGTCGTGAATCGTCAGATGGCCGGACACGCCAACCTGTCCCGCCAGCAGTACATTGCGCTCCAGGATGGAACTGCCGGCCAGCCCCGTCTGCGCACAAATGATGTTATCCTCGCCGACCACGCAGGCATGCCCGATCTGCACCAGGCTGTCGATCTTGGCGCCGCGCTTGACGCGCGTCTCGCCGGCCGTGGCGCGATCCACCGAGGTGAGGCTCTGCACTTCCACATCGTCCTCGATCACGGCGATCCCGGACTGCACGATTTTGTAGTGGGTGCCGTCGGCGCGCTTGGCGAAGCCAAAGCCGTCACCGCCGACCACCACGCCATTCTGCAGGATCACGCGGTTTCCGATGCGGCAGAACTCGCGCACCACGGCGTGCGAATGAGCCAGGAAATCGTCGCCTATGCAGGCTCCCTCGTAGACCACCACGTGCGGATGCAGCACCGCACCGCGGCCGATGCGCACGCGTTCGCCCACCACCGCGAACGGACCGATCGAAGCGCCTTCGCCGATAGCTGCGGTTTCCGCAACGTATGCCAGCGGGTGGATGCCCGGCGCAGGGCGCGGCGGCCGGTAGAAGAGTTCCAGGGCGCGCGCGAAATCCAGGTAGGGATTCTGCGATACCAGGCTGGCGGGTCCGGAGCCTTCCCCGGCGCGCAGCGGCTCGGCGACCAGGATGGCGGCCGCGCGCGTGTGTCTGACTTTGGGAGCGTACCTGGGGTTAGCCAGGAATGTGAGGTCGGTGGGACCGGCATGCTCCAGGCCCGCGACGCCCGTGATTTCGATTTCACCGTCACCCGATAACCGGCAATCCAGCCGGGTGGCGATTTCGCTCAGTTTCATGAGACCAAGGTACAGGGTAGCTTAAATTGCGACGGAGCTTCCTTAGCGGACCGCGGCCGCCGGTAGCGGCCAAGCCGCCGGTGCTATCCTCAAATCAAGGCGTGCGTATGGTTTTCCGGACGGCGTTGTATCGAGCGGGATTCAGCGTTGCCTCGCTCGCCGCGCTGTACGCGTTCCAGCGCCCGTTCCGCCAATTTCCGGGCGTCGAGTACGAGAACTTCGAGGTCCCCGGGGACTGGAACCAGCCCGCCGAGTGGACCTTCGCGCGGCTCATGTATCCGCCTGGGCCCAACGACGGCTACGCCGGCCGCTTCGACGGCGACTGGCACTATGGTCTTTCACTCTGGACCCAGGATTACCCACGCGCCGACCGCCATTTCTCCCAGGCGCTCCGCCGTTTGACGCGCGTCTCCGTGCGCTCTGTCGAGCAGCCCGTGAATCTCGACGAGGGCGACGCCTACGATTGGCCGTGGCTGTATGCCGTCCAGGTGGGCGAATGGGGTCTGACCGACAAGCAGGCCAACGAGATGAGAGAATACCTGCTGCGCGGCGGCTTCTTCATGGCCGACGACTTCCACGGCACTTTCGAGTGGGAGATGTTCGAACAGCGCATCAAGCGCGTCTTTCCAGATCGCCCGATTGTCGAAATCGAGGACAAAGACGCTATCTTCCACACGGTCTACGATCTGAACGACCGCTACCAGGTGCCCGGCGAGGCGCACGTGATTCCGGGTTTCAAGAACCACGGCATTGGCGCGCACTGGCGCGGCATTTACGACGACAAGGGCCGTATCATGGTGGCGATCTCGTATAACTCCGACCTGGGCGACGCCTGGGAGTGGGCCGACGCGCCCCACTATCCCGAAAAATTCTCCGCGCTGGCCATTCGTATCGGGGTGAATTATGTAGTGTACGCCATGACGCACTGATCGTCCTTCATGCGTGCTGGATCAGGTGGGACCGGCGGCGTGCCGATACGCCGGCTACTGCGACTTGGAGAGTCCAACCCTCGACGCTGGCGGCCAACAAGGATCGCCTGATCGCCCTTCGAATCGGGGAGTGTCTAATCCACGCGCGGATGGTAAGCGGCGGTGATTCATTGGATACCCGATGGTGAGACCTGAGGCGACTCGAATGGGCGCGCCCCCTCGCGCGTAGTCGGCATGTACATTCGCGTTCATGATGGCTTCGCGGACCGCCACCCCTGGAAATGTCCATCCGGCCGGATCGCTTTGCGGGAGATCGTCGAAGTTCTCCAGCAGCAGGCCCGTGTGCCCACGCGCCCCAAGAACGAGACCTGGAGATCGAGTTTGCTGCGGGAGCGAGGCAGATTACCAACCCGCCGGCTTGGCCCCAAGGCCCCTACTGCGCGAGAACTTCCAGCGGCGCCAGCATGGGCTGCTTGTGCTTGCATTCCGCGTTAGGACATTGCAGCACCGGCCCCGCCTTCAGCCACTTCTCCACCATGTAAGGACCACCGCACTCGGGACATTTCTCCTGCACGGGCTTGCCCCACGTCACGAAGTTACAATCCGGCCAGCGGTTGCAGCCGTAGAACGTCTTGCCGCGCTTGGAACGCCGCTCCACTACTTCGCCCTCGTTGCACTCCGGGCATTTCATCCCGATGGTCTTCTGCTTCACGAACTTGCATGTAGGATAATTGCCGCAGGCGGTGAACTCCCCGAAACGCCCGGTTTTCAGCACCATGTTGCTGCCGCAGTTCGGGCACTTTTCGTCAAGCTGCACGTCGGGTTTCTTCTGCGTGCCGCCAATCTGCTTAGTAGTCTTGCAGTCGGGGTACCCGGTGCAGGCGAAGAAGGTTCCGAAGCGCCCTTTCTTTAGCACCATGGGACGGCCGCAGTTCTGGCAATACTCGCCTTCACCCTGCTCGCTCAAGCTGGATACGTCGAGGTCCGGCAGATCGACGGTCAACTCACGCGTGTATGTGCAGAAGCCTTCCTTTCTCTGCCAGGATAAGACCAGACCTTCGTCCGTGTCCCGCAAATCCAGCTCATAGAAGTCGTTGATTTGCGGATAGCGCGCCCGGAGCTTTTCCAAACGTAGTCCAACCTGCTCGCGATCCTTTTGCGTGCGTTCTGCGATGGTTTTGCGATGCTTTTCAAACGCGGCTTTCATCGCTTTGGGGACGCCGGAACCGCCGGGGCAGACCAGATTATTCTGCGGGTCCAACTGGATGGAGGCCTCAGGATAGCGGGCCTGGGCCTTTTGCAGACTCAGATCGATATCGCGGCGAACCCTTTGTTGGCGAAGCGCGATATCCTTCTGCAGCTTTTCCAGGTCGGTTTCCGCGCTGCGGGAGGGAAAGTCCGGGTAGCCGGTGCAAGCCAAAAAGCTGCCGTGCTTGCCCCACTTGATCACCAGGGGTTTTCCGCACTTCTCGCAAGTCAAGTCGGTGGGCTTCTCCATCCGCTTGATGTCGGTCATGTGCTCTTCGGCGTGCTTCAGGTCCTTGTCGAATTTTTCGTAAAACGCCCCGATGGCTGTCCGCCACGCGATTTTCCCGGTTTCGATCTCGTCGAGTTCCTCCTCCATGGAGGCGGTGTACTGGATGTCGAAGATGTCGTCGAAGTTCTCGAGTAGCAGGCCGGTGACCACGCGGCCCAGCTCGGTCGGAAAGAACCGGCCACCCTCTTTCTTCACGTACTCGCGTTCCTGGATGGTGGAGAGGATAGAAGCGTAAGTGGAGGGACGGCCGACGCCATCGGCTTCCAACTTCTTCACCAGCGTGGCTTCGTTGTAGCGCGGCGGCGGCTCGGTGAAATGTTGCTCGGGCAGAACGCCGCGGAACTTGAGATGTTCGCCTTCGGAGACCGCGGGCAACTTGTGCTTGGTCTCCTCGTCTTCCTCGTCAGACTGATCCTTGCCCTCTTCATACACCTTAAGGAAGCCGCGGAATTTTTCCACAGACCCAGTCGCGCGGAACAGATACTCGCTCCCGTCCTTGCCGCGCGCCGAGATGTCGATGGTGGTCTGGTCGAAAACCGCAGGCGTCATTTGAGATGCCACGAAACGGTTCCAGATGAGCCGGTAGAGCTTGAGTTCGTCCTCGGCCAGGTACTTGGCCACATCGTCCGGACTATACTCCATGGAAGTTGGACGGATACCCTCGTGCGCGTCTTGCGCGTCCTTCTTGGACTTGTAAATGTTGGCGGAATCGGGCAGAAACTCGGGCCCGAACTTGATCGCGATATAGGCGCGCACTTCCTGCAGGGCGTCTTCGGATATGCGCGTGGAATCCGTGCGCATGTAGGTGATCAGGCCCACCGCGCCTTCTTTACCGAGTTCAATGCCTTCGTATAATCTTTGCGCCAGGATCATGGTGCGCTTGACGCTGAAGCGCAGCTTGCGCGAGGATTCCTGCTGCAGCGTGGAAGTGATGAAGGGCGCCACCGGATTGCGGCGCTTTTCGCGCGTCCCAACGGACTTGACGATGTAATCGGCGCCGTCGAGTTGCGCGAGCACGTAGCCGGTGGCCGCCTGGCTTCCCAGTTCCGGCGCCTGGTCGTCCTTCTTGATCAGGTGCGCTTTCAACGGCGGCGGCTTGCGCGCGGCGAGATCCGCGTCGATGGTCCAATACTCGTTCTTGACGAAAGCGGCGATTTCGCTTTCCCGCTCCACGATTACGCGCAGCGCCACGGTCTGCACGCGTCCAGCGGAAAGACCCCGGCGAACCTTTTCCCAAAGCAGGGGAGAAATCTTGTAGCCCACCAGGCGATCGAGCACGCGCCGCGCCTGTTGCGCGTCGACCAGCTTCTCGTCCACCATGCCGGGATTTTGAAACGCCTTCTGAATGGCGTTCTTGGTGATCTCATTGAACATCACCCGGAAGATCTGCGGCCCACCGCTCTTCTTGCCCTGTAACTCCTCTTGCAAATGAAAGCAGATAGCCTCCCCCTCGCGATCGGGGTCGGCGGCCAGGTAGATGGATTCGACGTTCTTTGCGGCCTGCTTCAACTCAGCGATCAGTTTGCGCTTGCCTTCGATGATTTCATAGTGGGGTTCGAAACCGTGCTCGACATCCACAGCCAAATCGTTCTTAGGGAGGTCCTTAATATGGCCCAGCGACGCTTTGACAACGTACTGCTTACCCAGATATTTATTAATGGTTTTCGCCTTGACCGGCGATTCCACGATGACTAAAGCTTTCGGCATAAGAAGACTTCAACAACCTTGGACAGATATCCCAGAGGCTACCACACTTTCACGAAGTTCTTGCCGGGAAGCTGCTTTACGAGCCCCAGCATTTCCAGTTCGAAAAGCGTGGCGATCAACTCCGAAGGCGACGTATCTTCCACAATCTGAAGTAGATCGTCCAAGTGTATGGCGGTATCCACCTGCAGGACGGCAAGTACCTTGCGGCCAATCTCGGGTAGAACCCCTTCGGCCTTTCCATTTATGAGGGATGCCTGACCGGCGCCGGCGGATGCAAGGCCGTCGCCCAGGAGGCGGCTGCGCCCCCGCTCGATTAGCTGACGGCGGACCTCGGCGGGAAGTTCCACAATCACGTCGTTCCAGTCCTGCACAAGCTTGGCACCCTGTTTTATCAATAGGTTAGGCCCCCAACTTGCCTTCGACGTGATGTTGCCGGGGACCGCGAATACCTCCCGCCCTTGGTCGAGAGCGAGCTTCGCGGTGATAGCGGACCCGCTGTACTGGGCGCCTTCCACGACTAGTACTCCGGCGCTCATACCGCTGATGATGCGGTTGCGGATGGGGAAGTTCTGAGGAAATGCCGTGGATCCCATGGCGAATTCCGAGAGGATAAGTCCCTTGGCGGACAGGTCGGCCGCCAGTTTCCGGTTTTCCGAAGGGTAGATGACATCCACGCCGCAGCCCAGGACCGCGACGGTATCGCCGCCCGCGGAAAACGCACCCTTATGCGCGGTGGTATCGATGCCGCGCGCCATGCCGCTCACGATGGTCAACCCGGCCCGGGCCAAGTCGGCTGATAGCCTTTCGGCGGCGGCTAAGCCATACGGCGTCGGTCTCCGGGTGCCCACGATCGCGAAGTGGAACGGCGCCAGCAACTCCAGGCGTCCGCGGGCGAACAGCAGGATGGGTGGATCGAAGATCTCTCGTAATAAAGCAGGGTAGCGGGGGTCGTTGCGCACGATGGCAACGGTTCCGTGCTCGGTCATTTTGCGTTGCTGGTCTACCGCGTCCTCGAAGGAGCAGCCGCTGGCGATGCTCTGCGCGACCACGCCGCCGATGCCAGCCGACTCCAGTTCGGTGCGCGAGGCACGAAACACCGCCTGCGGCGTGCGGAACCGATCCAGGAGCTTGCCCGCCATCCGGTTGCCTAAACCTGGGACCAGGCCCAACGCCAACCAATGCAACTCCTCTTCACGGCCGATCGAAGATACACTGTTATCCGCTATTAGTCCTTCCATCCGAATATCTCCTAATATGGTTAAAGATGGCGGGAGCCGTCGCTTCTCTCAGGGAAACATGCGCCAGGAAGCGTCGTTTTTTGAAGGCAAGGAAGCCGTACTGGTGTATATCGCCAAACGGTTGAACGAGGCGTTGCGCTTGGAGGCGATCTTCAGCGATGCCGGCGTGGACTACGGAGTGGAAGCCGACGAGTATCGCGGTGGTTTCATATTCCAGCGCGTCCGCACCGGTGCGTTCTTTTACGTGCTGCCGGATGCGGTGCAAACGGCGCGTACCGTGCTGCATACAAACGGTTACCGGCCGGCGGAGCCGGAAGGGAGTTGAGCGACCGGCGCACCGGTCCACCGCATTTCCGCGAGCCAGGCCTTGTATCGCTCGCGGAGCGCCTTGCGGTACACCGGCGGACGCACACCGGCCGCCGTGGCGTATTGTGCGATATCCCGCTGGGCGAGCCGGATGCCTGGGGCCAACCCGCTGGAGATAAGCCATGCGGGTTCGTAGTCGAAACCGAATGCCCAAAGCGCTGGCAGGGGGAGTTGGTAGTTGTCCGGCAAGCCCAACTCCGCAAAGGGGTAGCCCACCGACCAGTCGGTGTGATAACCGATCAACATATTGGAGGGGTTCACGGATACCTGGGCATGCGGGATGCAGTTCCCGGCGGGAATCCGGTAACGGCTGCGGAGCATTTCCGTCAACATTGCGGCCGCGCGGACCTGGGCGGGGTTCGCGATGGCGCCGTTCTGGGTGGGCTCGGTTCGGGCCTCAAACGAAACGCCAAGAAACGCCTCATTGAGGTTTAAATAGAACCAGTCGGTGTCGGCCCAAACGGAATAGCCGGCATGGTCGGCGGCATCGGATTCGGCGACCACGCGGTACACGCGGCCGAATCGGTCGATCAGGTAGTGATAGGCGCACTTGCGGCGCACGTAATCGAGGAGTGATTCCCCTAACCGTTGCAAAACGGGGGTATCCCGCGCTTCAAACGGCGCCTGGCAGCTCTCGGTGGTGTGGTAGACGATTCCGGCCGGCTGCGACCGGCGCACCCGTTTGATCGACGAGGGACCGTCCCGCTCAAATGCCGTGTAGAGTCTGGGGCGATTCTTAACTGTAAATCGGGTATCGATGCGCAGACCATTGCTGAATACCTCCGAAGTTCCAGTCTGTTCGACTTGCCATACCGCAGCGTTTTCACGGGCCTCGCCGGACGGCGCTCCGCGGGGAACAGCCAGCGCGACGGGCGGCGTTTCCGGCTTGCGGGCGGTAAGCCTGAATAAAAAGGGGACGGGCAGCGCCAACAAAAGGGCTGTGGGCCCGAGGATCCAACGGAGAGCATGAGATCGCCGAACCGTGACGGCGGGCTGACGTGCCGCCCTGAGATACCTCAGGCGGCAAACCGGATCGGCGAAGGAAGTGGCGGTCCGCGCCATGCGCGCGTCGGCCGCGGTTCGCCGTGCTTGCCAGGGCATATTCACGTGTTCAGTCAATAGGTTGTGCTGAGCGGCAATTATTCTTCGATTAAAAAGGCCTGAGAGGAATCCTCCAAAAGCCTACTTCTAAGGAGAAACCGGAAAAAATCGTTGAAGCAGCCGGTCGATGGAGTCCACGCCGGCCGCGTATATCTCGCGGCGGCAAGCAGGCGAGAACTATGAACAACCTCGAACAGAATTACACGCAACCGCTGGGGCTGGACGTTGGTACCAGCCGGGTGGTGGTTGCGCGCGCAGGACCAGAATCAAGTTTATGAATCACAGCTCAATGCCTTCGTAACTTTGCCCTATTCGAAACTTGCGGAGAGCCTTCTGCAAAGGGAAGACGTGTTCCACGAGGTTCAGGGGGCCGAAATCGTGGTGGCCGGCAACGACGCGGAAAAATTTGCCGAGGTTTTTCACGTCGATACGCGGCGGCCGATGGCTAACGGGGTACTGAATCCAGGAGAAGCGCATAGCCTGGCAGTGGTGCGGCGAATCGTGACGCGCCTGGTAGGGCGTGCCGCGGTCGAGGGTCAGAAAGTTTTCTTTAGTGTGCCGGCGCAAGGAGACAACGTGGATGGAGCGATCCGATACCACGAAGCGTCCAT
>JBEKIM010000097.1:0-17505 GCA_050011755.1 Bryobacteraceae bacterium | reverse complement strand
GATCTTTCCCGATCTGCTGGCATCCCGTATCGCGCCCACGCGCCAGGAAGCGTTCTTCTTCGGAACTCCGCCGGGCGACCCGCGCTTCATCCCGCCGGCCATGCCGGTGTGGATCGACTTCAGCGACCCCCGCGGTCCGTACGGCTTCCCCGACCTGGAGAATCGGGGCGTCAAGATCGCGCTTGACCGGCACGGGCCGCCCATCGATCCGGATACAGCCGATCGCATCCCCTCCGCCGATTCGCTCGCCGCCGCGCGCGAGTTCCTCGGCCAACGCCTGCCCGCCCTGCGGCACGCACCGCTGGTGGAGGCGCGCGTCTGCCAGTACGAGAACACGTCCAACGGCGATTTCCTGATCGACCGCCACCCCGACTTCGACAACGTCTGGCTGGTAGGAGGTGGTTCAGGCCATGGCTTCAAGCACGGTCCCGCGGTGGGCGAATATGCCGCGGCGCGCATTCTCGGCGGGGGCCCGGTGGACCCTCGCTATGCGCTGGCCGGCAAGCTGGAGACCCGCCATCGTACCGTGTTCTGACCTGTTACGATCAACTCGTACCCCCGAAACCGGCCCTTTTCTTGACGATCCTATCCATCGCCGGGGTTGTCGGCGTGCGTCTCCGCGCCCAGGCATCGCCGCCCTATAAGAATATGCAAGCAGGTGATCCTTTCTGGCATTGGCTTAAGCCGGGAAGCGAACCCACCGCTCCCACTCCCAGATACCCCGGCATCGGACGCGACTTTTGACATTTGGCGAGCTTCGGCAACATCTCGAAGCGCAACAAGATGGCGTTCACCGGTACGAATTCGAGTCCAATGGCCAGCGCCTCGGCGAGAGAGGCAAGGAACTTGCCACACTCCGGCGCCTGCTCCCCTGGCGCGGGAGTGGCACGCCATTGACGGGGTTCTACGCACCCGACTGCTGAGCAGTGAAGAGGGCCGCGAGTGCGTTCAGAACTGCGAACAGGAACGGCTGTACCTTGGCGCGGCGCCGGCTCTTCCGCATGACATGGGGGTGCGAGTGCTGGATGCCGGGCTTCGGGTCGGGGAAGTGCCTTGCCTGGAACGGCCCGGCGATTCGGGCCGGTCGGCGTTTCGTGCTATCTTTGAAGCCGTGCGGGCGTGGCGGAATCGGCAGACGCACCGGACTTAAGCGAAAACTTGAGTGCCCGCCGGGAAACCGGCGATGGCAGAACTGCTCAAAGTCGGGGAACCCTGTGACATGGCGATCCCGAGCCAAGCCCTGCCGGAGCAATCAACGTTCCGGTTTGGGAAGGTGTAGAGACTAGACGGGCAGCGCCTAATCCCAAAAACCGATTTGGGGCATGGCGAAGGGATAGTCCAGACCCCAAACCTCGCTGCAATCAAGCGGGGGCGGCGAAAGCCGTAGTGGCAGGAAAATCCGTTGGACCGCAAGGTCCGTGAGGGTTCAAGTCCCTCCGCCCGCACCAACTTTTCATGCCTCTCGCCGGAAAACAGCGGACCGTATGATCCCGTACCAGAGCTCTGGGATTAGAACCATCCCTTCGTAACCTTTCAACGGCAGGAAACGCCAGCTACCGTGAACTTTGTTTTTTGCCCATGGTCCAGCTGGGGAGCCCAAAATAGAAATCCTGGTTATTCTGTTTCGATCCGCCGCGGCTTGGCGGCGACCAGTCTTGAGTCGACAAAACGCGCGTCGTTCCAGGGCGCATCGGGCAGGAGGAAATCATGTTTGACAAAGCTCTTTTGCGTTCACGCCGTTTCCGAGTCCTTTCGCCAGCCGCACTTGGCATAGTGCTAGCGGTCCTGGGCGGCAAGGCCTTTTCCGCGCAGGACAAGTACACGCTGCGCGTGCCGAATGGGCTCGCATTCTCCGACTTCAGGGGGTACGAGAATTGGCAGGTTGTGGCCGTCAGCCAGACTGAAGATCTGCTGAAGGTGATGGTCGCCAATCCCACGATGATCGAGGCCTACCGGGCCGGCATTCCCGGTAACGGCAAGCCTTTCCCCGACGGCTCCAAGATTGCAAAAATCGAGTGGAAACCGAAAAAGAGCACGGAAGCCCCCTTTTCAGTCAGGATACCGGACGTCTTACAAGACGTTTTCCTCATCGAGAAGAACAACAAGAGATTCCCGGGCACAAAGGGATGGGCATACGCCGCGTTTGACTATGATCCCGCATCGGACATGTTCAAGCCCGATGCGGCCGGCGTCGTCAATTGCGGCTTCGCGTGCCATACGGGAGTGGCGGCCAAGGATTACATTTTCACGGCGTACGGCAAGAGATGAACGGGGTCGGTGGCGCTTGTGCCCCTTCTCCAAAGCCGCTTTCAAATCCGCCGTCGGGCACGCGCGTCGCGACGCAGATACAGGAGAACAAATATGAAAATACTGATGGTCCTGACATCGCACAACCAACTGGGAGACACGGGCCTCCCGACTGGTTTCTGGCTGGAGGAATTCGCGGCCCCCTATTTCGTATTCAGGGACGCCGGCGTTGAGCTTACGCTCGCCTCTCCGAAAGGCGGGCAGCCTCCGCTCGATCCGAAAAGCGATCTGCCTGAAAATCAAACGCCCGCGATGGCGCGGTTCAAGAAGGACGCGGCGGCGCAAAAGGCACTCGCCAACACGGTCGAACTTGCGGACGTGAAGGCGGAAGACTTCGACACCGTTTTCTATCCCGGGGGGCACGGCCCGATGTGGGATCTTGCGGAGAGCCCTACGTCGATCGCTCTTCTGGAGGCCTTCTACAATTCCGGCAAGCCCATCGCATTGGTGTGCCATTCGCCCGGAGTGCTTCGCCACGTTACCTACCAGGGCGCTCCGCTGGTAAGAGGAAAACACGTCGCCGGTTTCACGAACGGCGAGGAAGAGGCGATGCATCTCACGAAGGTTGTACCGTTCCTGGTGGAAGATGAACTGCTGCGGCTCGGCGCCATATACGAAAAGGTGGCGAACTGGCAGCCTTTTTCCATCACTGACGGCCGTCTTATCACTGGCCAGAATCCTGCGTCGTCGACCTCGGCGGCTCAGGCCCTTCTGAAACTCATGACGGTATCGGCACCGGAGTCGTCGATGAACGGCGTGCAAATCGAACACCAGAGCTATGAGATGCCCCCGCGGGAAGGAATCAGCATCGCACACTTTCTCACCGTCGCCGACATCGACCGATCGCTGCGTTTTTATGAAACGGTCTTCGGCGGCCGCGCTCTGAGCAGTGGCGACAGCAAGGGCGCGCCCGGGTACATTCAGATCGCAAATACGTGGCTCCTGGTCAACGTCGGGGGCGGGCCGACGCCCGACAAGCCGTCGGTAACGCTCAGCACCCTCGCCGACCCGAATAAGATCAGCAGCTTTATGAATATTCGCGTTGCGGATATTCAAGCGTGCTATAAGTTATGGAAAAGTCGAGGAGCCGAGTTCATCACCGAGCCGATCCCCAAGTACGGCGAGACGCGCTGCTACATCCGCGATCCTGACGGTTATATTATCGAGGTCGGACAGAGCACCGAACTTACGTACGGCTAAGGCCCGGTTCCGTCATAGGAGCATCATATGAACTTACCGAGACTAAGCATATGACCGCCCCCAGCACGTCGCGCACACTGGGTGTTAACGTCTTTAAGGCGCCCGGAAAGGCAATGGCAGGCGAGCGGCCAAAGCCCTTTGGCGAAGCGCTCGGCTTTGAC
Source organism: Bryobacteraceae bacterium (assembly GCA_050011755.1). Lineage (GTDB taxonomy): Bacteria > Acidobacteriota > Terriglobia > Bryobacterales > Bryobacteraceae > Bog-159. Next base: position 13,837 of record JBEKIM010000097.1, on the reverse strand, counting down.
CCGATCGCGTCGACTTTAATCTTCGGCGAGTACGACGCGGTGCTGGTACCAGTAATCAGTCCGGCTCTGGCTTGTGTCAACGCGCTTAGGCTGTCAACGCGCTATCGGACCGGAAACGCTGCGAACTCCGCGGCCGCAGCGTCCGCTCACGATGAATTGCAATTGTCGGAAGCAATAGATAGAGCGTGGTCCGGACGCTCGCGTACGACCTGAATCGGAGTCGTCAATGAACAGCGTACAAATCGGAGCGAAGAGCTATGAGATGCCGCCGCGGGACGGGTTCACCGTCGCGTATTTTCTCACCGTCGCCGACATCGACAGATCGGCTCGCTTCTACGAGACGGTCTTCGGCGGCCGCATTCTGAGCGGAGGTGACAGCAAGGGCGCGCCTGGGTACATCCAGATCGCCAATACGTGGCTCATTATCAACATCGGGGGCGGGCCAACCCCCGAGAAGCCGTCGGTAACGCTCAGCGTCCCCGACCCGGATAAGATGAGCAGCTTTATGAATATCCGCGTTGCCGATATTCAAGCGTGCTATGAGTTATGGAGAAGCCGAGGAGCCGAGTTCATCACGGAGCCGAGGGACAAGTACGGCGAGATGCTCTGCTACATCCGCGATCCCGACGGTTATATTATCGAGATCGGACAGAGCAAGCCGGACTTCACGTACGGTTAACGCCCACCCCGGGCACCAACCCTTCCCACTTACCGAACAGTGAGGGCATCCGCACTGCCGCCGACGCCGTTAGCGGTGGTCACGGTGACCGGCCCCGTGGTAGCCGTCGCCGGAATTCTAAACGCGATCGCGCCAGAAGAGACGGCGGTGAACGGCACCGATCGCCCATTCAGCGCCACGGACTTCACGTTCACGAACCAGGCTCCCAGAATCGTTACCAGTGTCCCTGCCGGCGCGGTGGTGGGGTAAAAGGCCGTGATGCCGGGCGCGGGCGGCGCCAGACCGTAGTCGAGCGCGATGACGTTTCCCGACCCGTTCGTGCCGCCGCCGCCATTCACGACATAGAACTTGCCATCGGAGCCTTCGAGCGGACTCAGCAAAGGAATCTTGCCGTGACCGTCCAGGTCGAAGATATTCGTCTGGCTGGCGGCCAGGTCGATCTGCAACTCCACATACGGGTGCTTGGGGTCGGCAGTCGCGGAAGTGCCATTGGCGTAAAACAGGCCGTCGCTGCCCTGAATCATCCCAACCTCGTAATTCACAACATCCCCATGAAAGCGCGCCGGCAGATTCAGCACGACGCCGGCTTCGGACGAGCCGGGCTGAATGACTTCAAGAGTTTCATTTCCGTTCCCGACGAAATTAGAAGGTTGGTTGAGCGCATAAATATTGCCGTTCGAAGTAATCACCGGAGCGAAGGCCGATGGATACGACTGGAAGGAGGCCGGGAACGTGATGTTCCCTTCGTGGTCAATCCGATAATCACCACCGGGTCCGGGGAAAGGGTTGCCCAGCCCTAACTTGTACATCCCATAAAGATTCCCGCCGGGGCCGCGGGCCATGCCGGCATTCGGATTGGTGCCGCCGGTATTGCCATTGAATTCGTAGACCGTGGCGAACCCGCCGGACAGCCCGACCCGAAAAATGGTTCCACCGTAGTCACTGGACAGTCCTCCATAGAGGGTGACGCCGTACAGATTGCCGTCCGTGCCTTCGACCAACGCGCCGGCCGGCTGCGATCCGTCGGTACCCTGAAAATCGTGCAGGTCGGTGAATTGCCCCGACGTGGTCAGGCGGAACACCGATCCCTGGCCGTACTGCCCGCCCGCATAACACACGCCGTACAAGTTGCCGTCGCTGGCCTGCGTGAGTGCGCCGGGTGTGGAAGTCAGATTGGGCGCGCCCGACGCGCACTGGCTACCGCCGGGCGAGAATTGGAACAGTGTGGCGAATTCGCCGTTTGATTTCAGTTGATAAATGGACGCTGCGTTGCCGGCCCCGTCGATCGGTGCGCCGGTCATTCCCAGAAAGGAGCCGTCCGGCATTTCGATGAGGTTCGACGCAGGCTGCGATTGGTTCGAAGAGTTAAACTCGTGGATGACAGTCACGGTGGGCGCCTGCGCGAACGCGCCGATGGCGGACGCCGCAGAAAACGTTGCGCCGAGTGCACTCCAAAATCGATTGATCTTCATCGTTGTGCTCCTTGCCTCGGAATATAACGCGAATGCGCGTGCCGCACAATGGACTTTACCTGTTCTCCGGCTGTACGGCTAAGCGAATGAATGCAAAGGAAATGGATCGCCGCCTATCCCGCCAGTTCGGGCCACCTTACAGTCTGGCTTGTTGGCGATAGCGGCCCGAATGTCGTAGAATGGTGAAACTCGACGAAGAGGACAGACCCCTCTGAGAGGTTCCCTCGAAACGGACGCTCGCGGTTGAGCAGGCCCAAGTAGAGAGAAACGGGAAAGCGCGACGACACCGCGCGAATCAAGCGCCGGCAGAAGCCGGAAGCTGGATGGCACCGCCGCATATCGCGGTTCCAGCAAATTTCGTTTCGAGGAATTTGCATGGCGACCACAGCACTGCGGCGTATCTTCATCGACTCCCTTTCCGAAGTAGTGCCGGCCGAGGTGCGGCTCCGGGGATGGGTGTATCGGCTGCGCATCCTGGGTAAGACGGCCTTCGTGATTCTGCGGGACTGTAGCGGCGAGGCCCAGTGCGTGATCTCCTCGGAGGCGCTCAGGGCTTACCAGCTCAAAGTCGAAGACGTCGTCGAGATCCGCGGCCGCGTGCGGGCTGAGCCGCGCTCGAAAACCGGTTGTGAAGTGGATATCTCCGAGCTTCGCGTGTTGAACCGCGCCGGGCAAAACCTCCCCTTCCAGTCCGCGTCACAGGTAGAATCGATTGCCCTGGAGAAGCTCATTCAATACCGGCCACTGTCGCTGCGCACCGAATCCGTGGGCGATGTCTTTCGCATACAAGCTGCCATCCTCGGCTCTTTTCGGGATGCCTTAAACCGCCGCCGCTTTACAGAAATTGTAACGTCGAAGATCGTCTCCGGCGGGACGGAAGGAGGCAGCAATCTCTTCGAGATCAAGTACTTCGATCGCGCGGCCTATCTCGCGCAGAGCCCTCAGTTTTATAAGGAACACGGCGTCGCCGGGCTGGAGCGCGTCTATGAGACCGGTCACGTTTATCGCGCCGAGCCACACGCTTCCAGCCGCCACTTGACGGAGTACTATTCGCTGGACGTCGAGTTCGGCTTCATCGACGGGCCGGAGGACGTAATCCAGTTCGAGCGTGAACTGCTCACCGACATGTTCGAAAACCTCAACCGGAAGTATGGGGATGCCATCGGAAAGTATCGAAACGAGTTGCTTCCGTCGATGCTTGAAGTTCCGTGCTGGGAGTTCGACGCGTGCCTGGAAATGCTGCATGCCGAGTTTGGACGCACCGGCCTGGTAGACGACTTGGATCCCGAGGCGGAGCGGCAGCTTTGCGAACGAGCCGCGCGAGAGACCGGGATTCCCGCCGTCTTTGTCCTCGGCTTCCCTCTGGCGGCCCGCCCTTTTTACACCGCTCCGCGGGGGCCGCGCGGCGCAGCCGCCAGTTTCGATCTTTTGTTCCAGGGACTCGAAATCACGACGGGGGGACAGCGGCTGCATCTCCGCGAGGATTTGGAGGCGGCACTGCGCTCCAGGTCCATTGAGCCCGCGAACTTTGAGAGCCATCTGGCGATGTTCGATTTGGGAATGCCGCCGCATGGCGGATTCGCCATTGGACTCGAACGCTTAACGTGCCAGGTGCTCAACCTTCCGAATGTTCGCCAGGCCGTTCTGTATCCGCGGGACCGATACAAGCTCACGCCATAGATGATAGGTTCTTATTTGGAACGTATCGCCGGCCGCCGGAGAGAAACTTTGCACACACCGCGGGTTGCCGCCCTGCTCGCCATCGGCGCGGCTTCAAATAGCGATCTGGCGGCCGCGCAAACCGGTGGACCTGCACGGCTGCTGGCGCTGGCGCCGGCCGATCTCGCGGTCATCTGCCTATACTTCGCGCTGGTGTTAGGGATCGGTGTGTACTTGAAGCGGCGCGTCCGCGCCAGCGACGACTTCTTCTTTGCCGGCCGCGGAGTGGGTTCCTGGGTAGCCGGCCTGAGCTTCGTCGCGGCCAACCTGGGCACGCTGGAACTGCTGGGCTGGTCTGCCGCGGCTTATCAATACGGCATGCTGGCCGCCCATTGGTATTGGATCGGAGCGGTCCCGGCGATGCTGTTTCTCGGCCTCGTCATGATCCCGTTTTATTACGTATCCAAGGCACACTCCGTGCCCGGATATCTGAACCTGCGCTACGGAGAAGGTACGCGGCTGCTATCCGCCTTATCTTTCGCGGCCATGACTGTGCTGATGAGCGGGATCAATATGTATTCGATGGCCGTGGTCATGAAGGTGATCGTCGGTTGGAATATCAATTTCAGTATTCTGGTTTCCACCGTCACGGTGGGGGTTTATGTAGCGCTCGGAGGCCTGCTCTCCGCGATCGTAAACGAAGTCGTTCAATTCGTTTTAATCTGGGCCGGCACCGTTTCCATCCCCATCCTGGGCCTGATCGAAACCGGCGGCTGGAAAGGCATGCTGGCGCGCATCGCGGAACGCGTGCCCGTCCAGGGATACACGCATATGTGGCGGAATATGGGCGCGGCGGCCGACAACCCGATGGGCGTGCACTGGACCGGGATCGTCTTCGGCCTGGGCTTCATCGGCGCCTTCGGCTACTGGACCACCGATTTCCTGGTTGTGCAGCGGGTGATGGCTGCACGGGATTTGAGGTCGGCGAAGATCGCCACCACGATCGGCGCCGCGTTCAAAATGTTGCTACCGGCGATCGTCATCCTGCCCGGCCTCTTGGGACTGGCCGTCCTGCCGATGAAATTGACCGGGGAGGCGGAGGCCCTGGCCACCGGCGGCCATAGCTTTAACGAAGTGATGCCGCTGATGATGGCGCGCTATCTCGGCCCCGGTTTCCTGGGCATCGGCGTAACCGCGCTCATTGCCGGCTTTATGTCCGGAATGGCGGGAAACATCAGCGCCTTCGCCACGGTGTGGACTTACGATATTTATCGCCCGCTGTTCAACCGGGCGGCGGACGATGCGAAATGTCTCAGTATCGGACGGTGGTGCACGGTCATTGGCCTCACCGCAAGCATCGGCGCGGCCTATCTCGTGATGCAATTCGCCAGCATCATGGATTACGTGCAGGCATTGTTCGGCTTCTTCATCATTCCCCTGTTCGGTACGGTGATCGTCGGGATGCTCTGGAAACGGGCCAGTCCCGCTGGAGGATTCTGGGGGCTGCTTTCGGGCACGCTATCGTCTGTGGCGCTCTGGCTGGTGGTAAAACTCCATCCCCAGGCGCTGGCGATTCTCGCTTTGTCTTCGGATGCCAGGCCCATGGCCGAGAATCTGTACAGGTTCATCTGGTCCTGGCTGGTCTGCGTTCTGGTGACGATTCTGGTGAGCCTGGCCACCAAGCCCAAACCGGCCTCGGAACTGCAGGGCCTGGTTTACGGATTTGGATCGCTGCCATCTGAAGAGGACGTTCCGATGTATCGCCGGCCGATCTTCGCGGCGGGGCTGGTGGCTATCGTCTTCGTATGTTTGAATCTGATTTTTTGGTAATTGGCATGCACGATTCGAAGCCGGACGGGTTGTCGAAGAGGGAACGCATTCTGCGCGCTCTCAGGCGCGAGCCGATTGACCGGCTGCCCACCCAAACCAACTATACGCCGGCGATGGGACGGCTCCTGTCCGCGCATTTCGGAGTCAGCGAGTCCGACCTTCCGGCGCGCCTGGGCAATCACCTTTTGCGCGTGGATATCGACCACGCTCGCCGCACGAACGCGGACGGGTCGATCGCGTTCGACTGGTGGGGTGCGGGGTGGGATACCCGCACAGAGGGTTACTGGCATTCCTTTGCACCCTTGAAAGATTCGCTTGACCTGGACCGCTACGCGTGGCCCGATCCAAACGAAGCGGCACTTCTGAACAGCGCCCGTCAGGCCATTCTCCGGGATGGGGCGAACCACTTCATCGCGCCCAATATCGGGATGTGTCTCTTTGAACGGGCATGGTCGCTGCGCGGATTCGATCAATTGCTGATGGATATGCTCGAACGCACCGAGTGGGTCGCGGAACTGCTCGACCGCATCACGGAGATTCAGGCTGCGCTCGCAAGAAGATTCGTCGCGGCGGGCGTCGCCGGCGGCTATTTCGGCGACGACTACGGCGCCCAGCGCGCCATGCTGTTCTCGCCGCGTTTATGGCGGAGATTGATCAAACCGCGCCTGGCAACGCTATTTGCGATTTTTACCGATGCGGGCCTTCCCGTGATCCTGCATTCCGATGGGGACATCCGCGCGATTCTGCCGGATCTGGTGGAGATCGGGATGACCACACTGAATCCGGTGCAGCCGGAAGTGCTGGACCACGCGTGGCTGCGGAAAGAGTATGGATCCAAACTGAGTTTTTACGGCGGAATCTCGACGCAGGGCGTGCTGCCGGGTGGAACCGTGGAGCAGGTGCGGGCCGCCACCCTGGCTTGCGCCCGCGCGTTGGCGCCGGAGGGGACGGGCCTGGTGCTGGGGCCTTCGCACCGGATGCAATCCGACATCCCGCCCCGGAACGTGGAGGCAATGCTGGATGCTTTCGACCAAAGCGGCTGACTGGCCCGCGAATCCGCGGGCGCGCGCCCTGGCCGTGGCCGCGTGTTTCCGTCAGAGATACGCAAATGAGCCGGAAATATGGGCCCGCGCCCCGGGACGCGTGGATTTGATGGGCAGCCACACGGACTACAACTTAGGCTTCGTGCTGGTGCTGCCCATCAGCCGGGACACCTGGATCGCCGCCCGGCGCCGGAACGACAAAATTGCCCGTGTATACTCGATGAACCTCGACGCGGAGGACGAGTTCCGGCTGGACCGGATCGAGGCTGTCCCCGCATCCCGGTGGTGCAATTATGTGCGCGGCGTCGCCGCAACCCTGCAGCGCGAAGGGCTCGTAGTAACCGGCTGCGATGCGACGATCCATAGCACGGTTCCATTAGAGAGCGGGCTGAGTTCATCGGCCGCGCTCGAATGCGCGATGGCTACCGTGTTCGCAGCGCTGGGCGGCTGGAGCCTGGCTCCGGAACGGATGGCGCTGTTGTGCCAGAAGGCCGAGAACGAGTTCGTCGGCGTAAAATGCGGCATTCTGGATCAGTTTTCGTCGTGCCTGGGCCACGCGGGATGTGCGCTGCTTCTCGACTGCCGCGATCTCTCGACCCGCGCTGTAAAGATCGCGGACGGGATCCGGGTGGTGGTGTGCAACACCATGAGCCCACGCCGGCTGTCGGGCAGCGAATACGCACAACGCAGGGCCGAATGCGAGCAGGGCGCCGCCGCGTTGGGCGTCAGCGCTCTGCGGGATGTGACACCGGAGATGCTGGCGGCCGCGTATCGCAGGCTCACCGGACCGGTCGCCAAGCGTTGCGAGTTTATCGTCGCGGAGAACGTGCGGGCCGAGTCACTGGCTCGGGCGCTCGCAGCGGACGACAGGCCGGCTGTGGCTCAACTCTGCGCCGAATCGTTTGCGGGCGCCCGGGACCTTTATGAGATCTGTTCTCCGGCGATGGAAGCCATGCTGGGCGCAATGCGGGCGGCTCCCGGCGTGATCGGCGCACGCCAGGCGGGCGCGGGATTCGGTGGTTGTATGGTAGCCATGGTGGATGCCGCGCGCACGGCCGATTTCTGCGCGGTGGCCGCGGACGTCTATCTCAGCGCGACCCAAGTGCGTCCGGAGATCTATCCGGTTGAGGCCGCGCCAGGCGCGGAACGGTTCGACGTAAAGGAGATTTGCTCATGAGCCTCCCCTCTCAATTGGAGGGCGGCCAATTCTGTCCGGCCCCGGCTGGCCCTGCCGGTGGTTCCGCTGAAAGGCGGCCGCGGTTATGATTACCCGACCCACAGCGGATCTGACTTCTGAATACGGTCTCCTGCCTGAGCAGATCGATGAATTCCAACGCAACGGCCATATCCTCCTGCGGAATGTGGCCTCGGCGGAAGAAGTCGCAGCTTACCGGATGGTGATCCTGGCGGCCCGCGAGCAGTTCGGAGCGGAACGGACTCCGCTCGAGAATCGCGACACATACGGCAGAGCGTTCCTGAAGGGCTTGAACTTGTGGCCCAAGGACGAAGGCGTGCGGCAATTTGTCCTGGCCGGGCGATTCGCCAAAATCGCAGCAGATCTGCTGGATGCGGAAGGCGTCCGGGTCTATCACGATCAGGCTTTGCTTAAGGAGCCGGGCGGCGGCATCACTCCCTGGCACCAGGACCAGCACTACTGGCCCCTGGACACGGACAAAACCATCACGATGTGGATGCCGCTGACAGGTGTCTCCCCCGAAATGGGCACCATGCGGTTTGCCTCCGGATCCCACCGGGACGGTTACCTTGGCGACATGCCGATCGGCGACGACTCGGAGCAGAAGTTCGAGGAGTACATTCGCGGCCGCGGCTACAGAATTGTCCCTGGCGCCGCCATGCAGGCAGGCGATGCCACATTCCACTATGGTTGGACCCTGCACGGTGCGCCGCCCAATGCTACGGATCGCACCCGCGAAGCCATGACCGTGATTTGGTACGCCGACGGAGCCAGGGTGAAAGAGCCCGACAACTTCAATCGGCGGCGCGATCTGGAGCGCTGGCTGCCCGGTCTAAGGCCCGGGGATCTCGCCGCCAGTGAACTCAATCCGCTTGTGTTTCATCGTTAGGGCGAAACGCCGCGAAAATATTGCCGCGCGTCGGGACGAAAAAGCAGCCAGACGATCACCGCACAGAAGACGGCGTGGATGGCGAGTTCGTGGAGCGCGCCAAAAGCGCTCAGAACCACGTGGAATGCCATCCAGGCGATTGCCAGCCAACGCGCCCAGTTGTGGCCGCGAAGCATAAATGCGCCAGATACAATCGCCAGGACCTCGACCACCTCGATCCAGATGCCGTCGTACCGAAACGCATTTTCCGCGCGGATTTCACCGAAATGGGCTACGAACCCTATCGCACCCACCGCGATATATAGGCATGCCAGCAGAGTTATGGAAAGCGGGCGCACCTTCGCGGTCATGGCAGCACCTCCAGCACCGCTTCGCTGGGCTCCAGTTCCTCCGCGTGCGGCGGTACGGACGCCCCAGCTTCGAGCAGCGCCCGAACCGTTCCGGCGAAGTCTCCGCTCTCTCGATGCCAACCATTCCCGGACCCGAATACGGCCCACCCGAGCGCGGTACTCTCCTGCTCTTTCGACTTCATTTCCAATGCCGGGTGAAATCGCAGAATCTGGCGGGTCATCTCCGCATTTCCGTTGAATCCGGCCCAATGCAGGGCCGTTGCGCCCATGTTACCCGCGGTATCGACCGGCCAACCCGCCTCCAGCATCAGCCGCACCGCTTCCGTGTTGTTACTCTGCGCCGCATCCGGCAGCTTTCGCCGGTCTGCCTCGGAGAGCGTTTTTGGCGCATCCGGATGCTTCGACAGGAACTCGCGAAACACCGCTTCATCGCCCAGCTCACATGCCAGCGACAGCTTCAAATCCTCCGGAGTCCGATCCGTCAGCAACCGGAAAACATCTTCGTGACCGAAATCGCGCGCCACCGTGTGCGCCGTGCGGTGGGGGCCAAGAGTCCGGATGTAAATGGCGCCGCCCGCGCGCGGATCCCGCTTCGGGAACCACTCCTCCGAGACACGCATGCGGATCGCAGCGGGGTCGTGGTCCAGGTGCCGCCGCACCAGTTGCACGTCGCCCAGCGCGGCGGCCATCAGAATGTCCGTCCGGCATCCCCTAGCCACCAGATAACGCGCGACATCCTGGCGATCCCGCGGATAATGCCGCGCATGCTCCACGCGCAGCATATGCTGGGCCGGAGTCGATTCGTGTTCCAGATCGCGCGCCTCGATGTCCGCCCCGTTTGCTAGCAGAAACTCCGCAACCTCCACCGTGGAAGCAAAGTGCAGCGGCGTTCGGCCATCCCCGCCCCGTGCCTGGACCACGCTCGGGTCGGCGGTGACCAACTCGCGCAGCTTCGGCATAAAACCCAATCGCGCCGCCGAATGCGCGTCCTGTACCGCGCCGCGTGCGATCAGAAATTCCACCAGGCCCGGTTCGCACTCGTCCAGCACGCCGAATCCGCCGCACCACGATTCGGTGCGCTTCCCTATATTGGCGCCGGCCTGTAACAGCACCTCGATCGTCGCGCGATCGCTGCGCTGCACCGCGGCGAATAACGCATGTTGACCAGGGCCGTAATCGGGCAGCGGATCGTCGATTCGAGCCCGCAGTTCAGGGTGCGCGGTGAATACCTCGCGCACGCGCGCCGCGTCCATGTCGCACACCGCCGCCTTTAGCGCCTCGGCCGGACTTAGCGCCAGGGCCTGGACGTGCGCCTTCAGATCCGCCCACCTGGGAAATCCATATTCCTGGGCAAGCGCCCGCTGCGCGTCGGCCAGTCTGCCGCCTTCTGTACTACGCTGAAGGGCTTTGGCCTGCTTCTTGAGATACTCCAGATTTGGTTTTTCGGGTAACTGACGAGACATAGCTCCTCTTTCTGTGGCCCGGTGTCCGCTTTACGGGCAGAAGAGAAGTCGATGCTCGTTACGCGATAACTGGCTCAGGTGGGATAGTCCCTTTCCGCGGACGGGATGCAACCTGCATTGCAGATTCCACTATACCAACTCGCCGGCCGGCTATTTCGCATTCCTCGCGATCAGTTCCATAGCGTGCTGCATGTAGATTTCGCCGGTCATCTCGCCCAACGAGACCCGGGAGACATATCTGTAGGCTTGAAAGCTGCCGAAGTCGACCTTCGTCAAGATGTATCCGAAAGCGTCGTTGGTGAGCCCAAAGAGGAAATTGTGCTCGCCGCGCATGTGGCGCTTCAGATAAAAACCGATGTTCGGCAGCGCCTCGCCTGGGATGGTCAGGATCTGCGCATTGCCGAGATCGACCAGGTTCACGCGCGCTCCCACCGTCCGGTCCGGGCCATGCGGATACTTGAGCGGCGAGCCTTCCACCACCTGCCACATCTCGGCCGACTCCACGGGGAAGCGCACTTCCATCGAATCGTTGTGGACCCTGGGGCTCTTCTGCCAGGCCGCGGAATCGACGATGCGCAGCGATTCCGCGGCCAACAGCCCGCCGATCCTTTCGCATTCCGCCCACGTCCGGCTGTCCGTCCAATAGGCGCGCGCAGCGTCCCTGGGCGGCTGGTCCAGGTTGCGGTTGTCGGCCGTTACCATACCGCCTTGCGCACTATTCATGAACACCGCGATCCCGCCCGCCGCTTTCTCCAGGCGATCGTAGAGAGGGCCCACCAGATCGGGACTGAGGATGCCCTGCTCGCTCCCCATCACCTCGGGATGAATCGCGTAGTTCACCAAAGTCCCGATGGGTTTCCCGTCCAGTCCTCTAACCTGTAGGACTCCGGCGCGCCGGTCATATAAGTCGGGAGCGTAATAGTTATAAGCGATCTTGCCTTTGGCTTCGCCCGAGGCCACCCGCAACTCGGCGGGCCGCAACTGGTCCAGCGCTTCGTTGATCGCCGCCGCCACCTGCTCGGACACAAACTGCATGTACGCAAGCGATCCGGTGTGCCCTCCCCTACCGTCGGGGTAGGCATAGCAGTCGGGCGCGCTGTGGGTGTGTGTAGAGCCGATCAGAATGCTCTCCGGCGCGAGGCGGGGCACCAGCGCCCGGGCACGATCTCCCAACACGGACGGAAAGCCGAGCAGATCGACGCTGACGACGGCCACGGTTTCGCCCCCGGCGCGAAACACCATGGCGCGCGCGGTCAGGTCGCCCTGCCTGGACTTTGCCGGCGAAGGCGCACCCATCCCGCCGCTGATCGGCAATAGAGGATCGGGCGTGATGATGCGCTTGGCCGCTGCAGCCTCAAAAGACGGCTTGGTCTGGCCGCGAAGGATTGAGCCGGCCGAGGCGCCCCATAATAAGGCAAGGCCAATAGAGCCGTAGTGGAAGCATCTTCGAGTCATAATCGGCTTATCCTACCAACTTGAACTGCCGGACCGTGGCCGGTTGGGTGGCGGATTCGGTCACTTCGCGCACGCGCGGACGATCCTGCAGGAACAGAGCCGCCAGCCACTCCTCGGCCACGGCATCGTCCCACGGAAGGTAACGGTCGACTGTGGCGAAGCAGATCCCGGCAAGCCGGCCGCCGGCGTGGTCGCGCCTGAACGTGACCGTGACATTGGAAGGAAGGTGCCTGGCCGATGTCCTGCGCAGATAGTTCTCGTTGATCTCCCGCAGGCCGCCTACCAGCGGGCCGGCGCGCACGAAGTCCTGGCCGGCGTTGAAACGCAGCAGTTTCGCAATATTTGCAATCGTCCAATCGCTGCCGAAAATCCGGCCCAGTGCAGGCTGCGGGCCATTCAGAGCTTCCATGACTCATCAATGATCCCACATCCATTCTGATAAGCTTGGGGTGCTTGGGGTGCTTGGGTCCCCCAAGCCAACTCAAATGATGAAAAGCCACTTTGTACTCTGTTTTTCCGTTCTGCTGCTCGCTCCCGCCGTTGCGCAACAACCTCCCTATCCTTTCGACGATCCAAACCTTCCGCCCGAGAAGCGCATCGACAACCTTCTATCGCTCATGACCACGGAGGAGAAGATCGCCTGCCTGGGAACGCGCACCGGCGTCCCCCGGCTGGGCGTTCCAAATATCGGTAGCTCCGAAGGCATTCACGGGGTCGTGCAGCGCGAACCCCGCGGATCGCACCAGCCCATCACCACCACGCAGTTCCCGCAGCCTCCCGGAATGGGCGAGACATGGGACCCCGAACTCGTGCGCCAGGCCGGCGCCGTCGAGGGCTATGAAGCCCGCTTTATCACCCAGACTCCGAAGTACGACCGCCAGGCCCTCATGCTCTGGGGCCCCCAGGCCGATCTCGCACGCGACCCGCGATGGGGCCGCTCCGAGGAAGTCTACGGCGAAGACGCATTCTTCAATGGGACCATGTCCGTGGCGTTTATCAAAGGCCTCCAGGGTGACGACCCCAAATACTGGCAGGCCGCCGCGCTGCTCAAGCACTTCCTCGCCAACAGCAATGAGGACCACCGCAACGTCTCGTCTTCCGATTTCGACGATCGCCTGTTCTGGGAGTATTACTCTCTCCCTTTCCGTATGGGCTTCCTCGAAGGCGGGGCGCGTGCCGTGATGGCCTCGTACAACGCGTGGAACGGTACGGCTATGGCCATTAATCCCATTCTGCGCAGTATCCTGCGCGACAAATGGGGCGTCGAAGTCCTCTCCAGCGATGGCGGAGCCGTCAAGATCCTGGTCGATTCGCGGCACCTGTTCCCCAACCAGGAAGCGGCCGTGGTAGCCTGCCTGAAATCCGGCATCAATCAATTCCTCGACAGGTACGCCGACGAGACCAAAGCCGCTCTCAAAGACGGCTCCCTGACGGTGGCCGACATTGACGCAGTGCTCCGCTTCAAGTTCGGAGTCGCCCTTAAATTGGGACTGCTCGATCCGCCGGAGTTGGTCCCATATTCTAAAATCAAAGATTCGCCCGAGCCCTGGAACACGGACAAGGATCGCGGAGTTTCCCGGCAGATCGCCTTCGAATCGGTCGTTCTTCTGAAGAACGACAAGAACTTTCTTCCGCTCGACAAGAAATCGCTCAAATCCATCGCCGTGATCGGTCCCCTTGCCGACTCTGTCCATTGGGACTGGTATGGGGGCACGCCTCCTTACGCCGTCACGCCCCTGCAGGGCATCAAAGAGGAGCTGGGTTCCGGCGTCACCGTCAACTATGCGGCCGACGAGCTGGGC
>JBEKIM010000096.1:0-17585 GCA_050011755.1 Bryobacteraceae bacterium | reverse complement strand
CGAGTTTTGCGCCGGGCTGCGCGGTATTAGCCGGGTTCGTCTTGGTGCGCAGACAGACGATATGGAACTTGGGATCTTGCGGAGAGGTCCGGTCGCACGTGTGGAATATATATGGCACGCCGAGCGCCGACGAAATGCGCGTCTCCGCAATATTCTGGTAGAGGAAGTTCCAGAGGGATTGGCGCCCGGCCAGATTCGGATAACTCTTCCGCCACAGCCCGCCGCCGGTGGTCGCGAAGTCGCAAAGCAACCCGAAAAAGTCCACACTGGAGCACATTTGGTTCATGGGGATGCTGGTGTTTTGTCCCGGCATATGTACGTACAGTGGAACGTGCAGGGATTCGTCGTAGGCCGCATAGCCCTTGTCGTGCAGGCCGTGCGATCCTCCGTATTCGCCATGGTCCGCCAGGAAGATGACGATAGTGTTGTCCAGGTACTCGGAATTGTCGAGGGCAGTCAGCACGGCTCCGATTTGCTGGTCCACCAGGCCCTGAAACCAAAAATACTGATTCAGGAACTTGACCCAGTTGGTCACCGATCCGACTTCGTAGTTTTCGTTCTCCCAGAACCGGTATTGCACGCTGGGCTTATCGGTTACCGTGGTGAGGTCTTCGAAGTTCCAGGGGTTTGGATTGACGTTGTATACCGCCGGCATGCCCGGGGGAGGAAACGGAGGGGGCTGGAAATATACGGACTTCGAAGGCAGGCTGGGCGGCGGAACCGGCGGCACCGTCCATCCCGGTGCGTCCACGATGTCGTGCGGGTTCACCAGGCTCACCGTGGCGCACCAGGGAGTTGCGGGCGCATCGGTTCCCAGCCATGATACGAAATCGCCGGCGATGTCCGCGTCGCTCGCGTAGACCTGGTTTCCGAAAAGGCCGCCGTTCGACCCTTCGTTCGTGGCTCCGGTAGGATCGGGGTTGCCGGCGGCTCCGCCCGGATAAGTCCTGGTGTTGAAATGATAGGGCGCCAGGGGCGTGGAACCCGTGCATGTCGATAGGTGCCATTTACCAAACCACCAGAGGTTCCCGCTATAAGCCGCGTTCAGAGCGGCCAATGCCGTGCCCCAGGTGGCAAATGCGGGATCCAGGTTCGGCGCGGTCCCGAACTGCTCGCCGTCACCCACGTACATCGCCGTCTGCGGCGCGTAAAGACCGGTCAGCAGCGTGCCGCGGGCCGCGGTGCAGACGGTTGCGGCGGTGTAGTACTGCTGAAAAACGTACGATCTGTCGCGCAGCTTCCCGAAAACATTCGGCAGGATCTGATTCTTGAGCACGGTCATCTGGCTGTTATTCAGCCAGGTGGGCCAGCGCATCTGATCGACCATGACGATCAGAATATTCGGGTTCTTGAGCTTGGCCGGCGGAGTCCACGGGCTGGCGCCTGGCGGGTCGTCGAACATACTGGAGGCGTTCTGCGCCCTGGCGCTCCCGCTAAGAAGTTGGGAGAGCGCCGCCCCGCTGGCCGCGCTGATTCCGAACTTCTCTACAAATGCGCGGCGGCTCAGGTGGTTTTTCATGACATCAACTATACCAAAGCATCTCAAACGTGAGATGCCGGAACGGTACTGGGGTACCAGCCTGCACGCTTAGGGTCGTGTTGCATTGAACGACTGGAGTTGCGAGGCGGTAATGTGGATCGCGCCATCCACCGAAAACCATAGGCGCCCGTCGGGTCCGGCGGTGAACTGCGCACCCTGGAGCGTAGCGGCGCCCGCGGCTTGGGGCGGCAGCGCAGCCTTCAGATCCAATCCCTTGCGCAGAGAAGATTCCACGCCGCCGGCAATCTTTTCTTTCACGGCCGCGCCGAAAGAACCGGAGCGCAGCGCCTCGCCGAGGGACCCGTCGGCGTCGATCTTTTGCACCTCCGAGCCCATCGAGACTCCATCCGCTCCGCCAGATGGAGTCAATTTCACGGTAACGACGGCGTTACCGCCCACCAGCCGCTTTGCGATGTCGCGGCCGAAAGCCTTTGCGCAGGCCCATCGCTCGTAATGTACGTGGGCGGTCAGGACCGCGGCCGGAGAGGCGGGCGAAAGTGTAGCGCTCTCCACAGACAGCCGCTCGCCGCAGCGGTCGGATCTGTTCAACTGCGAGGCGAGCAGCGGCCCGATGTTGTTCTGCAGATCGCTCAAATCCACCGTCAGCGTCAATTTCAAGGGCCCTTGCGGGCCATTGGAGACGGATCCCCAGGTAGTGATTCCAACCGTCTGGCCTTTGAAGTCCAGCGAGGTTTTAACCGGTGGAATCTTCAGGACAACATCTTCCGCTCCGGCTTGCAGCGCGAAGATCTGTGCGATAAACAACAGGAGGTGAATCCGCATCAACTCCACTGGACGCATCTCCGCCCTTCGCAGTTACTCGTCCTGGCTACAGACCCACCAATCGAGCCCGAACGGATCTTTCAGGCCGCCGGATCTGCCGTAACGATCAGGTACGGGGTGACGGTATGGTAGCCCGCGCGGGCTTGCTCACGGCTTGCCTCCCGACGCGAGGGCGGCGGCGCGCTTCTGCAATTCTTCGTTCGACACGTCCTCTTTATGCGTGGCGAAATGCCAGACGTGGCCGAACGGGTCTTTAAACACGCCGGCGCGATCTCCATAGAACTGATCCGCAACCGCCCGCGTGATCCTGGCGCCCGCGGCTTCCGCCTGTACCGCGAGCGCATCCACATCCTCGACGTAAATATGGATCGTGACCGGAGAGCCGCCGAGCGTGGTAGGACTCAGGAAGTCGATTTCCGGATGTTCGTCGGCCAGCATGATGTGGGCTTTGCCGATCGTGATTTCGGCGTGACCGATACGGCCATCGGGGCCGGCCATGCGCATGGTTTCCCGCGCACCGAATGCTTTCTTGTAAAACTCGATGGCGTCCGCCGCGCCCTTTACGGACAGGTACGGGGTAGCGCCCTCGGAACCCTCTGGGATTGCCTTAACTGTGTTTGCCATGTCTCCATTTTCGACGAACGCGGGGCGGCTCGTATTGTAAAAAATTGAAGGCCTTTCACTCGGGCAGCGGAACGTGATTGAGATGTTCCGTACGGTATGAGATATAGGTGGACGGATTGATTCCGGAAAATGTGCGGAAATCGTGGATGAAATGTGCCTGGTCGAAGTAACCGCACTCCGCGGCTACCGCGGCCCAATCCACCGGCTGACCTTTGCGCGTCAGATGCAGGGCACGTTGAAAGCGGCGGATGCGGCAAAACACTTTGGGCGTGAGCCCTACCTGCTCGTGGAATACCTGAATGAATCGCTTGGCGCTCAGGCCGATCTGCCCGGTTACGTCGGCGACGCTGCGCGTATGCGGCACCTCGTGAAACTGGTTCAGGGCGAAGGCAACCGCGGGATGCCGCGCCAGGCGCTGCGCCGCTCGCGCCAGCAGCGTCTGCTCGAGAATCCAAAACTTAGCCCGCGGTGTGCCGGCCTGCAGCAGACGCTCGCGCAACTGGCCGGCCAGGGCGCCCCACAAATCGTCCAGCGAGACCATCGTATTGCGCAGCTCGCTGGCGGGCATTCCCAGAAACGGGAAGGCGCCGCCCGGTTTGAAATGCACGCCGGCGACGGTATGCTGCTCGGCGGTGTCGATCACGAAGAATTCCGAATGCGGCCCGGCCACTACCGACCCGGACAATGTCTCGAATTTCCCGGTATCGTGCGGGTCGTATACCCGCGTCAGATCTTCGTTCAGGTTGACGACCAGTTCCATGGAGCCGTCCGGCAGCAGGCGTTCTTTCTTGTGCGGCTGCTGGTATCCTTCGTACAACCAGAGCAGTTCGACGAACTCCGACAGGGGCGGTGCGGGGACGTGATTGTAAAACCGCATCTGGATCTATCAAACCACAGCCAGGGGTCAGCGGCCGCAGTAGGCGATGGCGTGCACGCTGCCATGCGGGATCAGGGTAGATGGGATGTGGGCCAGCGCCAGATTCCATTCGCCCGGCACCAAAAGCATGGTGTGCAAGACCAGGCCGGTCCGGGTATCGATATGCAGCAGCACCGTATTGCCCTTCCGTCCGCGCCGGCCGGCTTCAAGTACGTACAGATCATGGCCGTCGGGTGTGACCGCCATGCGATTCACCTGCACCGATTCGGCGATACTCGTCACGCTTCCCGTGATTGGCTGGATCGCTAAGATCCCGCCCAATGGGGCATCCGGGCAAGCCCCCCGGCGATCCAGCTTGAATCCGAATCCCTCCGCCATAAAGAGTTTGTCCGCGCTTCCCGCAAGCATGAGCAGGGCCGGCTCGTTGCACCGGCTATAAATGTCCGGCAACTGGATCCGCCGGAAATGAGGCGACTCCGTGTCCCCAGGCTTGACACCCCAGAGATTGCCCGTTCCGCGGCCGCTATAGCTAAATAGGTAAAAACGGTCGCCGGCCCACGCGCCCGTCACGGGACCCTCCGGAACCGGGAACTGACGCGCCAGCGTTCTGGACTTCAAATCGAAGATATCCAAAGACGGCTTGGGAGAATTCGTCACCCCCAGCAGCCATCGGCCATCCGGTGAAGGTTGCAAACTGTAAGCGCCGGAGGCCGTCATCGTTGGGAGAGCGGCCAACGTCCGGGCATCGAATATCTGTACGCCCTGGTCGCCTTGCGTGAACACAAACCGTCCTTCAGGTGATGGCGTGCCAAACAGTGCAGGCGCCGCCAGGAAACACATATGCTGGGAGGCGAGGTCCAATGCGAAAAGCCCGCAACAGGTGCCGGATCCCAAGGCGCTTTCCTGCGCGATGTAGAGCCGGCGGCCGTCCGGGCTGGCGCTGACGCTTTCGAGGAGTGGGTTGACGGTAATGGCGCCCATCGGCCCGAGCCCGGCATCGAACATCTCGATGCGCCCGGCGCGCGCCGCCGCCACCACCACCAGCGGATTCTCGCCAAAAACCGGCGCCACCCCCAGCAATAACAACGGAAATATCACGAATCTGTGCATGGCTCTCTACCTTACCGGCTTATCTGGATCCGGCACCTTGGGCTTGGGCTCGCGCGTCACTGGCGTCTTCGAACCGGAATTCGTACCGGAAACCGGCGGCTTAGCCGGATTCTGAGAAAAGGTCCCTTTGTAACCGGGCGGAGTGACCAGGATAATGCCCGTGTAGACCGGAACTGGCACATCGATTTCCACCGGAACCTCGACGGGCGGCGCACTCACCACGACCACTGGCGCCTCGGCGGGCTGTCCGCTGGCGTATGCCGGATCGGCAGGCCCGGGACTTGCCGTAGCGTCGGCGCGGGGGGCATCCGGGGGAGCGTCGAACGCGGCGTCGGTCGAGACCGAAACGGCGCGCGTGCTGCCGGCGCGCAAAGGCGGCCGGAACGCGTCCAGGCGGGATGCCGGAAACGGAGGCGAAGGCAATGCTTGCGCGAATACGGCAGTCGCCGGAACTTCCCTCGGCCGCGCGCCGAAGTCCGCCGGATCGATTTCGAGCGCCGCCGCCGTATAGTTGGCGTAAGTCGTATTCGCGTTCAAATATAAGCGCGGGGATTCCGGTGGTTTCCAGTTTTCACCGGGCGCCAGTGCGCCCCATCCCACCAACCTGGCGCTCTTCAGCCAATACACCGCGCCCGGCATAAAGGCGGCGCCCTCGCCCGGCGCCCAGACCCAGCCGGTACCCTCCAGTTGCATCCATCGGCCGTAATGATAGGGCAGCCAGCCCCACGGATCGTCGCTGATCCAGGTGTAACCGAGGCTGTCGTACCAGGCCCATTTGCCGTAGCGGAAGGGCGCCCAGCCGGCCGTCACTTTGGGTTTCCAGACGGCGCCGAAATCTCCGGACTGGATCCAGACGCCATACGCATCCAGGTCGGCCAGGCCCGCGCGCAGCCCCGGCACATGCGCCGCGGATGTGGACGAAAGCAGCACATTATCGCGCTCGTTCGCCCAGCGGTCGGTGTCGAGCGGCGGGATCTCGCGGTTGAGAGAAAATCGCGCTGGATGGCCTGGGTCCAGCTTCACCATCTGGCCTTCCGCAAGATCGAATTCCGCCGTGGGGGAGGAGAAGCGCGCTACGCCATCCATGGCGGCGATCAGGCTCCAGGGATCGCGTGCTTCCAGCCGCAGGCGCGCGCCTTGCCGAACGCTCACCTGCGCGCCGGGCACCGCTGCCATCAGCGCATCCTTGCCCTCGGCCGCGCCGGCGAAGTAGGCCACTCCATGATCCAGGGAGACGAGCGTGATACGCTGCCCGGTGGAGAGGCGCGTATAATCGGATAGCTCGACGAGGGATTCGGGACCCAGGCGCAAGATGCTGCCCTCGTCCAATTCGATTTCGACACGCGAGGGGCCCTCCGTGCGCAGCCACGACAACTCGCGGAGGGGCAGATTGCGCCGCGCGGCCTGCCAATCGTCGGCGGCCTGGAGTTGCACCTGAACGGTACCCTCGAAGTCGCCCACGCGGGCGTAGCGCGCCGGGCCCGCGCACAGAGTCATCGGGAGCAGCCACAGGGCCACTGGTTTCATGAATCCTCCGGGTTGTTCACAAAGTTGACGCAAAATCGGCCGCGCGCGTTGAGGAGTATGCGAAGAAAAGCGTGTCTAGGCTGTCTCGCGGAGAGCGCGCCAGGCGTCCACGCCGCCATAAAGCGGATGCACACGCACGATCCCCCGTCTTTGCAACAGCAGCGCCGCACGGGCGCTGGAGGCTTCGTTCGGTCAACTACAAAACAGCACGATGTCGCGATCGCGGGGAATCTCCAGGTGCCGGACCTCCAGTTCCTCTAGGGGAATTCGCAGGGCTCCGGGCACGGCGTCCACGTCGCTCTCGAGGGCGGTCCGGACGTCCACCACGACGATCTCCTCGCCGGCTTCCAGTTTCTGCTTCAGCTCACCGGCGGTGATACGCGCTACCGCGAGCTTCTTCAAGAAGCGCCGGCGTTGCTCGAATTTCCAGAAGATCCAGGCGCCTAGCAGTCCCGCGGCCAGCAGCGCTACCCACGCACCCATGCGCGCCGCGTAGTCTCCCACCTGCGTCAGTTGACGGCTGAAGATGTAGCCCAACGCCGTGTACGACAAGATCCAGATCAGCGCGCCCAGGGTGTCGAACAGGATGAACCGGCTGAAACTCAAGCCCGATATGGCGGCCAACGGGGCGGAAACGGCGTTCAATCCCGGTACGAACTTGGCAACCAATAGAGAACGGCTGCCGTAGCGCAGGTACACGGTCTCGGTTTGCCGGACGCAGGAGTCCGGCTCCAGCGCAATCCGGCAGATGAAGCGCAGCACGCGCGCGCCCTGGCGGCGTCCCAACATGAACCAGGAGCTATCGGCAATCAAACAAGCCGTCAGGCCAGAAAGGACGATCCAGTGCGGGCTGAGCCGGCCATCTTTGGCGAGGGCTCCACAGGCCAGTAGCAGGGGTACGGAGGGCAGGGGTAACGCGGCCTGCTCGGCCAGGACCCAGAAGAACAGCAGCGCGTAGCCGTGCCGTACGACGAACTCGAGGGTTTCGGTCACAAATTGGGTCCCAGGCCGCGCATAGGCATTATGGTAACGCGGCGAACAGACCCAAACGGCGTCCCCACCTAACGCTTTCGGCCCCACCTGCCGAATAGTTGTGCGGAGGATGTTGTGCATCGTACGACCGTGTTTCTTCTTTTCATCGTGCTCCTCTTGCCGGCCGCATCCGGCGCCGAGAGACGATCGCGTTGGCGCGCGGCCTGGCGTGTCAGCCAGGCGATGCTGGCGGGCGCCGACGCGGCGGATGCCGCCAGTTCGTGGGGGAAAAACGAAATGAATCCGCTGGTGCGCGTTCGCGGGCAGTTCGGTTATGGCTCGCTGGCGATCAAGCTGGGAGCGCTGGCCGGCGGCCTTGCTGCGCAACACTATATCCTGCGCAAGGCGCCGGAGCAAATGCCGTTGTGCGCATCCGCGAATCTAGCGATGGCTGGACTGCTGGCGAGCGTGGCGGCCAGAAACTTGCGAGTGCCGGCTGCGAAATGAAGGAGCGAGCGCTTTATTGGACCGGCAGCAGTTGGATGCCGTTCTGTATCGGGCTAGGTTTCTCATGGGGCTCCTTCGCCGGCGGCGGCGAGGGCTCGGGCGGAGGTTCTTCCTGGTAGGGCGCCAGCTTCGGCGGATGCGCGTCCGGCTCCAATAACCAAACCGTACGGTCCGGATAGTAGTGCTGCAATTTCTCATTCTCCGGCGCGCCACGGTCGAGCGCCCAAACCACTCGGGCCGCGTCGATATCGGCAGCGTTTTGCACCCACTCCCCAAACCGGTGTTGCGGCCAGTAGCGGACGAACACGAGTTGCTTCCCGGGGGCTTGCGCGAGCCGATCGCGCACCGCGATGCGCCCTTCCGGATCGCCGTGATTCACGTAATCCCAGGTGTCGTATGGCAACATGGCGAGGGATGCGTTCGAATTCGCGAAGAAGTGAAAGCCGTACCAGAACAGGAACTGTGTGACGCAAAAAAACACGAGGAGTTGGGCCGCGGCCTGCCCCGCCATCGTCCCGCGGATGGTTACACGGCTGAGCCTTTCCAGTCCTACGACACTCACCAATACGAACAGGCAGGTGGCGGCGGCGATGTAGTGCGGGTAGAAGTAAGGGTAGAAATTCGTCCCCAGACTGAATACCGCGAGCGCCAGGGCCACCCACACAAGGCGCCACTGGCGAAGGGACGGTAAAACGAATAACAGAACAAGATAGAGCGGTGGCAGGAAGAAGAAGCGATAGAAGCGCGCGCGGCCGGCCAGGCGCTCCAGATATTCCTGTAAGTTGTCCGTGCCAGGCCCGTGCGTGGCGGCCTGTTCGTCGTAATCGCGCTGCTGGCTGGTAGTAAGTTCCTGGTGCGGTACCGGATTGGGTTGAGTTGTGAAAGTGGTGGGTACCCCATACCGATAGCGGCTCAGCATGTAAGGAAGCGTCGTCCAACTGCCAGTAACTTGTTTGTTCTGTAACAAGGCCAACCCGATTGCGGGTAAGATAGTAAGAGTGACTATAGCCGTCGCGCGCGCGAGTTTGCGCCAGTCGCGCGGGCCGCGCACTGCAGGCAGAAAAAAGAGAAGAATCGCGGCGATCAACAGAACGCATTCGAACGGGCGCGTCAGCAGTTGGATGCCGATTCCCAGGCCGAGGAAGACGGCATCCCGCATCCGGCCTTGAGCGCGCAGCCGCGGCAGCGAACCGAACACCAGGCAACCCGCGATAGCCGAGACCGCGCCGCCCCAATAAGTATTCATCCAATACCGCAGCGGCCCGAACTGGATCACCGCGAGCAATCCACCCACCAGTGCCCAACCGGGTGTCGTCCACGCGCGGAGCATCCAATAGCACAACGCGCACAACACCGCGACGGACAGCACTACGCCCGCCCAGGGACTGCCGAAAACCGCACGCCCAAGCGCCAGCGCGATGCCTTGCCCGAGCGGGAAGATCGAGCTGTAAGTGGGTTCCTGCAGGACGAAAATGGTTTCGAAGAATGCGTGCAGCGGATGCGGCGGGTTGGCCAGGCGGAAGTGCCGCAAAGTGTCGCCTGCCAGCAGGTGCGCGAAGTCATCCGACCCGTTGGGCGTAGGCACGGGACCTTGCGCCAGCATGGCCAGGCGCAGCGCGATGGGCAGGATCGCGAGGGCCAGCATCGACCACCCGGTACGCGCCGCCAGCCTGCGCCCCCAGCCGCCCAGCCGGTCGTAGGCCACGATCAGCAAGACGAGCAGCAGCGCCACTTCCAATTCGATGAAATCGCTGACGCCGAAGCCGATCGGATTGTGCAGAGGCAGAAATGACCGGAAGAGCTCAGACATCGAACGCTTCCATTTTAGCGGGAGCGAACGGCTTAGGACAAATCAATCGAAAATGGCTGGCCGTTTTGAAGTGTCAATGATAGCCTGCTGAAGGTTAGATCTATCTCACTGGAAGCAAGCGCTCATTCATATATGAACATCGGCATTCCGGCAGAGAGCCTTCATCCGGCAGCCACCCTGCTCCGGGCGTAATAGCATAATTGTAATCCAGTTTGACGAGCCCTGCGTGGCTTCAGAGGAGTTTGACATGCGAATCGGGCGAAATGGCGGATGGTTCCCATGGTTACTATCGGTGGCGATGGCGATGGCGCCGGCAAAGGCGGCGACCGAGACGGTGATCCACACCTTTGGCAGCTTCCCGATCGGGGCGAACCCATATGGGAACCTAGCCGAGGACCCGGCGGGCAATCTCTATGGCACCGCATATCAGGGCGGCACGGTGAGCCTGGGCACGGTGTTCAAACTGGGCAAGCCGGGCTACAAGTTGCTGCACAGCTTCACCGGCGGAACTGACGGGGCGACCCCGTATGCCGGCGTGGCGCTGGACTCCGCGGGCAACTTGTACGGCACCACATTCGGCGGCGGCGCCTCGGGCAAGGGCGTAGTGTATAAGGTGAGCGCGTCCGGCCAGGAGACGGTACTCTACGCCTTCACCGGCGGAGCCGACGGAGGCAGCCCATACGCCGGAGTGGTCCTCGATGCAGCCGGCAACCTGTACGGTACGGCGTACTATGGCGGGACGGCGAACGCGGGCGTAGTGTACAAGGTAAGCCCGGCGGGGCAGGAGACGGTGCTCTACAGCTTCACGGGCGGAACCGATGGCGCCAACCCTTATGACGGAGTGACGTTCGATTCGTCCGGCAATCTGTACGGGACGACGTACGCGGGCGGCGCTACCAGCGTGGGCGTGGTGTACATGCTGACCGCTTCCGGCCAGGAGATCGTGCTGCACAACTTTGAACCGTTCTTTGGGGAAGGGCCGACCGACGGGGCGTTGAACGCCAAAACTCCGGACGGGTCCGTTCGGGGAGGACCATTGGAGAAATGAGCCTGCACTCGAACTCAGGCCACCCGTTGTGA
The DNA here is from genome assembly GCA_050011755.1 of Bryobacteraceae bacterium. Taxonomy (GTDB): domain Bacteria; phylum Acidobacteriota; class Terriglobia; order Bryobacterales; family Bryobacteraceae; genus Bog-159. The sequence continues at coordinate 6,755 of JBEKIM010000096.1, read as the reverse complement.
GCAATGACATTTCGATTTACGCCGGGCCAGGGATACGGTCAGGCTTGTGACGCCAGTTATTTCGTCGCAACTGCATGGAGGCCCGGGAATACGGTTTCACCGGGGAGTGAGTGGCCGCCGCCTGCGGAAGCTATAATCTGTGTGAGGGCCCCGTTTGCCCGATCCCGAATGCAGCATCTGCTGGACGCCGTTGAATTTCGTAATCCGTCCCGCGCGCGCGAAGATATTGCGCGCCTGGGTGGCGGCATTCCCGAACGCATCGCGGCGCGCATCCAGTCGCTGCTGGCATCCGTCCCCGATCCCGACGAGGCGCTCCATTTCCTGGAGCGGCTGCGCCAGGATTCTCCCGCGGCTTTCAACCGCATCTCCAGTTCGCCTGCCGCGTTGCGTTGCCTGATCACAGCCTTCTCTTACAGCCGGTTCCTTTCCGAAGCCGTCCTGCGGCGGCCCGAGTGGATGCTGCAGGCCGCCGATCCAGGCGATCTGCACCGCATGCTCTCGGCCGAGGAATTCACGGAACGCCTGCTGCAATTCCGCGCCGCCGAAGGCCCGGATGTGCCGGCGCCCGTACTGCTGGCGCGCTTCCGCCGGCGCCAGTCGCTGCGCATCCTGCTGCGCGATGTCTTGGGCCTGGCCGCACTGGCGGATATCACCGGCGAGCTTTCCAACCTGGCCGACGCGCTTCTGGATTTCGCGTACCGCCAGATTCGCGGGCAATTGGCGTCGCGTCATGGCGAGCCGGTTTTTCAGGGGCCGGATGGCCAGCCGCGGCCCTGCGGTTTTGCCGTGATCGCGCTGGGCAAGCTGGGCGGCCAGGAGTTGAACTACAGTTCGGATGTCGACCTGATGTTCGTGTATTCGGGTAATGGCGAAACTGCCGGACCGGGCGCCATTACCAACAAGGAATTCTTCAAGAAGGTCGCCAATCAATACACGGAACTGCTTTCCACATACACCGCGGACGGCTCCTGCTACCGCGTGGATCTGCGGCTGCGGCCCGATGGGCGCCTGGGCGAGGTCTGCATTTCTCTGGAGGGCGCGAAACGTTACTACCAGGAGCGCGCGCGCGACTGGGAAAAGCAGATGTTGATCAAAGCCAGGGTGTGCGCTGGAGATCTGCCCCTGGGCCGCGAACTCCTGGAATTCGTCGAGCCGCTGATCTACTCGACGACCCTCGATTTCCGCGCCGTGGAAGCGGTATCCGAGGCGCGCGAGCGGATCAGCGAGAAACTGGCCGCCAAGCGTGTGCACTCCGGGTTGGACATCAAGCTGGCGCCCGGCGGCATTCGCGATATCGAGTTCCTGGTGCAATGCCTGCAGCGCTTGCATGGAGGACGGGAGCTTTGGGTACGGCACGGCGGCACGCTCTTTGCCCTCTCCCGCCTGCACGACAAGAACCTGCTTTCCGCCAGCGAATATGCGCGCCTGGCATCGGCCTACGAGTTCCTGCGCCACATCGAGCACCGCCTGCAGTTTTATGATGACCGCCAGACCCACACGCTGCCGCCGCAGCCGGACGAACTGGACATCCTGGCGCGCAAGATGCCCCCGGAATCCGGAGATCCGCTTACCGCCGAATCGCTCCAGGTGCGGCTGGAGGAGCATCTGGGCAACGTGCGCGAGATGTATGCCCGGGTCATCCTGGCGCGCAAGCCCATGTACTACATCCCGGTGTCCGATGGCGACGGTACCGGCCACGACCGCTGGCAACCGCTCGATCTGGACCTTCCGCCGGCGGCTCCCAACAACCTCAGCCGCTATCTGGAGCAATGCGCGCCGCAACTGGCTGCCACGCTGGCGCGCGCGAAATTGAACCGCGGCCGGGAACGCTTCGAACTCTTCCTGGAGAAAATGGCGGACGATCCCAAATGGCTCGCGCGGCTGGATGCGGACGCTTTGCTCGCGGGGCGCCTGGTGGACATCTTCGAGCGCAGCCAATATTTCGGCGACCAGCTTTTGCGTCATCCGGAGATGCTGGCGGATCTGGATTCGGCCGCCGCGCCGCAGGCGGCATCCATCGCCGACAGCGCGGCGCTGCGCGCCTACTTCCGCCGCCGGATGTTCCGCATTCAGAGCGACAGCCTGCTGGGCCCGGCGCCCATCTTCGAATCCCTCGAGCGCACCTCGGACCTGGCCGACGACGTAATCTCGGCGGCATATCGCATCGCATTGCAGGAAGCTCCGCCACCGGCGAATCCAGGCTACGTACCGGCCCAGCAAATGATGGTCGTCTCGCTGGGCCGCCTGGGCATGCGCGAATTCGATCTGGCTTCGGACGCCGATTTAATCTTCGTCATTCCCGATGAGGACGCCGCCGAGCAGGCGCTCTGGACCGCGGTGGCCGAGCGCATGATCAATGCCATCAGCGCCTATACCGGCGATGGCGTCATGTTTACGGTGGACACGCGCCTGCGTCCCAACGGGCGCGAGGGCGCGCTGGTGCAGTCCGAGGGGACCTATCGTGAATACTTCGCGAAGCATGCCGAGGCTTGGGAGGGCATCGCCTATATGAAGTCGCGCGCGGTCGCCGGGAACCCGGAGCGCGCCACTGAATTCCTGCACAAACTGCAGGAACTGGATTGGCGGCGCTACGGGCAAAGCGGCCGGTCGCGCAAGGAACTGGCGCAAATGCGGGCGCGCCTGGAGAAAGAGCAGGCCTCCCGTAACCCGCTGAAAGCGGCTGTCGGCGGCTATTACGATATCGACTTCGCCCTGATGTATCTCCGGCTGCGCGGCGCCGGGATATTCTATAAGGTGCTGAACACACCCGCGCGCATCGATGTCATCGAGCAGATGGGGCACCTGGAGCGCGAGGATGCCGACTTTTTGCGGGACGCCGCCGTATTTTACCGGGCCATCGATCACGGGTTGCGCGTTTCAAGCGGCTACGCGGGAGGACATCTGCCGACCTCGCCGTCCCAGTCCGAGACGCTCGCGGAATTGGTGCGCCGCTGGACTCCCAACCAATTGCACGATCAGCGGCTGGATCTGAAGCTGGGAGAGATTCGCCAGAAGACGCGAGAATTCTTCAATCGCGTCTTCGGAGCCTGACGTGCCCCGGGGGCCTGACTCCCGGTCCTGTTCCTTCTTATCCTGATGACTCAACCCCGCATCCGCCGCGCCCTCCAACTGATCGCGGCGTCCGTACTGGTCCTGCTGGTGATCGGATTCTATTTCCGTGTGGCCTCGGTCAACAACACCACCGTGGCGCTCACGCTGCTATTGGTAATCTTCGGGATTTCCACCTGGTGGGGGCTGCTGGAGGCGACCATCGCGTCGCTGGTAGCGGTGCTCGGATTCAACTATTTCTTCCTGCCGCCGATCGGCACATTCGAGGTGGGCGACCCGCAGAATTGGGTGGCCCTGATTGCATTCCTGGTCACTGCCGTCATGGCCAGCCAACTCTCGGTGCGGGCCAGGCACCGCACCCTCGAGGCGGTACAACGCAGGCGCGAGGTCGAAGGGCTGTACGCCCTGAGCCAGAGCCTGCTGCTGAGCGGCAATGCGCGCACCGCCAGCCAGGACCTGGTCAGCCGCGTGGTACGAATCCTGGGTGTGACTACGGCCGCTTTCCACGCCAGGTTGACTCACGAGACGTACCGCTGGGGGCCCGACGATCCGTTGATTTCCGATGAGCAACTGCAGGAGGACCGCGACGAAGCGCTCATCGATCCAGTCCGCGGCCTGGCAATTGTCCCCGTGCGCCTGGGCGGGCAGGCTCTCGGCAATCTGGGCCTGACCGGAACGCTGCCCTCCGAAGCGGTACTCAATGCCGTAGCCTATCTGGTGGCCATCGGCATCGAACGCGCGCGCACGCTCGAGGAGGCCAGCCGCGCGGAGGCGGCCCGCCAGAGTGAAGTGCTCAAATCGGCGCTGCTGGACGCGCTGGCGCACGATTTCAAAACGCCACTGACGTCCATCAAAGCTGCCGTTACGAGCCTGCTGGGCCAGCCTCGCCCGGACGTGGAGCGCGAGCTGATGACCATCATCGACGAAGAGGCCGACCGTCTGAACCGGCTGGTGGCAGAGGTGTTGGAAATGGTGCGCATCGAAGCGGGCAAACTGCATCTGGAGAAGCGCGCGCTGGATATCGGCGAGGTCATTGGATCCACGCTCGCGGAGCTTAGGCCCGTGCTCCACGACCGGCCGTTGGACGTTCGGCTCCAGGACGCGTTGCCCGCGGCGCACGCGGATTTCGACTTCGTGCAGCAGGTTTTGAAACAACTACTGGACAACGCGCTGAAGTACTCTCCGCCCGGATCGCCCCTGACGATTTCGGCGCGCGCGGGCGAAGGCCGCATTGTGGTCAGCGTGGCGGATCGCGGCAGCGGCATCGATGAGCAGGAGCAGATGCACATCTTCGACAAATTCTTCCGCGCCCGGGAGCACCGCTTCCGGGTCCCTGGCACCGGCATGGGCCTGGCGATCGCCAAAGGCATCGTGGAAGCGCATGGCGGCAGGATCTGGGTGACCAGCGAGCCCGGACAAGGCTCCGTATTCAGTTTCGCGCTGCCCGCGTACCGTGGTGAAATGGTGTCGTGAGCGCAGGCAAGATTCTGGTAGTGGACGACGACCCGCAGATCCGCCGTGTGATGCGGGCCACCCTGGTCGGGCATAAGTACGAAGTGATCGAATCCCGCAACGGCGAAGAAGCCCTGGCCAGAATTTCAGCCGAAATGCCGGATCTGGTGCTGTTGGATATGAACATGCCAGGCATGGGCGGATTGGAGACCTGCCAGCACCTGCGCTCCGGATCGGATGTGCCGGTCATCATTCTCTCCGTGCGAAACAGCGAGAAGGATAAAGTGGCGGCTCTCGACGCGGGCGCGGACGATTACATTACCAAGCCGTTTGGCATGGAGGAATTGTTGGCGCGTATCCGCGCGGCGCTGCGGCGGGCACCCACCTCGCCCGAAAGCGGACCGCATTCGGTCTCGACGGCGGAACTGCAAATCGACTTCGACACGCGGCGCATCCACGTGAAGGGCAAAGAGACGCGCCTCACCCCCAAGGAGTTCGACCTGCTGCGGTACCTGGTCTCGCAAGCGGGCAAGCCCGTTCCGCACCGCGAGTTATTGCAAGCGGTGTGGGGCCCGGATTACGGCGATGAGCCGGAGTACCTGCGGGTCTTTATCAATCAATTGCGCAAAAAGATAGAACCGAACCCCGCCAAGCCGAAATACATCCTGACGGAGCCGTGGGTAGGCTATCGTTTCGCGGCCACGTAGTCTATGCACTCGCCGGGTCTGCGTCCGGCATCCAAACACCATCGAAATCGACGTAATAGCAGCGCACCTGGGAGATCTCGGGGAGGGCTTGCCTCAGGCATGCCGCGGCGCGGCCCAATTCCTCGCAGTGATGGCGCAATTCGGCCTGCGCGTCGCCGCCGAAAGCCGCCAGCCCGCCGTATGCCCCGCAGTCCGAATGGACCATCAGGATGACGGTATCGGTGCCGTGCAGACGCGCGGACTTACGGATTTGTTCCAGCACGAACTGCCGATCGGTTTCCAGATCCGGAGTGGACAGACACTTGGCGCCGCCCGCCACACGTATCTGGTCGGGGCGCAGCACGCCGGTTCGCTTGAGCAACTTGCGCAGCGCCAGTTCAAAACGATTGTCGTAACACCAGACCACCGCCGCGTCGCAATCGTAATGCGCGCGCGATGAATCGAAATGCAAGACTTTCCGCATCTGTCCCCCATCATCTAAGATAACGGATGGCAAATGCTTTCCGGACGCGTGGTCGACCTCAGCCAGACCGTGGATGCCGGTACACCTGTTTTTCCAGGCGACGGGCCCGTACGGATCACGGTTCTGGACGAGTCCTCCGTGAACCTGAGCCGCATCGAATTCAGCGTCCACACCGGCACCCACATGGACGCTCCCTTTCACTTCTTCCCCGCCGGCGAGACCATCGATCGCGTACCGCTGGCGCGCTGTGTGGGATCGGCGCGGCTCATCGATCTCCGCGAGATCGGCCTAGGATGCGAAATCCGCCGCGAGCATCTGGAGGGGCAGATGCCTGCGCCGTTCGACGCACACGCAGCCGTGCTTCACACCGGTTGGTCAAAACAATGGGGCGCCTCGAACTACTTCAGCGAGCACCCGTGTCTGGCTGCGGACGCCGCCCAGTTCCTGGTGGACTGCGGCGTGCAACTGGTGGGGGTGGATATGCCGTCCGTCGATCGCGCACCCTATCCTTCGCATCGAATCCTGCTGGGAGCCGGACTGCCGATCGTGGAAAACCTGACCAATCTCGACGCCCTGGGCGCTGGATTATTTCAACTTATCGTACTGCCGCTCAAGCTCGGAGGGCGCGACGGCTCGCCCGTGCGCGCGGTGGCTGTGACCAACCCGGCGCCCTGAGGATTTTCACCCCCACAAATGAAAAGCCCGGCTGGGCGAACCAGCCGGGCTTCGAAAAACTTAAATTGCGCGCACCTGACGTTAAGCGACCTGCTGAGTCCGGTATTGACTCATAATCGCTTCCATCTGATCTTTCAAACGGAGCTTCAGCTTCTTCAACCGCACTTCCTCCAGTTGTTCCTGGTCGGTGAGGTGCGGCAGAGCTTCCAACTCATCCAGCCTCTTCGCGTAATCGCAATGCGTTACGGCGAGTTGGCGAAACTCCTCGTTTATTTCCATCAGATGCGCTTTGAATTGTTCCTGTGCGTTCCGTTCCATATTGGGGCAGTTCCTCCCAGTGAGGTTGCCACGCCGAGTCGGTGGTTCGGGAACGAGGCTCGGTGGGTCAT
>JBEKIM010000095.1:0-21051 GCA_050011755.1 Bryobacteraceae bacterium | reverse complement strand
TATAGTGCGAGCTGCGTTAAGCATAGGCTACCCCCTCGGAAAACTCCGTTTGTGAAAATTTGAGGTAGCTTAGCACGCGCCGCGGGTGGCTAGCAAGTTCTGAAGCAGTTCCTGTTTCTTAGTTCGTTATCGTCCATTGATATAGCGGCTGCGGCGAGGGTCCGCGCCGCCGGTCAGCACGCCGTCGGACATGTCGATCTTGATCGCCGTAGGCGCGGAGAGATTCGCCCAGTCGCTTACCACCGTGACCCGGTGGCCCATGGCCGTGAGGCGCTCGATAGTGGCCTGCGGAACCCGCCGCTCCACGTTCAGTTTGCCGGTCAGGAATTCGTGGAAATCGAAGGAAGTGTACAGATGCGCGCTGTCGAACCGCGGCGCTTCGATGGCTTCCTGCGGCGACATGTTGAATTCTACGATGTTGAGGAACACCTGCAGCAGCGTCTGGTCCTGCAAGTCTCCGCCTGGCGTGGAGATCGCCAGAAAAGGCTTGCCATCCTTGAGCACGAGCATGGGGCTCAGCGTCACGCGCGGCCGCTTGCCCGGCGCCAGTTCGTTGGGATGCCCGGGGATCAGCACGAAGGTCTGCATGCGCTCGCTCATCGCCAATCCTGTGTCGCCGGCGATCACCGAAGGCAACCAGCCTCCGCTGGGCGTCGCCGAAAACATGTTGCGCTGGCGATCCACCACGTTCACGCACGTGGTATCGCGCGCCGCGATGGTGGAATCCGTGGTCTTCGGCATCTGCAACTCGCCGCCGAACGCGCCGGGCCGGGATTCGAGCGAGGCATGCTCGGGATCGATGAGCTTGCGCCGCTCGGCCGCATAGTCTTTCGAAAGGAGGGTCTCCTCGGGAATCTTGGAAAACTTCGGATCGCCGTAATAGCGGTCGCGGTCGGCGAACGCCAGCTTGATGGCTTCGACGAGCGTGTGAATGTATGCCGGACTGTTGTGGCCCATGGCCCGCAGGTCGTAGCCTTCCAGCAGGTTCAGCAGTTCGATCATTACCGGGCCTTGGGACCAGAAGCCGGGCTTGAAGATTTCGTATCCGCGATAGGTGCCGGTGCGCGGCGTATCGGCTTCCGCGTGGAAGCCGGCCATGTCGTCATAGGAGATCAGGCCGCCGTTGCGTTTGCAGAATTCGTCGTATTCGCGCGCGATCGGGCCTTTGTAAAAATAATCGCGAACGGCGCGCAACCGCTCGTCGCGCCCGCCCTTGGCTTGGGCTTCGGCGCTCGCCAGCGCGCGCAGGGTCTTCGCCAGCGCCGGTTCGCGGAAAACGTCGCCGCGCCGGGGGGCCACGCCATTGGGCAGAAAGAACTCGCGGGAAGTGGGCCAGAGTTGCAGCAAGGGCTGAGAGCCGCGGATCCAATCGGCCATCACTTCGGTGACCGGAAATCCGTCGGCGTATTCGATCGCGGGGGCAGATACCTGTGCGAACGACATGGTGCCGTAGCGTTCCAGGGCCAGGATGAGACCATCCATGACACCAGGCACCGGCGAGGCCAGAATACCCTCCGCGGGCATGGGCGGCATGTGGCCGGGCTGCTCCCACAATTCCCGTTTGCGCGACTCGTAGAAAGCCACCGTGGCCCGTTTGGGAGCCGTGCCAATACCGCTAATGACTACCACGGGTTTGCCCGCCAGTTTGATGAGGATCGGAATTTCGCCGCCCAGGCCGAAATGGTCCAGCTCGGTGACGCCGGCCGCCAGCGTGGTGGCGACGCCTGCATCCACCGCGTTGCCGCCTTGGGCCAGAATACGCATGCCCGCATCGACTTCGAAGTTATTGCACGATCCCACCATTTCGTGCAGGCCGCGCACGGGAGGAAACATGGTCAGCTTCGATTGCGCCGATAGGCCTATTGCCAGCAGGCACAAGAAAATCGCACGGCCGACTGACACGCCGCAGGCTGTCAGCCTGCCCCACCTAGGCATAGCGGAATATCGCCTCCGCGATGGGCACTCCGCGCACGTCGATTCTGCGAAGGTCCGCCGAACCCACTCCATGCCGCTCGGCGAGGAGGAGCGTATTTTCGCAGCCCTGGAACGGCGCGGCGCCTCGCGCGGCTCGCGGGTTATAACCCATAACCGCGGCGGCCACCGCATCCGTCGATACCGGATTCAGCCCTGCCAGCAGCACTCCCGGCTGGACGCGGTGGACGCCCTTGATCCAGGGCCCCTCGCCGCCGGCGATCGATTCAATCCCGTCGATAATCTCCAGATCGATCGGGCGGGCCTTCACCAGGTCCGCGACAATGTGCGGCACGCGATATCCCGCCTCCCGGCTGGAAGCCGGATTCAATTCCGCGGGTGCGGATTTGGAGGGCTGGCGGCGACCCTCGTGCATGGTCTTGGCGCGCCCCGACGTCGGGTTCTCGTTGGACTCGTCGACGCCCGCATCGTCGCCATAGATCGACGCAGGCAGGGTGCCGAAGCAGTTCTTCATGGAAAGGGTCACGCCGCATGTGGCATGGTTCTTGAGCTTGGCCATACTGACGAAAACGTCCGTGTCTTCATAAGCGTGATTCAAATCGTAGGCCGGAAACATATATGCGCTTCCCGGAACTTTGAATCGCTGATAGCTTTTGCCCTTGCCCAGCGCGTTGGTGTTCTCGAATTCCACGCCCGGCGCGGCGGCCAGCAACTGGCGCACGTTCCAACCGGAATCGAGCAGGTACTCTTCGAGCGGACCGCTGGTGGCCCACGCGCTTTCCACGAAACGGATGCGCCGCGCCCCCGCGCGCCCCATCAGGTGGGCCGTCGCGCCTACCAGTTTCGGATGCACGTAATGCGTCACTCCCGGCGGCCTGCCGTCGACACGCAGGCCGGGGCTGCCCGTCATGTTGAGTTTGATCGTTACCGTCTTTCCGCGCACGATGCGATCCAACCCGCCAATTTGGTCGAACATGCTGGCCAGCGGCGCCGAAACATCTTCGTCATACGAAGGACACTTGGCAATCGCCACAGGCGCGGCCGGACCTTCGGTTGCGGCTTTCAGGAGCGGCGACGCGGTAATGAGTGCAATCCATTCTCTCCGAGTCATAATCCTAGTCTAAACGCACCGTCGCGCAGGCGGAAACGCGGTCGATATCCACGCCCGTCCCGCCTTCGTCCGTTGCGTAAACCTCCAATTCTTTTTGGACGCCTTCGGGGGTAATCAGTTGCGCGTGTTTGAATGTTCCCAACACCTGCACGGACACGTTCTCGATGGGGTAGGCCGAGTAGTTCACCAGTTCCACCACCACCTGCTTGCCATCGTTGTCGGCGAGTACATTCGAGAGCATCGAGGAAACGTTGAACAGGCGCGCGCCCAGGTTCTTGCGACCGGTCATGGTTTGCACGTCGTGCCAGATATCGTTCAGCCGTTCGAGTTCGGCGGTATCGAGCGTAATCTGTCCAGGCTGTAGCGCGGATTGGCCTTTCCATCCGGGCGGGGCGGTGAGCACGGTTCCGCCCGCGCGGGCGAAATTCTTTAACATCTCGCGCTGCTCGGGCGTGAGCGATGCGGCGTCCACGTCGACCGCCATGGTCGCGCCCGCCAGCGCTTCGGGCGTGAGGCGCTGGCCCGGGATGGCACGCATAGGGGTATGTTTAGCCGCGATCATATCCAGGATGCCGCCCGAGAGCAACGCGTCGTCATGATCCTGCACCACGGCCAGTTTGCCATAGGAGCGTAGCGCCCGCCATTCGGGATGGCCTTCAAAAAACTGGAGCACCTGCGCCATGCCGCGCCAACTCTTGAGGGCGGCTGGATCGCCGCGTTCCAGGCGCGCGCTGAAGTCGTCGTCCAGCGCCACAATCCAGCGGGCGCCGGCCATTTCCGCGTCCGCGATGGCGGCCTGATAACGCTCGCCGGTAATGACGCTATGCGCGGGCGGCAGGTAGCCGAGCCACACGCTGGCCGGTCCCCAAGCCCGCACCGAACGGATGAATCCCGTATTCGTGTCGATCCAGGGCGAGCCGGACGGCGCCGCTTTGGCCGCGCCGTTGTCGAGCACTTGAATGCCGGGCCAGACACCTTGATAGGCGCCGACGATGGGTTCCGGCCCGCCCAATGGCATACGCGCTCTGGAGGTGAGTTCGACCACCACGGCGTGCGCGTCGGCCAATGAATCGCGCACCCGGGCGGCAGTGCCGCCGGGGAAATCGCCCTCCAGCACAATGCCCTGCAAACCGTCGCGAATGGCCTTGCGCGCGGGATCGGCGGGATCCGCGCCGGGTTTTAGAACCGCCAGCGTGGCGATGCCGCGGGCACTGGCGGCGGCCACGAAATCGGGCGTATACGTGGCGACCAGCAGGCAATTGATGGGCGTGCCGCCGAGAACCTCAAGAGATTTGGGGCTGGCACCGTTCCATCGCGCGGGCACCCATCCGGACGGCGGCGCGATGGAAGCCAGGATCGGCATCGCGGATAGGAGCGCCACCCAGGGGGCCGTGCGCAGCATCATGCTTCTACTTTACCCCGCTCAGCGGGGAGGGCGGGGAGACGATTTGAGCGCACGCCGCACCTGGTGGATATGGTTGACGTCGTGTGCCGCCATATGGCGTGCCAGATCTCTTACCGTAAGGCTGCCGCGCTCTGCGTGTACGCCGCAGCGCTGCCACTCTTCGGCACTGAGACGTGCCAGCATCCGCAGATTGGCTTCTCGCAGTAAGCGGAACATCTCGAGGGCCTCCCGGGGCGTCCACGCATCGTAATCGCCGAGTCTCGCCCATTCGTCCTGATCGAACGCCGCGAGCGGTGCGCCGTTGTGCTCGATCATCTGCCGGTAACGCCAACTGCTGGCGAGTTCGTCCTCGGCCAGGTGCGCCAGAATGCACCGAACGGACCATTTACCCGAACCCGGCCGCCGGTTCAGCGCTTCCTCTGTCGCACCTTCGACCAGGGCAGCCAGTGTGCCAGGCGCATCGCGCTGCATGGCGAGCGGATCGCGGTCCCCTATATAGGATTCCAACCGAGCCTGGTACTGCGCCGGAGTCTCAGCCGCCGGAGTACACATTAGTGGAAGGCTTTCTCGATCGCCGTTTCCGCGACCGGCGCCATTAACTCGTAGCCCTTCGCATTAGGATGTAGCCCGTCGTCCGAGTAACCTTCGCGCAGCATGCCTTTTTCGTCGACCGTCGCCGCGTAGTAGTCCGCGAACACGGCGTGCGCCTTGCCGGCATACTCGCGCAGCCAGGCATTCACTTTCAGGATGTCGGCAGGCGGGCGCGAGACAGTCTGCTTGTTCCTGGTGTAATCGCTGACCGGAGTCAGGCCGCATAGAATCACCTTGATGCCGTGGCCCTGGGCCAATTCGGTCATGGCCGCGAAGTTCTCCTCGATCATGGTGAGCGTCTCAGGCCCCGTATTATGCGAGATATCGTTAGTGCCGGCCAGGATGATGAGCGCGGCGGGTTTTAGATCGATCACGTCGGGATACATCCGCACCAGCATCTGCGGAGTCGTTTGGCCGCTGATGCCGCGGTTGACGTACGGCTTGTCGGGAAAAGATTGCGCCAGACTCCAGCCGTCCGTGATGGAATCGCCCAGAAAGACGACGCGGCGCGAATCGGCGGGCAGCGCCTTCAGCCGCTCGTTGTCCTGGTGATAGCGGCCAAGCTGATTCCAGTCCTGAAGCTGATCGGCGAGGCTGTGCGCGAAACCCGCCAGGCAGCAGTTGGCCTTCGGCGGATTATACTCCTCCACCAACTGGCACCGGGCGGCGGCCGGCCACAGCAGCAGCGGGATCAGGAAGGTTGTGACGTTTCGAGACATGCGTTCTCCTTGGGCTTACGGAGCCAAGCATATCCTATTGCGCCGATCGCTCCCAACATGGCGGCGCTGCCGAAATAGAGCTTGCGGATTCCCAGTTGCTGCGCGACTGGACCGGCCACAAACATGGCCAGCACCTGGGACATCGCCAGCAGCGACATCAGGCTGCTGGCCACGCGCCCCAGCAGGGCGTGCGGCGTCTCCTGCTGCAGCAGCGTCTGCGCCGGCACCATGATGAACGCCGCGCAGAAGCCCATTCCGAGCATGCCGGCGGCGGTGGTGCCGACGCGGCCGAACAGTGCCGTGAATAGAACCGCAACGCCCATGCCGCCCAGGCCGTAAACGACCAGGAACTGCTTCGGAACGCGGGAGGCCACCCGATGCAGGAATTGCGTGCCGCAGATCATGCCCACGCCGATCAGCGAGTTCAAAGTTCCGAACAGGGCCGCATTCGAGCGCAGCACGTCGCGCACGTAAACGGAAAGCAGCGCGCCGAAGCAGCGCACCGCGAACATACCCGCGGTCATGGCCAGAATCACGAACGAGATCACGCTATGCGTGAAGATGAAACTAAATCCCTGGCGCATCGACGACAACACGGAACTGGCCGCCGTGGCGGGCGAGGGCGCGCGGTGAATGGCCAGCGTCATCACCATCGAGGCGGAAAAGAAGAAGCTGAAGCTGTCGAACAGGAAGCAGGCGTTGGCGCCGAACCACTGGACCAGCAGGCCGGCGATTGCCGGGCTGACGATCTGCGACCCCTGCACGGCTTGCGACATCAACCCGTTGACGGCCAGCAATCCGGCGGCGGGCGCCAGCGCGCGCACGGCCACCGATTGCGCGGGCACGAAGAAACTGGAAACCGTGCTGAGCGCCAGGAAGATGATGTAAATGGCGTGGATGTCCCGCACGAAGACCAGCACCAGGACGAGCACGCCGCGCGCCATATCGCTCGCGATCATGGTCCATTTCACGTTCCATTTATCGACGAAGACGCCCGCCAGCGGGCTGACCACCGCCAGCGGCAACATGTATGCGACCAGGATCATGCTGACCTCGGTGGGTGTGCCGTGCAGTTGAAATGTTACCAGGCTGAAGACCGCGAAGATCGCGAGAAAATCACCGAAGATGCTGACCAGTTGAGCGATCCACAGCCGCCGCACCGGGCGTATCTTCAATACGTCGCGAAAAGTCAGTTGTGGTGCAGGACTGGCCATGCTGATGGAGAAACTCCGGTAGGTTTCACCATCATACCGCGTCAGCTAACGGTCGCGCGCGTCTTCTTCGGAAGTTTCTCCAGCACCAGGTCGTACGATGCCCGCACGAGCCGTTTGAGCTCCGGCGCACGCAGGGCATCCTCCGTCTCCAGAGCGACCCACTGGTTCCGGGCGAAATACGGCGCCTGGACGATCCCGGGGCGCTCGACTAATTCCACAAACTCCTCGGGCCGGCATTTCAATGACATCCAAACCTTGGCCGGCTCCAGCGCCAGTACGGCAAATACTTTGCCGCCGATCTTGAAAACGAGGTGCTCGCCCCATTGGACCGACTCGGTGGCATGCGGCATCGACATGCAGTAGCGGCGCACCCATTCGATGTTCATATAGAGTTGGCTCGACCATTATGACACCCAACGAAAACGTAGTGGGGACTAGACGATAGGTCCCAGCTTTCGCGAGAGAATTCCGCGTTCGACGCGCATAGACGCACCAGGCCGACCGTTATCTATAGCGCTGGCGATCTGCGTGACGTGGTCCTTGATAACACGCCAATCGCTAAATGCACGACCGGTGAGACCCCTACTCCCCCTCCTCAGTCCCCACCTTCAGCACCGCCAGGAAGGCCTCCTGTGGAATCTCCACCCGGCCGACCCGCTTCATGCGCTTCTTGCCTTCCTTCTGCTTCTCCAGCAGCTTGCGCTTGCGGCTGATGTCGCCGCCGTAGCACTTGGCCAACACGTTCTTGCGCATCGCCGGAATCGTCTCCCGCGAAATGATCTTGTTGCCGATGGCCGCCTGCAACGCCACTTCGAACATCTGCCTGGGAATCAGCTTGCGCATCCGCTCGATCAGGTTCTTGCCGCGCTCGTAGGCGAAATCCCGGTGAATGATCATGGAAAGCGCATCCACCGGATCGCCCGCGATCAGCACGTCCAGTTTCACCATTGGCGAAGCGCGATAGCCGGCCAGGTGATAGTCGAGCGAAGCGTACCCGCGCGACGACGACTTCAATCGATCGTAAAAATCCAGCACGATCTCGTTCAACGGCAGCTCGTACTCCAGAAGCACGCGCCCGCTGCCGATGTGCTCGAATTTCTTCTGTTCGCCGCGCTTCTCTTCGAGCAGGCTCAGTATGCCGCCGAGATACTCTTCGCGGGTGATCACGGTAGCCAGAATGATAGGCTCTTCGATCTGCCTGATACCGGAGGGATCGGGGAACTTGGTCGGGTTGTCGACCTCGATCGTTTCGCCGGCCGTGGTGGTTACCCGATAGCGCACGCTGGGCGCCGTCGTGATCAGGTCGATATTGAACTCGCGCTCCAGCCGCTCCTGCACGATCTCCAGGTGCAGCAGACCCAGGAAGCCGCAGCGGAAACCGAAACCCAACGCCACCGAGCTTTCGGCCTCGAAGTTGAAGGCGCTGTCGTTAAGCCGCAGCTTCTCGAGCGCATCGCGCAGCAGCCCGTGCTCGTGCGATTCCACCGGATACAGCCCGGCGAATACCATGGGCTTGATTTCTTCGAATCCGGGCAGGGGCTCGGCCGCCGGATTGTCGTGGTCCACAATCGTGTCGCCGATCTTGGCGTCGGAAACCGTCTTGATATTGGCGAATACGAACCCAACTTCGCCGGCCGATAGCTCGTCGCAAGGCGTGGCCTTGGGAGCCTGGTAGCCCAACCCTTCCACTTCGTAAACCTGCGAACTGGAGGCGCTCGACCACAGCCGGATGCGTTGGCCCTTGCGCAGCCGGCCATCCATTACGCGCGTCAGGATAATCACTCCGCGATAAGGATCGAACCAGGAATCGAAGATCAGCGCGCGCAGAGGCGATTCGGGCACGCCCCTGGGCGGCGGCACCAGGTGCACGATGGCTTCCAATACCTCATGCACGCCCAAGCCTTGTTTGGCGCTGACCAACAGCGCGCCCGATGCGTCCAGGCCAATCACGGATTCGATCTGCTCGCGGATACGCTCGGGCTCCGCGGCCGGCAAGTCGATCTTGTTGATGACCGGAATAATCTCCAGGTTATGGTGCAGAGCGAGGTAAGTATTGGCGAGAGTTTGCGCTTCGACGCCCTGCGAAGCATCCACCACCAGCAACGCGCCTTCGCACGCTTGCAGGCTGCGCGAAACTTCATATGAAAAATCGACGTGGCCGGGCGTGTCGATCAGGTTCAATTGGTACATGTGCCCGTCGTTGGCCGGATAATTCAGGCGCACGGCGTGCGCTTTGATGGTGATGCCGCGTTCGCGCTCCAGGTCCATCGAATCGAGGACCTGCTCCATCATCTCGCGCTGCTGCAGCGCGCCGGTAGCTTCCAGCAGCCTGTCGGCCAGCGTCGATTTTCCATGATCGATGTGCGCGATGATGGAGAAATTGCGGATGAATTCGCGATCCATGCGGTATGATTGTGCCGTGGGGGCAAGCGTGACCTGCCTCCACCGATTATCCCATATGTCCTACAGCAACATCCGGTTCGAAATCGGTGAGGCGGGCATTGCGCTGCTCACCGTCAACCGGCCCGAGAAACTAAACGCCCTGAACGCGGAGACGGTGATCGAACTGCGCGAGGCGGTGGCTTGCGCGGCGAGCGATGCGGCAGTGCGTGCGCTGATCGTGACCGGCGCGGGCGAGAAGGCTTTTGTGGCGGGCGCCGACATCAATCAGCTTGCACTGCTGACTCCGATTGAAGCGCAGGCTTACGCGGAGCGTGGACAGCGCGTCTTTCGCGAGATCGAGATGCTGGCGAAGCCCACGTTGGCGGCCATCAATGGCTACGCGCTGGGCGGCGGCCTGGAATTGGCGATGTCTTGCAGCGTGCGCGTGGCGTCGGAAAATGCGCGGCTGGGGCAGCCTGAAGTGAAGCTGGGAATTCTGCCGGGATACGGCGGTACGCAGCGGCTGCCGCGCCTGGTGGGCCGCGGGCGCGCGCTCGAAATGTTGCTCTCGGGCGAGCCGGTGACCGCCGCCGAGGCGCATCGCATCGGCTTGGTCAACCAGGTGGTCCCGCAGGCCGAATTGCTGAATTTCAGCCGGCAATGGCTGCGCAAGGTGCTGGCAAACGCGCCGTTGGCGTTGGGACTGACGATGCAGGCCGTCGATGTGGGCCTCGAAGCGGGCCTGGAGCAGGGTCTGCGGTTCGAAGCCGCGGCCTTTGGCCTGACCACCGCCACCGAAGATAAGAGCGAAGGCACGCGCGCGTTTCTGGAGAAACGTCCGCCGGCCTTCGCGGGAAAGTAAAACATGCCGAAAGTAATTGAAGGTCAACTGACAGCGGCAGGCTTGAAATTCGTCATCGTGGTGAGCCGGTTCAACGGTTTCATCGGCGAACGCCTGCTGGCCGGGGCGCTCGACGCGCTGGGGCGTACGGGCGGACAGCTTGACGATGTCGAAGTGGTGAAGGTCCCCGGATCCTGGGAACTGCCGGTGGTGGTGCGGGAACTGGCGCGCCAGAAGCGGCACGACGCCATCATTTGCCTGGGCGCGGTGATTCGCGGCGATACACCGCATTTCGATTACGTCGCCGGCGAAGCCGTGAAGGGCATCGGGCACGTGGCGGCGGAGAGCGGCGTGCCGGTCGCGTTCGGCTTGCTGACGTGCAACACACTAGAGCAAGCCATCGATCGCGCGGGCGCCAAGAGCGGCAACAAGGGATTCGACGCGGCCATGGCGGCCATCGAGATGGCCAGCCTGATGCGCCAGTTGCGCCAGGCAAGCTGATGCCCTCCCGCCGCAGGTCGCGCCAAAGGGCTTTGCAGATTCTCTATCTGTGGGATGCGCGCCGCCAGCCCGTGGAAGAAGCCACGGCCGCCTACTTCGACTCGTTGTATTCCGAAGAGAGCCGCACGAAGCCGCAGCGCGACGAGTTTCTGGACCAGTTAGTCGGAGGCGCCGTCGCCCACGTGGAAGAACTCGACCGCCGCATCACGCAGCATGCCGAGCATTGGCGCATCGAGCGGATGCCCTCGGTGGATCGCAACATTCTGCGGCTGGCGGTATTTGAAATGATGCATTCCGATACGCCCCCTCCCGTTGTAATCGACGAAGCCTTGGAACTGGCGCGCCGTTATTCCAACGAAGAATCGGTGCAGTTCGTCAATGGCGTACTGGATGCCGTGCACCGGGACCTGATGCGTGAAAAAGCCGTGGGGGGCCGACTCTAAGTCCGCGCAGGCCGAAGGTGCTCCTTAAGTCTAAGCCAAAATCCGTGTAGAAATACAGCTTCGACTTCACTGACCGCGCCAACTCCGACAGCGGACTCGTCCAAGCCACCAACGGCGACCTATATGACAACGTGCGCTGCAATGGCTATGGCCCCAAATCGCTCCGATCGGCACGCTGGGGACGCTATACAGTTTCTGGGTGGCCTGAACTAGCTCCGCAGAGGGACGGCTGCAGTCCTCCCTGCGTTTCAGCCTGACCTCCGTGGTTGAAGGGCCTCAAGTTGGCGAGGTTGACTAAGTTGAATCGAGTCTGAGGCTCTTCGTAATGCGCAAAGCAATTTCGATCCTGTGCCTGCCAGTTACGCGGATCGCCGGATGGGAACGAAGCGAATCTCGACCCTCTGGTTCAGGGCCGCCGCGATTCTCCGCAGCATCGCCAGCGAATGTCCTTCATAGTCGGCGTCTTCTAAGCGGCAGATTACCGACGCGGTGGTGCCGACCAGCCTGCCGAGTTGCGTCTGGGTGAGGCCAGCCTTCGTCCGCAAGCCGAGAATCTTTCGGGCGATCTCCTCGTTCGCTCTGGCCTCCTCCAGAATCTTCAGCCGCTCCGGTTTGCCATCGAAGAACCGGCTGTGGAGGATCTCCACCGCGTCGGCCGTGATCTTCCTTTTTCTGGTCATTTCATACTCTCCTCATGGCGATGCTTCGCCGGATTCGCTTCATACCGCTTCTTGCGCTCAATGGCGCGGTCGATTTCCCTTGGCGGGAGCGCCCTCTTTCACGATTCCATGAGCTACAACTGCCGCGGTTGAACCATGGAAGAAATAGAGTATCCTGTAGTGGACACTCTGCATGCTCGCACGCAGTTCGTAGATTCCGTCCCGCAGCAAATCCGCCTCCGGGCGCCGGAGTTCGTGGCCGAGTTCGCGGAGCCGTTCCACACGCAGAAGGCACTTCGCCTGTACCTTAGCCTGCAGATGCTCGATCCACTCCAGGAACGGACATGAGCCGTCTTCCTCGGCGTAAAGAATGACCTTCGTCTTGGGCATCCCGTCTCAGTCTATTCGCAATCTTGCGAAAACGCAAGGCCGTGGAAAAGGCGCGCGCCAACGCATCCACTTGCTCTGCCCAGGAGCCCGACGATTTCGAGGTGAAGGTTCCCGGATCATCGGACATGCCGGTGGTGGTGCGGGAACTCGCGCCAGAAACTGCTCGATGCCATCATTTGCCTGAGCACGGTGATTCCCGGCGATACACCGCATTTCGATTACGTCGCCGGCGAAGCCGTGGAGGGCATCGGGCGTGCGGCGGCGGAGAGCGGCGTGCCGGCCTCGTTCGGCTTGCTGACGTGCAACACGCCTGGAGCAAGCTATCGACCGCGCCGGCGCCAAGAGCGGCAACAAGGGATTCGACGCGGCCATGGCGGCTATCGAGATGGCAGGCCTGATGCGCCGTCGCCCACGTGGAAGAACTCGACCGCATCAGCATGCCGAGCATCGGCGCATCGAGCGGATGCCCTCGGTGGATCGCAATATTCTGCGGCTGGCGGTATTTGAAATGATGCATTCCGATACGCCCCCTCCCGTTGTAATCGACGAAGCCTTGGAACTGGCGCGCCGTTATTCCAACGAAGAATCGGCGCAGTTCGTCAATGGCGTACTGGATGCCGTGCACCGGGACCTGATGCGTGAAAAGGCCGTGGGGAACGGGCTTTAGAAGCGGTTCGCCGAAAATCCGATTAAGCACAGCGTTTACAATCATTTAGGGTCATTATCTTCTCCACTGGCCAAAATCTCCCGTTCAACACGTGAACTTGCCGTACAACCAAGGAAATCAACAGTTTGATTGCCATCGGTGGTATTGGTTAACCGGCCTTAACTATACTGGGACCATCGGGCACACGGCTGCGCCGTGTTGCGCGAGCGCGTTTATCTTAAACCGTTGGTTGCAGGGGATGTGCTCGCAACCCACATGAGGAGTACAAAACGGATGCACAAGCCTATCAAGTACGTGGAAAAAGCCCTGACCTATGCCGCGCAAGCCGCGTGGACCGTTTTCGATAAAGCCAATCAGATTAAGCAGAACCCTTCCTTCACTCCGAGCTGGTCCGAAAAGCCGCTGCTGAAGTCCTACCAGAAGACCAAGCCCCCGCTCGGCTGGCCCCGCGAAACCGATTCGCTCTGCCCGCGCTGCATCCCCGAAATTCGCGAACAAATTCTCAGCGGCAAGAAGCCGCTCTCCGTCCTGCTCAACGACAAGGTGGGCGAGATCAAGGCCAAGGTCATCGAGCGCGACGGCAAAATCCTGATGGTCAAGGATTGCCCGGTTCACGGTCACTTCGAGGACGTCATGTCCATCGACACCGTCTTCTTCAAACATTTGGAGGAGTGCTTCCCCGGCCGCGACATCCGGTCGCACAACGACGAACACTTGCATCACCATGGCTCCAGCACGATCACCCACGGCCGCGGTTCGGTGCTGACGATCGATCTGACCAACCGCTGCAACATGATGTGCGACCCGTGCTTTATGGATGCCAACCAGGTCGGCTTCGTGCACGAGCTCACTTGGGAAGACATCCAGACCCTGCTCGATAACGCCATCTCGATTAAGCCCAAGCGCCAGATGTCCGTGCAGTTCTCCGGCGGCGAGCCCACCATTTCGCCGTACTTTCTGGACGCCGTGTCGTATGCCCGCAAGGTAGGTTATACCAGCGTGCAAGCGGCCACCAACGGCATCGAGTTCGCCAAGAGTCCCGAGTTTTGCCGCAAGTCCGCGGACGCCGGCCTGCGTTACGCCTACCTCCAGTTCGATGGCATCGGTAATGCCGCCAATTCGCACCGCAAGGTCGGGAACCTGTTCGACGTAAAGCTGCGCGCGATTGAAAACCTGTACACCAACGGCGTGGATATTGTGCCGGTCATCACCCTGATCAATGGCATCAACAATGAGCAGGTGGGCCGCGTGATCCAGTTCGCGCTCGACAACCCCAAGCGCATTCCGTTCCTTTCCTTCCAGCCCGTCTCTTTCACCGGGCGCGACGAAGCCGTCACCGACGAGCGCCGCATGGCGCAACGCTACACGCTGGCGAACCTGGCGCACGATGTGAAGAACCAGACCGGCTTGGGCGAGCCCGCCCGCGATTGGTTCCCATTATCCTTCATCAGTACCTTTTCCGACTGGTCCGACCTGGTGCATGGGCCGGAGCACCAATGGGGCCAGTTGAGCTGCGGATGCCATCCGAACTGCGGCGTGGGTATGGCCGTGATGGTGGATAAGCAGACTGGCGAATCCGCGCCGGTTACCGCGTTCTGGAATGCCGATCAGTTGGCCAAGGACGTGGCGCGCGTCAACGACGCGGCCCGCGGCAAATGGCTGTCGATCATCGGCATGGCGCTGGCCACGGCCCGGAATTACGATCCTTTCAAGTCGCCGACCCACTTCAAGCTGACCGACTTGATGAAGAAACTGGACAAAACCTTCGGCGCCACCGGCAAGAACTACGGCAAAGTGGGCTCGGACCGGACCATGGCGGACATCGAGAAGCGCCGCCAGGACCGCTGGAATTTCCTGCTGATCGCCGGCATGTGGTTCCAGGATCTGTTCAACTACGATTTCCGCCGAACCGAACAGTGCATCATTCCCTACGCCACGCAGGAGGGCGAAATCTCGTTCTGCGCGTACAACACCGGCGTGGGATGGCGCAACATCATCGAGAAGATGCACATGACGGCCACGTTGACCAAGTGGTACGAAGAGCATGGCCGGCACGAAATCTTCGCGGGCGGTAAAAAAGTTACGATGCAGAGCGCCGAACACTCCATGGTGCTGCGCGAGAGCATCGTCACCAACGAAGTGCAGCACGATCTCGACAAGTTGGGCATCGCCAAGAATTCCGGTGAAGAGAAGCTGCGCGCCCGCGCCGCCAAAATCAAGCAGGACGAAGAAAACGCGCGCATGGCGAAGTTGTACCGGCAGCACGTGCTCAAAGAGCAGCCCACGCCCGACCTGGTGCCGCTCGGATCGATTCAACTTGCCCCAAAACCGGCTCCGAAGCCTGCGCCGGTGGAGCATGTGGAAGAGAGAGAAGAAGTCGGCTCCTTCGGCGACTAGGCAGTTGAAAGCAGAATTGGGGGGCGGCCAAGCCGGCTGAAAGCCGGCTGCGGGCGGGATTGCCCGCCCCACCACTTTTCCTCTGCTACTCCGCGATCACGTAGGTGATCGTGCGCCGGTCCGCGGCACTGCCGATCAGATATCCCGCTATGGGGGTCCCAATGGCCAGGGACACGAATGCGGCGTTCGCACTCCCGTTGTGCCGGCCCCCAAGGATACCCCCCACCCTGACCGCGGCCTCCACTCCGAAGAAGAGTCCGAGTGCGCCGCCGGCCGCCGTGCACAAGATACGCCATTGCTTCGTGGGGTGATTTACGTCCACGGCTTTCAATGTCGCGCGCGGCACCAGGAACCTTCCGCGCGGATAAGCCGCTGGATTCGACGTATTGCGAATCTCGACCGCGAACGCATCGAGCTCGACCGCCGTGGCCTTTCCTTCGATGCGCGCGCCATCCGGCATCAGGATGCGCACCTTCCGTCCGATCAGAGCGGACAGACCCTCCCACTTGATCCGGCGCTGCTCCTTGCCGGCGGCTTCCGCCCGCGGCATGCCCCAAACCAGCATCACCAGCATCGAGATTCCAATTGCACACCTGCCCGGCATCGTACCCTCCTTTGTTCGAAACGGCGGCTACTCCCTATTGCGCGATCACGTAGGTGATCGTATGACGATCGGCCGCGCGGCCCAATAGGTATCCAAGAAGCGGAGTGCCCACTGCCAGCCCGGTGTATATTCCGGTCCGTGTGTGCCGCCCGCCAGTCGTGGTTCCCGCAGCCAGCGTGGCGAAGACGATCGCAATCCCGCCGCCCCCCGCGGTACATACGATCCGCCATACCTTGGTGGGACGTTCCACATCTACCGCTTTCAAGGTTGCCCGCGGCACCAGGAACTTTCCTCTGGGATACGCCGGCTGATTCGAGCTCTTGCGGATCCCGACCACCAGTGCATCCATTTCCAGCGCCATGGCCTTCCCTTCGATCCGCGCGCCATCCGGCATCACCAGGCGCACATTCTGGCCGATGATCGCCACCAGACCCTCCCATGTAATCTGAATCTCCTGGCCGGTGGCCGCCCCCGCGCGCGGCGCGCCTAGCCCAAGCATGACCCACAGCGAAAAACCGATCGCGTACCCGCTCCTCATGGCCTTGCCTCCTTTGCCTGTTTGGCGTCAGCCGCCGCGCGCGTTTCCCAAATACGCGCGGTTCCCTCCGGCGAAGTGGAATCGATGCGGGTCCCATCCGGGCTGAACACGATAGACGCAATCGCTTCGTCGTGATCCCCCATGACCAGCAGCGGATCGTAAGTCGCCGCATCCCAAACGCGCAGAGTCTGGTCGCGCGAGCCGGAGACGATGCGGCTTCCATCGGGGCTGAATGCCAGGGCCTCTACCGGCGCCGAGTGCCCTTTCAAAACAGTCAGTAACTGACCGGAGCCCGCATCCCAAATTCCTATGTCTCCGGACCCGCCGGCGCCGCCGGCAATGCGGCGGCCATCCGGGCTATAGGCGGCCGAGACGATGGTTCCCGATCCCGCCGGCGGAAGGTTGAGCTTCAGTGGAGTATCCGGCTTCGCGATGTCCCAGATCACCAGCGTCCGGTCGCCTGCGGCCGCGATGTGTTTGCCGTCGGGGCTGGGAATGGCAATGTGCACGGCGCCAGTATCCAACGCGGCGCTAAACAGGCGCTTCATCGTCGCGCTATCCCAAAGCGACACCGCGCGATCGGACGAGCCCGATACCAGTCGCGCGCCATCCGCGCTGAATGCCAGCGCCGTTACCGGGGCGGAGAGCTTGACCGGGCCGCCCATCCGGCGGCCTGTCGCCGAGTTCCAAACGCAAAGGGTATTATCCACGGATGCCGTTGCCAGCCGGCTGGAGTCCGGGCTGAAAGCCAGGGCAGTCGCCCGGCCGTAGTTGCCCGGAAGAGTCCAGGCGGTCTTTCGTTGCCGCCCGTCCCAAATCTCGAGCGATTGCGTTTTGGCGTGATCGAGCGCCAGCAGGGCGCCCCCGGGACTGGTCACGGCTCGATCGATATCGTCCTCGGCGCGTTTGAGGATGCCTCCACCATAGGTCCGAGCACTCCACACTCTCACCTCACCCAACGTGCCGGCCGCCGCGATACGCATGCCATCGGGGCTGAATGTGGTTGCCGCGATTTCGGAGCGCCATTCCCCGCCCAGAGTCGCCGCCAGTTTGCCGGATGCCGTATCCCATAGCCGCAAAGTCGTGCATGAGGCCGATGCGATGGTCGCGCCGTCGGGGCGATACGCACCGTCTTGTCGGCGGATCCGGTCACAATCATCCGTCGATCCGGGCTAAATGTCACTGACAGGACCGGCGCGCCGTGGCCGGCGATAGTGTACATCGGATGGCCTGCGCCGGCATCCCAAACGCGAACCATCCGATCTTCGCCGGCCGAGACGAGGCGCTCGCCATCGGCGCTGAAGGCCACCGCCCATACGCCGCCTTTGTGCCCGTCAAGCTTGGCGAGCAGCCGGCCTGAAGCGGTGTCCCACATGCGGATGGTGCCGTCCCGTGCCCCCGAGACAACCCGCGTACCCGTCCAGTTGAAGGCCGCGCAAGTCGCATCGCTCTCGGCTCCGGCGAGCGTGGACAACGCTCTGCTCGAAGCCGCATCGAGGACGCACAGGCTGCGATCGCCGCTGGCGGATGCGGAGACGACCCGAAGGCCTTCCCGGTCGGCGGCGAGCACCGTCCCCAAATTCCGATAGTCGGCTGACGGCTTGTAGCTCGCAGCCAACCACCAGTCCAGCGTATCCGCGTAAGTCCGGAACATGTGGGCGCTATCCGGGCTGAAGCCCAATGCGGGTTTCGAACCCCGCGCTGGGCCCCCTGGTCCTGCCAGGCCGGCAATGCTCGTGTCGGACTTCCATAGCAGGTATCGCCATTCCCAGCCGCGCAAGTCCGGCGGGCACTGAAACAGCCGCCGCCTGGCTTCGGCGATGTCGTTGGAACGGATATGCAGATCGGCGGCGATCAGATTCGCGGCATAGCCCTGCCGTTGGGCAGCCAGCCGCTGCCGTTCGGCCGAGGAGCGCTGCTCATCGGCAGCCCGGCTCTGCCGTTCGGCGACCTCCCGCTGCTGTTCCGCGGCGGAGCGCTGCTCCACGGCCTCCGCGCCGCGCCGGCGGGCCTCCGCTGTCTGCTGTTCGGCGACTTTTCGTTCGCGCTCAGCCTCCGCGTGCTGCAGTTCCGCTTCCTTCCGTTGTTGGTCCGCGGTCAGGCGGGACTGCTCAGCCAGGGTCCGCTGCTGTTCGGCGCGCTGGCCCTGCCGGCTGGCTTCCGCGCGTTCCCGATCGGCCACTACCCGCTGCCGTACGGCCTCGGCGCGCTGCCTTTCCGCCTCCGCGCGCTGCGCTTGCGCCTCCAGACGCTGCCTCTCCGCCCGGAAATACAGCACCGTGCTGGCGCCCAGCCCCATCAGCAAGGAAAGGAACACCGCCGCCAGCGCCAGCACAGGTCCCCGATGCTTCCGGATAAACTTGCCGAGACGGTACGACGTGCTGGGCGGGCTGGCCATCACCGGCTCGTCGCGCAAGTGCCGCGCGATGTCGGCGGCGAACTCGGAGGCCGAGGCGTAGCGGCGCGCGCGGTCCTTGGCCATGGCCTTCATGGTGATCCAATTCAAGTCGCCCCGCAGGTCGCGTTCGAGGCCGGCCACGTCTGTCTGCCGCCGTTGGGCAACATCGGCCGCCGCGGCCCCCAGGCTCGAGAAGCGCGCACTGGGCCGGGGCGGCTCCTCCTCCCGGATCATGCGGCGGATTTCGTCATATGCCGCGCGCCGCAAGCTCCTGGAATCGAACGGCAGCACTCCGCACAAAAGTTGGTACAGCAGCACGCCCAGCGAATAAATGTCGGTAGTGGTATCCACATCCACGCCGCTCATTTGCGCCTGTTCCGGGCTCATGTACTCAGGCGTTCCGATCAGGATGCCCCACTCTGTAAATACACTGTGCTCCGTCAGGCGCCGATCCACCGCTTTTGCCACGCCGAAGTCGATGACTTTCGGCACCGGCTTCTCGTCCTGCAGCCACACCAGCACATTTGAAGGCTTGATATCGCGGTGGATGATCCCTTTCTGATGCGCGTGCTGCACGGCCTGGCAGACTTGGGCGAATAGTTCGAGGCGCTGGCGGTTGCTCATCCGGTTCTTATCGCAGTATTCCGTGATCGGAACGCCGGGTACGTATTCCATCACGAAATACGGTGTGCCTTCGGGCGTGGCGCCGGCATCCAGCACCTTTGCGATGTTCGGATGATCCATCAGGGCCAGGGCCTGACGCTCGGATTCGAAGCGCGCGATGACTTCGCGGGTATCCATTCCAAGCTTGATTACTTTCAGCGCCACCAGCCGTGAGATCGGCTGCCGCTGCTCGGCCAGATATACCGTGCCCATGCCGCCTTCTCCCAGCAATCGGACAATGCGGTAGGCGCCATAGGTCCGCCCGGCGGCGCTGCCTTCGTCTTCGTCGCCGCGGTCTTGGGCATCGAGAGGGCTGCCTGGCCTCATGGCCATCCGCAGCAGGCACCGGGGACAAATCCCTCCTTCGGCCACCGCGCGATCCAGAATCGCGCCGCATTGCGGACACTGTGGCTGGAGGGGCATTGTCTTCTTGTACTGAAGCGATTCGCAGTAAAGGTTACGCCGACACCGCGGACAAGAGAAATCGCATCTCTTCCTCGACCTGTTCGGGTCCGGCCACGGTCTCGGCGATTTCCGCCATCAGCACTTTGCGGAATCGCCGACGCAAGCGGTGCACGGCCACCTTCGCGGCGCCTTCGCTCATTCCCAGTTGGGCGGCCAGTTCACCGTAAGAGACGCCCGCCGGATCGCCCGTCAGAAAGATCTTAAGCCGATCGAATCGCGCGTTCATCGCGGATTCCCGGCTCAACCTCTCCAGCGTACGTTCCAGCAGCACCGTCGCCCAGCGCCGGTCATAAATCCTCTCGGGGGTTAGGTCATGCGCGGGCTCCACGCTGTAGCGCCTTTCTGCGTCCTGCGCATCCAGCGCCACCAATGGTTGGCCGCCACCCCGCTTGCCCGCGCGTTGACGATCGCGCTCATTGGCGACGAAATGCTTGAACGCTCCCAGCAGGAACGAGCGGAATCGTCCCCGCTCCCGGTCGAAATCCGCCAGGTAATCTTTTTCCAGCACAACGGCAAAGAAGCCCTGCGTCAGATCCTGCGCGTCTTCCACGCCATGGCCCTGACGCCGCACATAGGCATACAGAGGATACCAGTAACTCTCGCAAAGACTGGCTAAGGCTTCCCGCGCGCCGCTGCCGGGCGCCTGGTGGGTGGCTACGATCAGGCTCCAGCGTGTTGTGGGAAACTGCCCCCGCGCCGGCGGCGCGTTTCGATCGACGTCCATGGAACCAGCCCGGCCTCGGTATCTATGGAGTGTACTAAATCGTGGCGCCGGCGTGTGCCCTGTGTAACCTCTTCGCGGATTTGCGTCATGGAGGCATAGGATTTGCATCCGGGAGGGATCGTCAGATGAATCGAATACGACTACTTGCCGCCATTCTTCTGCTGGCAGCCATGACAGGCGCTTGCTCCATTAAAAAGGTCGCGGTGAATAAAATGGCGGACGCCCTGGCTTCCACCGGCACGACGTTCGACGCGGACGACGATCCCGACTTGGTGGGCGAGGCATTGCCCTTCGCCTTGAAGCTGATGGAAAGCCTGTTGGCCGAATCCCCCCGGCATACCGGCCTGCTGCTTGCTACGGCGAGCGGTTTTACGGAATACTCCTATGCATTCGTCGGAGAAAGGGCC
>JBEKIM010000094.1:0-17695 GCA_050011755.1 Bryobacteraceae bacterium | reverse complement strand
CCGGTGGAATGACCGTGCGCTTCTCCAGGATGGTAAACCCCTCCACCATTTCGCCCACCTCGTGGACAAATTGCGAACGAATAGTCTTGGTCATCACCGCGTCCCCCCTGAAAGTAAAGGGTAGCACGATGCCGGTTTGTTCCTGACTGTCAGACCCTCCTCATTCCGACCGCAGCATCGTCACCGGGTCGATGCGCACCGCGTGAAAGACAGCCGGCAGCGCGGCCAACACCGCCACCGCCAGGATGGTACACAAAGGCAGCGCAACCATCGCGGGGTCGCCCGGTTTCACCTGATACAGCAGCGCTTCGACGTACCGTACCGAAGCTATGCCCAGAGCAAGACCGGCGAGCGCTCCCGCCAGCACCATGGCGAAGATCTGGACAGTCACCAGGCGCGCGATGTTGCCGGCGGGCGCGCCGATGGCGATGCGAATGCCGATTTCACGGCGGCGCTGCACTACCGAATAATCGAGAACGCCGTAGAGCCCTACACCCGCAAGCAATAGGGCAACGCCGGCGAAGAAAACACCGAGCATGGCCAGCAGACGTTCACGCAGCGTTTGGGCGCGTACCAGTTCGGCTTGCGTGCCGACGTTGCCGACGCGGAATTCCGGCCGTGCGCGCGCCACCTCCCGGCGCAGGATAGACGCCAGGGCCATCGGGTTCTCCGTAGACGTGCGGACCATGAAGACGTCGGCGCTTTGCGGCTGCAGTGCGCCGTGGTCGTCGATGCGGCGAAATGGCACATAGACCGACGGCAGGATGGGCTCCCGCATACTGCGATAGGGGGCGTCGCGGACCACGCCCACCACCTTGAAGGAAAACTCGCCGCTTTTCGCGAACGACTTTCCGATGGGATTCGCGCCTTTGGAGAACTCTCTGGCGAATGTTTCGTTGATCAGCGCGACACCCGGGGCGGTTTCGCCCGGCCGGAAGTCTCTTCCATCCACGAGGGGAATCTTCATGGTGTCGATCCACCCGGGCGA
Source organism: Bryobacteraceae bacterium (assembly GCA_050011755.1). GTDB lineage: Bacteria > Acidobacteriota > Terriglobia > Bryobacterales > Bryobacteraceae > Bog-159. Next base: position 16,707 of record JBEKIM010000094.1, on the reverse strand, counting down.
GACCGCCAGGAAGTAAGCCAGAATGGGGCCGGGCGGCGCGCCATTGACGGAAATGAAGCCGTTCCATGCTCCTCCGGAGAGCGGCGCCCATCCGGCCAGGGCGACGCTCCGGACGCCGGGCACCTCGCGCAGATGTTGCGCCACCTGATCCCAGAATTCGGGGGGCTCGGGGCGCTGCGTCACCGTATCCAGGATGAGTAACCCGTTAGCGGCGAAGCCGATGGGCCGATTCGAGAGCCGCTCGAATGTAGCCGCAAACAGGCCGGCGACGAACAAAACCAGAAAACAAAAAGCGACCTGCACGGCAATCAGCGTGTGCATCAAGCGGCGCCGCGAGTGGGGATCGTCTCCGCCTTTGAGCGCGCTGGCCGGTCTGACGGCGGATGCGCGCAGGGCGGGCATGAGACCGAACAACAGCATTACAACCAGCGTCAGCGCCAGTCCGAACCCCATCACCCGCCAGTCCAAGGGAAGAGACAGTCGCGCCGGATTATCCGACGGATTGATCATGCGCACGACGAACGGCGCGGACCACCAGGCGAGCAGCGCGCCGCATGCGCCCGAGATGAACGCCAGGATCGCGCTCTCAACCATGACGAGTTGCACCAGGCGCCGGCGTCCCGCGCCGATCGAGACGCGCAGCGCCATTTCACGCGCGCGCGACGCAGACTGGGCGGCCATCAGGTTGGCGACATTGGCGCATGCAATCAGCAGCACCAGCGCCCCCAGTACGGCGAGGGCCAGCAGCGATACCCGGTACTGAGCCTGCAAATCGGATACCCCCGCGGCCGCGGGCGCCATCACCAGCTTCTGATTCAGAAACGCCTTTATAAACTCGTTGCTCATGCCGGTGAAGCCCTTAGCTCGCTCTGCCTCGAAGGCGTGCGAGGTAGCGTCCAGCTTGGCACGCAGCGGCTCGATGGCCACGCCTGGTTTAATCAGAGCCAGCGTGCGGTGCCAGCTCCGGTCGTCGTGAACCGCGCCGGGATACATCATGGCGGGGACGAACACATCGGTCACGGTGCCCGTCTCCGTGCCGGTGAAGGGTTGTGGCCCGACTCCTACGATCTCGTAAAGGTCCTCCGCCATGCGAAACGTGCGCCCCACGATTTTCGGGTCCAGATTGAAGCGGCGCTGCCAATAGTCGTAAGAGAGCACGGCGTAGGGATGCGCACGCGGCTTCAGATCGTCGTTTTCGGAGAGCAAACGTCCCAGAGCCGGGCGTAGCCCGAAGGCGCCGAACATCCAGCCCGAGACGTACTGCACGTTGGCTTTTTCCATCTCGGCGTCCGACTTGTATGTCAGATCCGTGCGCGTGGCGAGGGATACGGCAAGCAGTTCGGCTTGTTCCTTAACCGCGGCGCGCATCAGACGGAACGACGGATATGCCCACGCGTCGAACGATTGAAGTTTGCCGTCGAAGAAGGCCTCGCGGGCGAGCGCGTAGATCCTTTCCGGATGGGCGACAGGCAGGGGCCGCAGCAGCAGCGCGTCAATTAGACGAAAAGCTCCCGTACAGGCCCCGATCGCCAGGGCCAGGGATAAGATGGCCGCGGCGGAAGTCACTTTCTTCTTCATGAGCTGGCGCCAACCGAAGACGGCGTCGGCGCGCAACGAATCGAGCCAGGCGACGAGCCGGACATCGCGGCTCTCTTCGGCATAGCGCAGCGGGGAACCGAACGCCTGCCGGACTTCGGACGGGTCGCGGCCCTGCGCCACGCCCTCATCGAAATGCGACTGGACCTCGTCGTCGATTTCGCGGCTGAAGCTCTCGCCACGAACTGCATTTGCGATGCGTGACCACAATGACATATTTCAAGCCTTTCCTTTACTCCGAACGCAACATTTCGACCGGATCGATGCGCATAGCGTGCAACACCGCCGGCAGCGCCGCCAGCAGCGCGGCCGCCACGATAGTTACCGATGGAAGCATCAGCATGGCCGGATCGCCGGCATTCACCTGGTAGAGCAGCGTGGCGATGGATCGCGCCGATGCCAGGCCCAGCGCGAGTCCCGCCAGGGCGCCGGCGAACACCATGACGAAGATCTCCAGCGTGACCAGCCGCGCGATGTTGGCGGCGGGTGCGCCGATGGCCATGCGAATCCCGAGTTCACGCCGCCGCTGCAAGACGGAGTTATCCAGCACACCGTAGAGCCCGACCGCCGCCAGCAGCAGCGCTACCACGCCGAAAAACAGCGCGAGCATCGCCAGCAACCGCTCGCGCAGCGTTTGCGCGCGGAGCAGTTCGGTCTGGGTCCGGATACGGGTCACGCGGAACTCCGGCCGGGCACGCGGCACCTCATGGCGCAGGATGGAAGCGAGCGCCGCGGGATTTTCCCCAACCGTGCGCACTACGAATGTCGCCGAACTTCTGGGCTGCAACGCGCCATCCGCGCCGATCGAGCGAATGGGCACGTAAGCCGTCGGAGTGATGGGCTCGCGCATGTTCCGGTAGCGGGCGTCCCGGACCCATCCAACGACCTGAAAGCGGGTGCGCGTACCGTCGCCCTCGACTTTGTCGAACAATTTCCCCACCGGATCCGCCGATTCGAAATAGCGCTTTGCAAATGCCTGATTCACGATTGCCGCACCGGGACACGTGTCCACCGGGCGGAAGTCGCGGCCACCGATGAACGGAATCTTCATGGCGCCGGCCCAGCCCGGAGACACGTTCAGAAAGTAGGCCAGGTCGGCAGCCGGTTGCGCGCCGCCAACTGAAATCACGCCGTTCCAGCCCACGTCGCTCAGCAGTGGCCATCCGGCCAGGGCCACGGTCTCGACGCCGGGCAACGAACGCAGACGTTCGGTCACCTGGTCCCAGTAGGCCATCGGCTGCTGGCGCGGCGAGAGCGTCTCGACATTGATCAATCGTGCGGCGGAGAAGCCGGTGGGCTGGTGTGACAGGCGATCGAAGGTGACCGTGAACAGGCCGGCCACAAAGAGCACCAGGAAACAGAAAGCCACTTGCGCGGCGATCAACGCGTGCATCAGGCGGCGCCGGGAGTGCGGGTCTTCTCCGCCTTTCAGCGCGATCACCGGCTTCATCGCCGAGGCGCGCAGCGCCGGGGCCAACCCGAACAGCAGCACCACGCCGAGGGTCAGCACCAGACCGAATGCGGCCACCCGCCAGTCCGGCGCCAGCATCAGCCGCACGGGGTTGTCCGGCGGATTGATGCGCCCGGCGACGAACGGGGCGGCCCACCACGCAAAGAGTCCGCCGATGGCGGCCGCCAGAATGCCGAGCATGGCGCTCTCCACCAGCACCAGTTGCACCAGCCTTCGGCGTCCTGCGCCGATAGCCACACGCAACGCCATCTCGCGGGCGCGCGCAGCGGCCTGGGCCGACATCAGATTCGCGACGTTGGCGCAGGCAATGAGCAATACCAGCGCCACCAGCACCCCAAGCGCAGCCAGCGCGCGCCGGTAGCTCTCCTGCATATCGGAAATGCCGGAGGCCGCCGGCCGCAGCAATAATGTCTGGCGAAAGAACCGGTCGATATACCGCTTGGGCATCCCGGAGAACTCTTTGGCGCGCTCCTCGTTGACGGCCCGATACGTCGCGCGCAGCCTTTCCAGAACAGGTTCGGGCGCGACGCCATCTTTAAGACGCACCAGGACCCGGAACCAACTCCAGGTAGGATGGGTGACTCCCGCATGCATCGCCATGGGGATAAAGATGTCGGTCACCGTACCGGGTTCGGTGCCGGTAAAGGTCTCCGGACCGACGCCTACGATTTCGAAAATGCCCATGTCCGCCCGAAACGTTCGCCCTACCGCCTTTGGATCCCGGTCAAAGCGGCGCTTCCAATAGTCGTAAGAGATGACCACATACGGATGCGCGCCGGGCGTCACATCGTCGTTGACGGTGAGTAGTCTTCCCGCGGCGGGCCGGAGCCCGAAGGAGGCAAACATGGAGCCCGATACGTTTTGTATGTAGGCGCGCTCCATCTCTTGATCGGAGCCGTAAGTAAGGTCGCCCCGGCTGGTATAGGAGACGGCAATCAGCTCGGCCTGTCCTTTCACGGCCGCCTGCATCTGGCGGTACAACGGATACTCGTAACTGTCGTCCACGCGCAGGTTGCCATCGAAGTCGAAGCTCCGGCGAAAGAGGCCGTACAAGCGGCCGGGTGAGGCCACGGGCAGCGGCCGCAGCAGCAGCGCATCAATCAGGCGAAAGGCCCCGGTACACGCCCCGATCGCCAGCGCCAGCGACAGGATGGCCGCCGCGGATGTCACCTTCCGTTTGGCGAGCTGCCGCCAGCCGAAGCCTACATCCGCACGCAGCGAATCGAGCCACGCGACAAAGCGGACATCGCGGCTCTCTTCGCCGTACCGCAGCGCGGAGCCGAATGCCCGCCGCGCTTCGGATGGGTGGCGGCCTTGCGCCAAGGCTTCATCGAGATGCGACCGGAGTTCCTCGTCGATGTCGCGGGCCAGACGATCCCGACGAGCTACATTCGCAATACGCGACCACAATGACATATTCAGGCCGTCGCCAGGACACGATTCACTGCCGAGGTCACCGCCTGCCAGCGGGATTCCTCCGCGGAAAGCTGCTTCTTGCCGGCCGCAGTCAGCTCATAGAGGCGCGCCCTCCGTCCGGTATCTTTGGTCACCCATTCGGCGCGAATCCAGCCGGCTTCTTCCATCCTGTGCAGAGCCGGATAGAGCGAACCTTCCTCGGCGCGGAGCACGTCGCCAGACCCGTCCTTGATGGCAGTCATGATGGCGTAGCCGTGCAGGCGCGGGCGCCGCGACAGAATCTTTAGGACCAGCAAATCGAGCGATCCCTGGAGAGAGTCGGTTTTAGGCATACTCAGACTTCATAATATACAGACGTCTGAGTGTTCGCAAGGTTAGGTTCCGGCTAACGCTTCCCTGGCCGCGTTCGTCAAAGGTACTTGGCGGAGGCGCACAAATGCTGCAAGATCTTCGACTTGGTTGGCGCATGCTGCGCAAACAGCCGGGCTTCACCCTGATTGCGGTGCTGACCTTGGCCCTGGGGATCGGCGCCACGTCGGCCGTCTTCAGCCTGATACGGGGCGTCCTTTTGACACCGCCGCCGTATCGCCAGCCCGCGCGGCTCGTTCTGATCCAGACAGCCCGGTCGGATGGCCACCGGATGGAAAGTCCGCGGGGCTGGCCCGCCGCGCAATGGCTGGAATGGCAGAGCCAGGCCAAGTCCCTGGAGGGCCTGGCGGCGTACTCCTGGTCATTCAATTTCCTGGTGCGGAACGACGGCAGCCAATCTCTCGAGGGCATGTGGGTGACGCGCGATTATTTCCGTGTCCTGGGATTGCAACCGGTGCTCGGGCGGACCTTCGTGGAGTCCGAGACCGGAGACAAGCCCGCCCCCGTCATCCTGATCGGATACGAACTGTGGCAGCGGACGTTCAACGGCGATCCGCACATTATCGGCCGGAAGATTCGCATCAGCCGGCAAGATACGCCGCCCACCGTGATCGGGGTAATGCCTCCCGGAATCCGTTTCCTGCCGTCGCCGGCGGAGGCGCAGGAGCCGAATTACAATCCGAACGCGAGCGTGGATTTCTGGATTCCCGCGCCGTCCAACCCCTCCTTCCGGAAGGAACCGGTCTTCGATATCGTAGGCCGCCTGCGGGACGGAGCCACGCTGCCGCAAGCGCAAGTCGAACTGAAGCTGCTGGCCGCCCGGGAAGCGCAAGCCGAACACGATTTTGAAGGGTTTACGCCACACGTACAATCCCTGTCCGCCGAGATCAACCGCGACGGCACCCGCATCCTGTTACCGCTGCTCGGAGCTGCCGCGCTGGTCCTCTTTATAGCCTGCGGGAATGCCGCCGCCCTGTTGCTGGTCCGCGGGCTGCAAAGGCAGCAGGAATATGCCGTGCGCAGCGCCTTGGGCGTTGGCAGATTGGCCCTTTTCCGGCAAGTATCCACGGAGAGCGTGCTGCTGGCTCTCGGAGGCGGGGCGCTGGGTATGGCGCTGGCATTCACGGCCGTGAAGCTCTTCAAGCTGATCGGGGGACATGCGATCCCGCGCCTGGATGCCGTCACCATGGGGTGGCCCGTGTTGGCCTTTGGTCTGGCATCGGCAATTTTCGCCGCACTCTTGGCCGGGATTTTTCCCGCGCTACGTGCCTCGCGGCTGGATCCGATGCAGGTACTGAAGAGCGCCGGGCCAAAGAGCAGCGCGGGGCAGGGCGAACGGCGCCTGCTGCGCGCGGTCACATTGGGGCAGACCGCGCTGACCCTCGCCCTACTGGTGGGCGCAGGCCTCCTGATTCGCACCATGATGAATATCTCCAACGTGCAATCGGGTTACAACATCGGCCGGATACTGACCATGACCGTGACGGCGGTGGAGGGCGACCGGACCGCCTATCATCGCCGGGCGCTGGAGCGGGTCTCCGCGATCCCAGGCGTGCAGTACGCGGCCTTCGCTTGGGGCGTGCCGCTCACGGGCAACAATTGGCCCGCGACTGTCATTATCGAAGGGCAACCCGCGCCCATCAAGGATAGCGACCGCATTGCCGTGCCGCTGCGCTCCGTCACCGAGAACTACTTCAGCCTACTGGGGCTGCCCATTTTGGATGGGCGAAATCTCCGCGCATCCGACGACCGCAAAGCGCCGAGAGTGGCGGTCGTGAACCAGGCTCTGGCAACGCGATACTTCCCGCACGCGCCGGCCATCGGCAAGAAAATCTGGCTGGGCGGCCCGAAAGATCCACCCAATGAAATCGTGGGCGTGGTAGCCAATGGCCGCACGGACGATTTGACCCGCCCGGCAGATCCCGAGATCTATCTTTCGTTCTGGCAGGCAGGCGCGTTTTCGAAGCATCTCGTGGTCCGCACCGCGGCCGATCCGCGGTCGGTCGTGGCATCCGTCCAGAGGGAACTGCGGTCCGTCGATCCTACCGTCGCCATTGAGAATGTAAGAACTCTGGAACAGGTGCGCGGCGATTCGCTGGCCTCCCGCACGTTCGCCATGCAATTGCTGGCCGGATTTGCGGTGGTGGGCAGCGTGCTGACGCTGGTCGGCATCTATGGAGTGCTATCGCTTTCGGTAGCCTCGCGGCGGCGGGAGTTGGCGATTCGATCGGCGGTCGGGGCGCAACAGCGGGATATCCGGCGCCTGATTTTCGGCGAGGGGTTTCGATTGATCGGCAGCGGCGTGATCGCGGGCCTGGCCGCGGCGCTGGTGCTGTCGCGCGCGCTCAGGTCGTTTCTGTTTCAAGTGGAGCCCGGCGACCCGGTTACATTGATTGGGGTGGCGCTCTTGTTCGCCGGCGTGGCGATGCTGGCGTGTTGGGTGCCCACGCGCCGGGCGGCGAAGGTCGATCCGGTGGAAGCGCTGCGCTACGAGTAGGAGGCTCGCGCGCGGCGTACGCTTCAGCGTGGCCGCGGGGCCGCTGGCTTTCATCTTGATACAATTCGGGAATGCCTACCGAAACGTACGCCCTCTTCGATACCACCGAGGGCCAATTCAAAGTCAAGCTATTTGCCGACAAGGCCCCCCGCACAGTGGAGAATTTTGTCTCGCTCGCGGACGGCACCAAAACCGGCAAACCCTTCTACGACGGCACCGTCTTCCATCGCGTGATTCCCAATTTCATGATCCAGGGCGGCGATCCCGAAGGCACCGGCCGCGGAGGTCCTGGCTACAAGTTCGCCGACGAGTTTCATCCCGATTTGAAGCACCACAAGCACGGCTTCCTCTCCATGGCCAATGCCGGACCGAACACCAACGGCAGCCAGTTCTTCGTCACTGTGGCGGCCACGCCCTGGCTGGACAACAAGCACAGTATCTTCGGCGAAGTGACCGAAGGCTATGACATAGTCAAAAAAATCTCCGAAGTGCCGCGCAACAGCCAGGATCGCCCGCAGAAAGAAGTGCGCCTGAACTCCGTGAGGATCGAAAAGAGCTAAGCCATGAAACGCGCGCTTCTGTTGCTGGCATTCTGCGCCGCCGCCTTCGCGCAGGATGGCTTCAAGCCGCTGTTCAACGGCAAGAACCTGGACGGCTGGGACGGCGACCCGCGCATGTGGAGCGTGCGCGACGGCATGATCGTGGGCCACACCGAGGGCGTCACGATGACCGACAATTCATTTCTGATCGGCAAGCAGCCTTATCGCAATTTCATCCTGCGGGCGGAAATGAAGCTGCGCAATCACAACAGCGGCATCCAGTTCCGCAGCGAGGCACTGGCCAATTGGGTGGTTCGCGGATACCAGGCGGATGCCGCCGAGGACAACTATTGGGGCAATATCTACGAGGAAAAGGGCCGCGGCACGCTGGTAGATGGATGGAAGGGCAAGGCTGAAACAGTCGTCAAGCTAAAAGACTGGAACGACTACCAGATCCTCTGCGATGGCGACCATATCCAGCTTACGTTGAACGGCCTGGTGACCGCCGACCTGCACGATACGGCGCGCCTCGAAGGCATTATCGCGTTCCAGTTGCATCGCGGTCCGCCCATGGAAGTCTATTTCCGCAACGTGCGGATCAAGATATTGCCGTAAGGAGGCGCGGCCCCCTTGCGACTGGCGATATTCGGCGGCACTTTCGATCCCATTCACAATGCACATCTCGCGGTGGCGCGGGAAGCCGCCGCGCGCTTCCAACTGGACCGCGTGTGGCTGGTGCCCGCAGAAAGACCGCCGCACAAACAGCGCGTGACGCATGCGCCATATGCGGACCGCTTGCGCATGGTGGAACTGGCTTGCCGCGATGAGCCGAGGCTGGAAGCCTCCAGCCTGGAGCAGGGAACAACCAGCAGCTACTCGATCGACACGATTGAGAAGGTGCGCGCACAGATCGCCCCGGACGACAAACTTTTCTTCGTGATCGGCGCGGACGCCTTCGCCGAGATCGAGAGCTGGCATCGCTGGCGGGACGTGATCCAAGCGGTGGAGTTCATTGTAGTGAGCCGGCCGGGACACCGCTACGTGGTGCCGCCCGCAGCCACCGCATACCGGCTGGAAACCGTGGACCTGGCGGTTTCATCCTCGGAAATCCGCCGCAAGCTGGCGGCCGGCGACGATCGCGTGGAGGTGCCCGCGGCGGTGCTCGGCTACATCCATGCGCGGGGACTCTATCGTTAATCCGGCCGCCAACACCGCCGGTTTCATGAGAGCGATCCGGCGAGCGCCCGGGCGAGCACCTCGAAGCAGCCGCTCCAGCCGGTGCGGGTCTCTTCGAGGATTTCCGTCCGATCGAACCCAATGTGGGTGAACAGCATCTCGGTGGATGCGCCGCGGTCGAAGAGTTCCACGGTCACCAGGGAGTCGCCTCCCAGATCCTCGCCGGGCTTCTCCGGCTGGCGGCTCCAGGACCACGTAAATGCCAGTTTCTCAGGCGGCCGTACTTCGCGAAAGATGCCCTGGCCGATATACTTACCGTCCTTCAAAGGGATCTCGATCACGTAGCGCCCACCGGGGCGCACATCCAGCTCCACATACTTGGGATGATGTGCGGGCACGTCTCTGCACATCCACTGCTCCAATCGTTCACGTTCGGTCCAGGCTGCCCAGACCATTTCGCGCGGTGCTTGGAACACGCGCCGGAACTGCAGCGACATTTCGCCGGGCGGGGGCGTCATTTCAAATCCTCCGGATTCTGAGTCTTTTCGAGATAAGCGGACAGCGTATCGAACTGGTTTTCCCAAAAGCGCCGGTACCGGGCGATCCATTCGGCCGCGCCTTGCATGGGCCGCGCCGCCAGACGGCACCGATGGACGCGGCCTTCTTTGCGGCGCACGATGAGTTGGGCATCTTCGAGAACCCGCAGGTGTTTGGAGACTGCGGGCAGCGACATGCGGTATGGCGCGGCGAGTTCGCTGACGGACGTTTCGCCGTCGGCGAGACGGGCCAGGATGCCGCGGCGGGTAGCGTCGGAGAGCGCCGCAAAGGTGGCGTCCAGCCGCCTCTCCGATCGCTTAACCATATGGTTTAGTATCGACCGTCTTAGCGGGGAAGTCAAGAAGAATTCCGGCAGGGGCGTTGACACGGCTTCCACATTTCCAGTATTATCGAAATATATTTCGACACTTATCGAAATGAAGAGAACCAACGACAACCCCGAACAGGTCGCCCGCTACGCCGACATGTTCGGCGCGCTGGCCAACGATGCCCGCCTGCGCATCTTGCGTCTGCTCCTGTCGGCTCATCCGGAGGGCATGGTCGCGGGCGACATCCAGGCGGAGCTAGGGATACCTAACTCGACGCTGTCTCATCATCTGGAAAAGCTGCGCAGCGAAGACTTGGCGCGCGTGCGGCGGGACGGATCGTTTCTGTGGTACACGGCCAATGCGGAAGGGTTGCAGGAGATTCTGACGTTTCTGTACGCCGAATGCTGCACCCGGAGCAAGGCGGTCGAGCCGGCGGCCATTGTGCAATTGTGCAAGTGAGGAGAACATGGAGATCAAGGAAATCGTTAAAGAAAAATACGGCCAGGCCGCGTTGCGGGCCGGCGCCGGAGGCAGTTCGTGCTGCGGAGGGGCCGCGGCGGTAGAGTGCTGCGACCCGATCACGTCGAACCTCTACGATGGCCGTCAGACGGCGGAATTACCGGCGGAAGCCGTCAACGCTTCGCTCGGTTGCGGAAACCCCACGGCCCTCGCCGCGCTGCAGGCTGGGGAAACCGTGCTGGATCTGGGCTCCGGCGGCGGCATAGACGTCTTGTTGTCGGCCCGCCGCGTGGGACCCTCCGGCAAAGCCTACGGTCTCGACATGACGGACGAGATGTTGGCGCTGGCGCGCGAAAACCAGCGTAAAGCCGGCATCGAAAACGTCGAATTCCTGAGGGGGGAGATCGAAAGCATCCCACTGCCCGACCATTCCGTCGATGTCATCATTTCCAATTGCGTGATCAATCTCTCCGGCGACAAGGACAAAGTGCTGCGGGAAGCCTTCCGCGTACTCAGGCCGGGCGGACGATTGGCCGTTTCCGACGTGGTGGTCCGCGGAGAAGTGCCTGCGGAGATCCGGCGCAGTGTGGAGCTGTGGATTGGCTGCGTGGCGGGCGCGCTCGAAGAATCCGAGTATCGGAGCAAGCTGGCGGCGGCAGGGTTTGAGGGCATCGGCATCGAGCCGACGCGCGTCTACACTGTGGACGACGCGCGGCTGTTCCTGGCCGGGCAGGGCCTGGACGCCGACCGCATTGCGCCGCAGGTGGACGGCAGATTCATTAGCGCGTTCATCCGGGCGGTGAAGCCGCCGCAGAAGGAGTGCTGTGATCCGTCGTGCTGTCGCTGAAGCCTTGGGGACGGCGTTCCTATTGGCCGCCGTGGTCGGATCGGGGATCATGGGAGAACGTCTGGCCGGTGGTAATGTGGCCATCGCCCTTCTAGCCAACACCTTGGCGACAGGGGCGATCCTGGTGGCCCTGCTTCTTACATTCGGTCCGATTTCCGGCGCGCATTTGAACCCCGCGGTCACGCTGGCGGATGCGTGGCAGGGCGGATTGCCATGGCGCGAGGTGCCCACCTATCTCGGGGCTCAGATCACGGGGGCCTTTACCGGCGTAGCGGCCGCGCATGCCATGTTTAGCCAACCGGTCTTCCGTGCGTCGCGCCACGCCAGGCCGGGAGGCGCGCAGATTTTCAGCGAGTTTGTCGCCACCTTCGGGCTGGTGGCTGTCGTCTGGGGATGCGTGCGTTTGCGCCCGTCGGCGACGCCGTTTGCGGTGGGCGCTTACATCACCGGCGCGTACTGGTTCACGGCGTCCACGTCGTTTGCGAACCCCGCTGTCACGCTGGCCCGGGCGGCGAGCGACACATTCGCGGGAATCCGGCCAGTGGATACGCCGGGATTCGTCGCGGCGCAACTTGCAGGGGCTGCGGCGGCCACACTCCTGTTCCGTTGGCTCACACCAGCCTCGCCCCCTCCGGCTGAAAAGGCGATCCGGTGAGCGAACTGAAGCGCGTACTGATCCTCTGCACGGGCAATTCCGCCCGCAGCCAGATGGCTGAAGGACTGCTGCGGCACGACGCAGGCGATCGCTTTGAAGTCACGAGCGCCGGAACGCAGCCCAGCCGGGTCCGGCCGGAAGCCATTGCCGTGATGCGCGAACTGGGGATCGATATCTCCGGTCAGCGGGCGAAGGCCGTGGACGAGTTCGCCAGCCAGCGGTTCGACTACGTGCTGACGGTTTGCGACCACGCGCGCGAGATTTGTCCGGTCTATCCGGGACATGCCAATCGTTTGCACCGCGGCTTTGAAGATCCGGCCGCGGTGGAGGGGGGCGATGAAGAACGGCTCGCGGCCTTCCGGCGCGTGCGGGATGAGATTCGCGATTACCTGCGCGAGTTTGCAGCCACACGGAAGCCGTAGTCCGCGTAACAAAACTCCGGCGGAATGCTGCTGCGCGCCGCGCAGCGCGCAATCTTGATGTGATGGCGCCACGCGCCGCCTCGCGATGCGCGGCGGTTACCCGACGGCGGCCCTGGTGGATTATCGGCGGGCGAGACCGCGTAGTAGCCGGGGTCGTACCAGTCGGCGCACCACTCGTGCACGTTCTCGCACATATCGTAAAGGCCGAAGCCGTTGGGAGGGGCCGTGCCGGCCGGTTCGGGCGCTTGCGCCCAGCGCGTGGCATAGCCCGGACGCTCGAACACCGGCGCATTGCCCCAGGGATAAAGCTGCTGCTCGAACCCTCCGCGCGCGGCGAATTCCCACTCGGCCTCGGTGGGCAGCCGGAAACCCGCGAGCCATTCGCAATATGCCACGGCATCGAACCAGCTCACCCCCACTACGGGCTGCGCGGGATCGGAGAACTCGCGCTGCACGCGGAAGGACGGCGCGGCGCGGCCAGTAGCGCGGCGGAACTCATCGTATTCGGCGTTGGTCACCTGGCAGCGGCCGAGGCGAAAGGGCGCCACCGATACGCGATGCACGGGGCGCTCTTCGTCGCGGCCATCGGCCTGGCCCATGAGAAATTCACCGCCGGGAATGTCGATCATGGCAGGCGTCACGAGCGGGATCTCTCGCGGCGTTTGCGCCGGGGCTCGGGTTCCACGATCGAGAACTGCAGCTTGCGCTCCGCGGCATCCACGCGGTCGAGCGACACGCGCAACTTATCGCCGATCGAAAACTCGCGGCGCGTGCGCTGGCCCACGATCTTACGCACGTTCTCGTGATAGGTATAGCGGTCGCCCGGCAGCGTGTCGATGGGCACCAATCCCTCGATGAACATCTCCTCCAGTTCGACAAAGAGGCCATATTTCGTGGCACTGATGGCCATGGCGGCGAACTCATCGCCCAAGTGCGACTCCATGAATTTGACTTTCTTCCACTCCACCAGCTCGCGCTCGGCGTCCGCGGCGCGCCGCTCGGATTGGGAGCATTCCTCGGCGATGGCGCGCAACTCGGGCTCGGCCGGCGCGGGTTTCTGCTGTAGGGCGGCCATCAGCAGGCGATGCACGATCAGGTCCGGATAGCGCCGGATGGGGGAAGTGAAGTGCGTATAGAAATCGGCGGCGAGGGCGAAGTGGCCGCTATTATCGGTGCTATAGCGCGCCTGCTTCAGCGACCGCAGCATCAGGTAACTCAGAATACGCTCTTCGGGCTTGCCTTCGATCTTGGCCACCAGCCGCTGATAATTCCGCGACGAGATGGCGGCGGATTTCCCGGCCACCACCACCTCCTTACGAATCTTGCGGCCGTCGCGCCGATGATCGGCGTAGTTGAACTTTTTCACCGGTATGGCGCCTACGCCGAGCGAATAACCGAAATGCGCGGCGACCTCTTCGAATTCCATGACGCGCTTGGGATCGGGCGGCTCGTGGATGCGGTAGATGGACGCTTCGAGCGCCGCCGCGAGATGCGAGGCCACGGCTTCATTGGCCGCCAGCATGAATTCTTCGATGAGGCGGTGGGCGATGTTACGCGGCGCGCGGATCACGCCGGTCATTTCGCCGAATTCGTCGAACTCGATCAGCGGCTCGGGCAAATCGAAATCGATGGAACCGCGGCGCACGCGTTTGCGGTTCAAGATGAGAGCCAGCTCCTGCATCAGCTCGAAGCGCGCCACCAGCGGTGCATAACGGGCGCGCAGCGCGGCGTCGCCTTCGAGCAGCAGGTGCACATCCGTGTACGTCATGCGTTCGGCGCTGCGGATCACGCCCGGGGTGAAATGTTGGCTGACGCGGTCGCCCTGGCGATCGAATTCCATCAGGGCGGAGAGCACCAGCCGGTCCACCTGCGGCTTCAGCGAGCAGATGTTGGTGGAAAGCTCAAACGGCAGCATGGGCACGGCGCGGTCCGGAAAGTACACGCTGGTGCCGCGCAGGCGGGCCTCCACATCGATGGGCGAGCCGGGCCGCACGTAATGGCCGACGTCGGCAATGTGAACGTGCAGCGCGTAGTTGCCGTTGGGGAGACTATCGACCCACACGGCGTCGTCGAAATCGCGCGCGGTTTCGCCGTCGATGGTGACGATATCGAAGCCGCGGAAATCCTGGCGCCCTTCCAGTTCCGGGGCGGCGATCGAATCGGGCACCTGTTCGGCCTGCTCCACCACCTCGGGAGGAAACTGATGCGGCAGATGATGTTTGCGGATGACGATTTCGACATCGATGCCGAAGTCGTCGGGATGGCCCAGAATCTCGATGACGCGTCCGGCGGCGCGCCCGCCATCCTCGGGGAATTCGAGCAGTTCCACGTCCACGATCAATCCGTCGAGATCGGCGGGATCGGAAACCTGCAAGGGCGCGGCCCCTATGCGGTCGATCTGGCGCACGCCGGCGGGAATCTCCATGCCTTCGGGAATGTCGATCCACTGCTGGATGCGCCCGTCCTGCGGCACCACGTAGTTGCCGTGGCGGCCCACCCGGAACTCGCCCACCACGGTGGGATGCGCGCGCTTCAACACTTTGACGATCTCGCCATCGGCGCGGCCACCGGGCTCGATGCGGGCAATACGCACCAGCGCGCGGTCGCCGTGCATAGCCTGTCGCGCGGAATCGGCGGGAATGAAGATATCGCCCTGGATGCCTTCCACGGGCCGCTCGGCGATCAGGAAGCCGTAGCCATCGCGGTGCATGTGGAGACGGCCGACGGCGTACTCGCGGCTGCGGGCGGTAGCGACGTAGTGGCCGGGCCGCGGCTCGACCAGGTCGCCGCGCGCCAGGAGGCGGGCGATGGAAAGCTCAAGGTCCGCGCGGGTTGCGCCCTTGGCGCTCAGTTCGCGCACCAGTTGTTTGAAATTGGCTTTGGCGTGCGGCAAGCGGGTGATGTGGTCGAGCAGCGCCGCATCGGTCATAGGTTTGATTATATCGGCCGGCCGCCACATTGAACCTGCTCTATCAGGTAGCGACGCAGCCGGCAAAGGCGAGGGCAGCCGGCAAAGCCCGGCGAGCGCAGAATCCTCACCCGATTATAACAAGACATGCGTTGGATTCCGTTACAGGACACATTTCAAGCCATGTTACAGACCGGTGTTCTTGTCTCGCCGGCGAGAGACAAAGCAATAATGATGTGAAAGCATTCATAGGAGTGAGATCGTGTACAAATCGAATTGGACAATACGGGGCGCATGCTGAGCACCATGGCCGCCCTTGGCGCGTGATTCATTTTCGCCGGGCGCTGCACGACTTAGGGCACGTGCGGCAGATCGCGGAGCTGGTACGGGCGCGGAAGTAACTGGGCGGGCGCCGGCCCGCTGGGGGAGGACTATCGGCTGAAGCCATGATGCAAGGCGCCGTCGGCGAAAACATCAATGCGCCGGACTCCATAACCGGATACTACTTTGACGCCGACAACGTAGTTCATGGCTTCTTACGGAGGGAATAGGACGCGCCGGCGGACGCCTGGTCGAACAGCGCAAATGTGAACACGTCGGTGGCCGACGCAATGGTCACGTACTGCTTGCCGTCGGCCATAAAGGTGATTGGCGAGGCCGTGATGGTCTGGCCCAGGTAGTAATGCCAGAGACATCTGCCGGTCGCGGCGTCGAGCGCCACAAACTGCCCGTCGTCATCGCCGAAGAAGACCAGGCCGCCCGCGGTGGATACGGTGCCCGCCCACGAATCGCCGCGGCCGGTCATGGGATACTCCCAGCGCTTGGCGCCGGTGCGCGGATCGAGCGCGCGCAGATAGAACTTACCCGGCTCTTTGGAGATGGACTCGCCACCGGTGCCGGCGAAGTTCTTCATGGGTTCCGGCTTCTTGGCGGATGAACTGTACATATCGCATTGCTCCAGGGTGGGGACATAGAGCAGGCTGGTGGCGGGGTTGTAGGAAGGCGACATCCAATTGGTCGCGCCGCGCACCGAAGGGCATACGCGCGTGCCGTTGGGGGATGGTTCCATCCCGGGAAGCTCTATGGGCCGGCCTTGCGCGTCGACACCCTTCGCCCAATTCAGGCTCTCGACAAAGGGCGTGGCGCGCAGGAATTCGCCGGTGACGCGATCGAGCACGTAGAAATATCCGTTACGATTGGCATGCAACACGAGTTTGCGCGGGCGGCCTGCAAACACGGCGTCGAGCAATACGGGCCAGGCCTGCGCATCCCAATCGTGCGTATCGTGGGGCGTGAACTGGAAATACCATTTCAGCTTGCCGGTATCGGAATCGAGCGCCAGTAAGGAATCGGAGTAGAGATTCCGCCCGCGGCGCGCGCCGCCGTAGAAATCGGGCCAGGGATTGCCGGTAGTCCAATAGAGTAAGTTGAGTTCGGGGTCGTAGGTGCCGTTGAGCCAGGTGGCCGCGCCGCCCCATTCGGGACC
>JBEKIM010000093.1:0-28806 GCA_050011755.1 Bryobacteraceae bacterium | reverse complement strand
GCCTCGGGGGACACGTAGCTAAAGATGGCACTCTGGTTGTAGTCGGCACCGCGCATAAAACATAGACGCGCGAAATTGTTTTAAAGTGACACCCCCCGACTTACTTTTTCACCACCGTCTTTTAGCGTGCCGGCGGGACTTTTAAGTCCCGCTTAGGCGGGCTAGCTAACCAGCCGGCCAAAGATCGGGAGACCCTTTGCAGGCGTGGACGCCTGCCCCACATTAGGCGAAGATTTCGGTGAGCGGCACCGCGATGGCGGGATCGTCCGTGCGCAAGATTCCATCGCCGACCACGTGCGTCCCCGATCCGGTGTAGATGGCCGCGTCCCGCTCCCGTGGATCGACCACCCAAACGTAGCGGACGCCCATTCTGAGGTAATCGCCGACTTTTCGTTGGATGCGCCCGGCGCGGTCCTCCGGCGAAAGGATTTCGATGCAGAGGAATGGCGGACCTGCGAACACCTGCTCTTCCGGTTCCTCCAGGGTCACCGAGATATCCGGCACACGATAGCGTGTCGCGGAAACACGCACACGCTGTTCGACGAAAGTGTGCAACCCGCGATAGTGCATTCGCAAATAAAGGTACAGGTTGCCTTGCGCCTTGCTGTGGTCTTTCTCACCCACGTTGCGTTCCTCCAGTTCGCCATCCACGTAATCACAATCCGGCTCGTAGGAGGTGGATAGGTATTCCTCGACAGGGACGATCGTAGCGATACCCATGCGCTCATTATGCCACGCTGACGGCCGGGGCTCGCGCTTCAATCCGCCCGCTCCCGATTTTTCCGCGGAGGGATTCCGTGGGTGTGGCAGTCGGCGCACTTCACGAAATGCACATTGTGCCGGCTGCCCTTGTTGAAGAACGTCGTGTCCATCGTTTCCACGTCGCGCCCGCAGTTGGACAGGCGCGGGTGGCAGTTCGCACACGACGCGCGGGTAGTTTGCCGGTGCTTGTCGTGACAGGCCAGGCACGATAGTCCCTCGTGGACTCCCACGGGCGTGCGGTCGTCTCCGGAGCGCACCTGCAGGTTGGCCAGCGGCGCGTGGCACTGGTAGCAGAGCGCCTGGCGCGGGTCCGGGCTGACCTTCACCGCCCGCCCGGCATCGATCATTCCGGGCAGCGGCAGCAGCGCCGCCGGCATCGCGACTCCGGTGCGGCGATCCCACAGCGCCAGCGACGGCGTCATCACGGCTTCCTGCCGGGGAACGCCGGCCCGATCCACATGCGGCTGCGACGGCTCGCCCGCCTGGTGGATCGCGTGACAGGCGAGGCATGGAATGGCCGGACGACCGCCTATGGATGTATCACGGAAAATCCAGGGCCCACGATTGTCGAGCGGCGTCACCAGATCGCGAATGCCGCCGGCGTAGTGCATCCCGTGGCAGCGGAGGCAGTCGTCCATCAGCCGCCGTTGGCCGTTGGTTTTCCGATCCAGGAAGACGGGCGCGTAATGGACCGCGTGCGGCCCGGCGGACCAGGAGGCGTACTCGCGCGCGTGGCACTTTTCGCACCGCGCCAGGATGGCGAAAACATCCGCTGTGCGTAAGCCGGCGCGTTCGGCGACCTCGCCGAAGTTGTGCTCGAAGACGCGGTGCGCGTTGGTCATATGAAACTGCGCGTCGGTAGTGAGCGCGCTGCCGTGGCACTCCGCGCAGGTCACGTGGCGATGCGTGGAAGCCGCCCATTGCGCGACCGGCTGGGCCATTTCGTGACAGCGTGCGCAAGCGCCCGGCGCGCCCGCCTCGTATATAAAGCTGGCGGTCGGCACGGCCAGCAGTCCGGCGGCCAGCACCAGCCCGGCAATCGCGGCAATTTTCCCGATTTTCATGGCTTCCCTACCCCCGTGACCTTAAGCCGCTGGATGCGATGAACTCGCCCACGCGATAAGCGTTGGCCAGGATGGTCAGCACCGGGTTGAAGCCTCCGTTGGTCACATGCACGCTGCCGTCGACAACGAACACGTTGTCCACGTCGTGCACGCGGCAGTGGCGATCAACCACCGAGGTTTGCGGATCGTTGCCCATGCGGCAAGTGCCGGCCTGATGCTGGCCCGCGGATACCCCCTGCCCCGGCAGCATCAGCCAGGTGCCTACGGCGCCCGATTCCTTCAGCCACGCGTCCGCGTGTGCGGCCATAGCCCGGCCGATTTCGAGGGTATGCGGATGCCGCGATCCCGAGATCCGCGCCACCGGAAGGCCGAAGCGGTCGCGAACCCGCGGATCGAGTTGCACGCGCGATTCGAACGTGGGCATCTCCTGCGTGGGGCCCATGACGCAAATCGTGCGGCGATAGGCTTGCCGCATCCAGTCCTTAAATGCCTGCCCCCAGCGCGGTACGCCGGGCGGACGCTTGCCGACGAATTGGTAAGGCAGCCGGATGAACTCATTGCACAAAGCTCCGCCGCCGCGCAGGCCGGGATTCCCGTGGTTGAAGTCGCAGACGGCGATGGAAGCACCGGGGCCCAGGTCGTCATAAGTGATCCGATCGAAGAGGCCGCATGCACCCGTGTAGGTGTGGCCTTGCAGGTTGCGGCCCACCCAATCGTGACGATTGCCCAGGCCGTTGGGAAACAGCCGGTGGGCCGAGTTCAGCAGCAGGCGCGCCGACTCGATCGCGCCGCAGGAAGAAACTACTACGCGGGCCGGCTGTTCGCAGGCCTTGCCGGAGGCGTCGAAGTAGCGCACGCCGGTGGCGCGTCCGCCCTCGTCCAGCACGATCCGGCTGGTCATGCATCCGGTGCGCAACTCGAGGAGGCCGGTCTGCAGCGCGGTGGGCAGTACGGTATTCTGCGCGCCGGTCTTGGCATCCACTTCGCAGGCGAAGCCCACGCACCAGCGGCAGCGCATGCAGGCGGAGCGCCCGTTGTAGGGTACGGAGTTCCGCAGCATGGGGATATGGAAGGGATGCAGCCCCAGCCGCCGGGCGCCTTTATCCAGGATTTCGTGCTCGCGGCCCTGTGGGGACACCGGCGGCATGGGGAGGGGCTTGCGGCGCGGCCCTTTGAAAGGGTTATTCGAATCGTCGCCGGAGACGCCCATTTCCCATTCGGCGCGCTCGTAGTAGGGTTCCAGGTCTTCGTAGGCGATGGGCCAGTCGGCCAGCGTGGAACCTTGCGGAGCGCCGTATGTGGAAGCCATGCGGAAGTCGTGCGGGTGGTAGCGCCAGGCCATCGCGCCGTAACTGAGCGTGCCGCCTCCGACGCAGGCCGCGTTATTCTGATAGCCGGATTCCGAAGGCGCTACGATCGATTCCGTGCCGTCCGGAGCCACGGCCACGCGGGGGTTGCCCTCATCGTCGGGACCGAAGGCATTGCCCAGGGTCGGATTCCGCTGATTGCGCAAATCGTCCTTCCGGCAGTCCCATGGGGTATACCACTTGCCGCGCTCGAGCAGCACGGTACGCCATCCGGCGGCCGTGAGTTGGCGCGCAATCACGGGTCCGGCGGCGCCGGCGCCCACGATAACCGCATCCACCAGAGGTAACGGCATCAGCTTCGCCCCCGTACCGGCGCCGGCGGCACGCCGAGCATGCGCCAACTGACAAAGCCGGCGTTGCCGCCATGGCGCGGGTTGCCGTAATAGCCTTGCAGGCTATGATCGAGCACCAGGTCGAAGGCTTTGCGGTGTTCACCCTTTTCAAACTGGTCGAGCAGGACGGTGCGCCGGGCCAACGGTAGAGATGCGAAAGGCGTGCGGTACGCGCCCCGCGAAGCGGTATCCATCGCGGCCAAGACGGAGGCGTAGGTTTTCCTGTGGCGCTTATATTTTCCGCAAAGCTGGGTATCGATGAAGCGCACGACGCCGGCCCGCCCCGCGCCCGCATCGGCGTCTTCCGGGATGAGGCACTCGCACCAGGCCTCCAGCGTAGCGGCCTCTTCGGGGGTCAGCGCCCGCCATGGCGATTGCGGCCGGTGCGAGCAGGCAGCCGTACCGAGGGCCGCGGCCGCCAGAAACATGCGTCGGTTCATTCATCTCTATTATATAGAATAAGACCCGTTACACTTGAATTACCGGGGGAACATACCGGCATCGCGGACGGACTCTCTTGGGCAAGGTTTGGCGATAGACCGCCTTACCGCGGTTCTACGCCCTGATTGAATTTCCGCAGAATTTCGAGGTAATTCTGGCGAGCCGCTTCCAGCAGTTCGGGCGCGGCTTCGTGATATACCGTGGTGGCACGGCTCAGTTCGCTCAGAATTTCTAATCGGCCTTGCATTCTCACTTCAATTCCGATTTCCATGCGCGTCTCCTCCCTGCTTTTTTAGTGTAGCTCCCGCTTTAAAGGCTACGCGATAACTGGTGAACAGCCGGTGTGCGTTAACTAACAAACCCGAAATGGCATCTGGACTGCTAACGATGTTACCGTCGAACCGATAGCCGATCAACCGAGGAGATTGTGCCTAAATGCACGGATATCCGCGCCCGCAGTTCAAACGGGCGCATTGGATTAGCCTGGATGGCCCTTGGGATTTTTCGCTCGATCCGGATGCCGACTGGTCATCTCCGGACCAACCTCACTGGGATGCCCGGATCGTAGTGCCTTTCGCGCCGGAAACACCGGCCAGCGGTATCGACCACCCGGGTTTCTACCGCGCCTGCTGGTATCGCCGTCAGTTTACAGCTCCCGAATTAAAGACTTCCGAACGCCTGCTGCTTCATTTTGGCGCCGTCGACTATCATGCGAAGGTCTGGGTCAATGGCGAAATGGTGGCCACTCACGAAGGCGGCTATACGCCCTTTACCGCCGATATCACCGGGTCTTTGAAGCCTGACCGGGAACAGACCCTGGTAGTTTCCGCCGAGGATGACCCGGCTGAACTTTCCAAGCCGCGCGGCAAGCAGGACTGGCAGCTAAAGCCGCATTCCATTTGGTATCCGAGGACCACCGGAATCTGGCAGACGGTATGGCTCGAGTGCGTGCATGCCACGCATATTGGAGCCGCGCGCTGGACTCCCAACCTGGAGCGCTGGGAGATTGGGTTCGAAGCCTGGGTGAATGGACCCGCGAGCGACGAACTGCGATGCAACGTCAAATTGTTCGCGGGCGGGAAACTCCTGGCGGACGATACTTACACCGTCATCGCCGGAGAAGTACATCGCCGCATCGCCTTGTCGGACCCGGGCATCGACGACTATCGCAACGAGCTCCTCTGGAGTCCGGCAACACCCACTTTAATTCAAGCCAGGCTTCGGCTGGAGGGCGCCGGCGGCGTTCTGTACGACGAAATCGAGAGCTACACGGCGCTGCGATCGATCGGCACCCAGGGCGAGAAATTCACTTTGAACAACCGGCCCTATCAACTGCGCATGGTACTCGATCAGGGATACTGGCCCGAGAGCGGGCTCACCGCGCCGGACGACGACGCCTTCCGGCACGATATCGAACTGGCCAAAGCCATGGGATTCAATGGTGTGCGCAAGCATCAGAAGATCGAGAATCCGCGTTATCTGTATTGGG
Source organism: Bryobacteraceae bacterium (assembly GCA_050011755.1). GTDB lineage: Bacteria > Acidobacteriota > Terriglobia > Bryobacterales > Bryobacteraceae > Bog-159. Next base: position 23,351 of record JBEKIM010000093.1, on the reverse strand, counting down.
CGGACCGCCTCGGCCTGGTGGTGTGGGAGGAAATGCCCAGCGCCTACCGCTTCACGCGGCGTTCCATCCACCGGCTGATGCGCGAATGGTCCGAGGCCATCGCGCGGGACGGCAATCATCCCTGCATCGTCGCCTGGGTGCCTTTCAACGAGTCGTGGGGAGTGCCCGACCTGCCCAGCAGCCCCGCGCAACGGCACTACGTGCAGGCGTTGTATCATCTGACGAAAACCTTGGATCCCACCCGCCCGGTCGTCGGAAACGATGGTTGGGAGAGCATCGCCACCGATATCATCGGGATCCACGACTACGATTCGGACCCGGAGCGCATCGCGCAACGATACGGAGCGGAAGACATTCCCCGGCTCTTTAAGCGCGAGCGTCCCGGGGGGAGAGTCCTGGCATTGGACGCGCCGCCGCAGGACCAGCCGATCATGATCACGGAATTCGGTGGGATCGCCTATTCGCGCGAGCCGGGTGGAACCTGGGGATATGCGCGCGCCGAGGACCCGGAGGATTTCGGCAACAGGTATGCCCGCCTTCTGCAGGCCATTCGTTCCCTGCCCTCGCTGGCAGGTTTCTGCTATACGCAGTTCGCCGATACTTACCAGGAAGCCAACGGATTGCTTTACGCCGACCGCACCCCCAAATTGCCGCTGGAAGCCATTGCCCTGGCGACGCGTGGGCCGCAGACCCCGCGCGATTACCAACTGGAATGGGAGTGGCGCGAACGCCTGATGCACTCCGAGCGCAATCGATACAAGATTCCGGCCGAGGATCGCCAAACCACCAATGACCCCCAACGCTGACCCCTTGTTCCGCTCGTTCTGGATGGGCGGTTTCGAATGTTCCTGCCAGATCAATTCAGCCGGCGTACGGTTGGATATGACGGCCGCGCTGCAGCACGACGCGTGCTGCAGCGCGGATTACCGCCGGCTGCGGGAAGTGGGCATCCTGGCCGCCCGGGACGGACTGCGATGGCATCTCATCGACCGGGGAGGAAGTTACGACTGGACATCCTGGCTGCCCATGCTATCCGCTATGCGCGAGGAGAAGGTACAGGTCGTATGGGATCTGTTTCATTACGGATGGCCGGACGGCCTGGATATTTTTTCGCCGGAATTCGTGCGGAGGTTTGCGCGGTTTGCCGGGGAAGCGGCCCGCATGCACCGCGAACATAGCGACGAAATCCCGTTTTATTCACCGGTGAACGAAATCTCGTTCTTTGCCTGGGCAGCTACCCGCGGTTTGATGTTCCCGTACGCACATGGCCGCGATGACGAACTGAAGCGTCAACTGGTGCGGGCGGCGATTGCGGCGATCGCCGGCATCCGCGACGTGGATCCGCGTGCCCGGATCGTGGCGCCGGAACCGCTGATCCATAATGTCCCGCCGCTGTCGCAGCCGTGGAACGTGGGGCCGGCGCTGGCGCAGCGCAACAGCCAGTTTGAGGCCTGGGACATGCTCACCGGACGGATCGCGCCCGAATTGGGCGGCGCCGGGCAATACCTGGATATCGTGGGGGTCAACTTCTACTCCGCGAACGAATGGGAGGTTCCGGGCGGACGCAAGCTGCATTGGGACGCGGGATCGGACGATCCGCGATGGATGCCGCTGCACCAGTTGCTGGCGGAAGTCGATGCCCGCTACCAGCGCCCGCTATTGATTGCGGAGACCGGCCACTACGGCATCGGCCGGGCGCCCTGGCTCGACGAAGTGGCGGCCGAGATTCGATTGGCGCGTGCTAATGGTGTTTGGTTGGAAGGCGCGTGTTTATATCCGATTCTCGATCGCTTCGACTGGGAAGATCGCAATCACTGGCATAACTGCGGCCTGTGGGATCTGCAACTGAACGGCGCGGGCCGTTACCGGCGCGTGCTGAATCCGGAATATGCCCGAGCGTTGCGCGACGCGCAACAACTGCTTCGATAAAATCGCGGCCGGCAACAGGTGCACGCGCACGTACAATGGTGCGCCATTTGCTGTTCTACGTTGCGCGTCACCCGTACCGCTTCAATCTAAGAGGAATGAATGCAATCCACATTCGGAATTGTTGTGCTTTCTCACTTGCGCTGGGACTTTGTCTACCAGAGACCGCAGCATTTATTGGCCAGGCTGGCAAAGTCTCACCGCGTGTTGTTCGTTGAGGAGCCAATCGCCAGCGAATCGGCGCAAGAGAATTGGCAATTCCACGAGCCCCTGCCAAACCTCACGGTTTGCCGGCCTGTGACTTCCTTGCCCGCGCAGGGCTTCGAGGGGAAACAACTGGCACACCTGAAGCAAGAACTGCGCCGCCTGGTAGAAGGCGTGGGTATGGACGATTACATTCTATGGTTCTACACGCCGATGGCACTGCCTGTCGCGGAAGATCTGAAACCTGTGGCGATGGTCTACGACTGCATGGACGAGCTGTCCGCTTTTATGGGCGCCCCTCCAGCTCTAACCGGCCAGGAGGGCAGGCTGCTGGAGAAAGCCGATCTGGTCTTCACCGGCGGCCCGAGCCTGTATCGCGCGAAACAGAATCGCCACCCGCGAGTCTACTGTTTTCCGAGCAGCGTGGACGAACGGCATTTTTCGCAGGCGGCGAATGGCATCGGCGAGGCCCAGGACCAGGCGGCGCTGCCGCATCCGCGCCTGGGCTTCTGCGGGGTGATCGACGAACGGATGGATGCGCAACTTCTGAAAGCGGTAGCCGACGCGCATCCGGAATGGCAACTCGCCATGATTGGACCGATCGTGAAGATCGATCCCTCGACGCTGCCCCGCAATCCGAATATCCGGTATTTCGGGCAGCGGCCGTACTCCGAACTGCCCTCTTATATGGCCGGATGGGACGTGTGTATCATGCCCTTTGCGCGAAACCGTTCCACGGAATTCATCAGCCCCACCAAGACGCTGGAATATATGAGCGCCGGCAAACCGATCGTCAGTACGCCGATTACCGACGTTGCGGAGCCCTACGGCGACATCGTTTACCTGGGTGGAACGCCGGCGGAGTTCATAGCGGGTTGCGAACGGGCCCTGTCGGCCGGCGGGGACGAACGCGAGGCGCGCCGGCGGCGGATGCGGGAGGTTCTCAGCGGTACCTCGTGGGAGCTGACCGCGAATCGCATGGAAGCCCTGATTGACGAAGTGGTGGAGACGAAGCGAGGTCAGCGGACGCGGCGCCAATCGGCTCCCGTGCTCATTGCGGGCGCCGGTCCGACCGGCTTGAGCGCCGCCTACCACCTGGGCCAGGACGCGCTCCTGGTGGAGCAGAACGATCGGGTCGGAGGGTGGTGCCGCTCAATCGCCGTGAATGGCTTTACCTTCGACTACGCCGGCCACATCATGTTCTCGGGGGATGCCTACGTCCACCAGCTTTACAAGATGCTCCTCGGCGAGAACGTGCACTGGCAGGATCGCGAAGCCTGGATCTACAGTAAAAGCGTCTACACCCGTTATCCGTTCCAGGCGTCGCTCTACGGATTACCGGCGGAAGTGATCAAAGAGTGCGTGGTGGGCGCGATTGAGGCGCGCTACGGCTCCCTGAAACCGCCCTCCAATGGACATGCCAATGGGTCTGCGAACGGGCATGCGAACGGGCACGCGAACGGACGCGCCGTGGCAACGGGCGCGGAGTGTAACCCTGCCATCAAGGACTGCTGCGCCGACGGCATTCTGGAATCGTCGGCTCCGTTGGGCCCAAAACCGGACAGCCCCCGCGGAGCCGAGCCGCGGAATTTCGAAGAATTCATCTACAAAGTTTGGGGCGCCGGAATCGCCAGGCACTTTGCGATTCCCTACAACCGCAAACTGTGGGCCGTGCCGCTGAGCGAAATGGAAACCTCCTGGCTGGGCGGGCGTGTGCCGCTGCCTAATCTGGAAGAAATGATCGAAGGCGCGCTGCTTCCGTCGCCAAAGCCGATGGGCCCCAATGCGCGCTTCGGATATCCGCTCCGCGGCGGATTTCAGGCGCTCATGGATGCCTGGCTGCCGCACCTGCGGGGGGAAGTGCGAACCGGTTGCCGCATCACGCAGATCTCCCCGTCGCGCCATACGGCCACGCTGAGCGATGGCAGCACGCAGCGCTATGAGCACCTGATCAGTACGATGCCGCTTCCCGTGCTCATCCGGCAGACCGGACAGGAGGCGCCCGCCGCAGTGCGCGCCGCGGTTTCCCGTTTGCGAAACGTGGGCGTACGCTGCGTGCATCTCGGCGTAGGGCGGGAGAGTTTGACCGAGAAGCACTGGATCTACTATCCCGAGGACACGGTCTTTCACCGCATCTTCGTGCAGGGCAATGCCAGCCCTTACTGCAATCCCACCGGCGGATTCGGGCTGACCTGCGAAATCACCTACTCGCCCTACAAACCGCTGCCGTGCGACGGCCAGGATCTGGTGAATTTATGCATTGCGGACTGCCGGCGCGCCGGGCTGATTCGCGCGGACGATCCCATATGGGCCACCGCGCAATGCGACCTTCCCTATGCCTACGTGGTCTACGATCACGGCCGCGCGGAAGCGGTAGCAAGGATTCGTGAATGGCTAGCCGGCTACGATATCCACCTGGCGGGACGCTACAGCGAGTGGGAATATTACAACTCCGACCACGCGTTCCTGGCCGGCAAAAAGGCCGCGGAGCAAGTACGCGCCGCGCGCAGTGCGATTCCACAGACTCGCGCGGCCGCCGGCGAACCTATGCCGCTCTCATCTTCCGCCGTGAATTGAAGGGCGGGGCTTCCGGGTGGCCGCGCGCCCGCGGCTTCCGCGCCGCCTCTCGCGCCGGTAGTACGATGATACTCAGCGGATGAAGAATATCATCGTCGGTACGGCCGGCCATATCGACCACGGCAAAACCGCGCTGGTGAAAGCGCTGACCGGCATCGACGCCGACCGCCTGGAAGAGGAAAAGCGCCGCGGCATCACCATCGATATCGGATTCGCGCACCTGCAATTGACGCCCGATCTACGCCTGGGCTTCGTGGACGTGCCGGGCCACGAGCGTTTTGTCAAGAACATGCTGGCCGGCGTAAGCGGCATCGATGTGGTGCTGTTCGTCATCGCGGCCGATGAATCGATCAAGCCGCAAACCCGCGAACACTTCGATATTTGCGCGCTGCTCGGCATCCCGCAGGGGGTGGTGGCGCTCACCAAGGCGGACCTGGTCGATCGGGATATCCTGGAACTGGTCCGGCTGGAGGTGGAGGAGTTCGTGGCGGGCAGGTTTCTCGAATCCGCGCCCGTGGTCGCGGTCAGTTCCGTCACGGGCGCGGGCCTCGACGATCTGCGCCGGGAGTTGGAGCGGGCGGCCCGCGCCGTGGCGCCCAAGGGGGTGGCCGGACACTTCCGCCTGCCCCTGGACCGCGCTTTCACGGTGAAAGGCTTCGGCACCGTGGTCACGGGAACCCTGGTATCGGGCAGCGTCGAAAGGGAACAGGAAGTTGAGCTCTATCCGACGGGCCGGCGCTTGCGGGTGCGCGGCGTGCAGGTTTACGGCCAACCCGCCGATCGGGCCATCGGCGGCCAGCGCACGGCGCTCAACCTGGCCGATATCGAACCATCGGAAGTGGCGCGGGGGATGGTTTTGGCCGCGCCTGGGATCTTTCAGACGGTCACGCAGATCGACTGCGCGCTGCAACTGCTGCCGGCGGCCAAGCCGCTGAAGCATCGCGCGCCGGTGCATTTTCACGCAGGCACGGCGGAAATAGAGGCGCAGGTGCGGCTGCTGGACGGCTCGCCTGCGTTGCCGCCCGGCCAGCGGACATGGGCCCGTATCGTGCTGCGGGAGCCGGCGCTGCTGCTGCCTGGAGACCGCTTCATCATCCGTATGTTTTCGCCGGTGGTGACGATTGGCGGCGGCGTGGTGCTGGATACCGGCGGCAAGCGGTATCGCAAGACCGACCGCCCGGGAGTGAGCGAACGCCTGCGCGTGCTCGCGGAAGCGCCGGTGGCCGGGCGCATCGCGCTGCTGGTGCGCGAAGCGAAATACGGCATGGGGATGGCAGGCCTGGTCGCGCGCACCGGTCTTACGGAAGACGAAATCGCGATGGCGGCGGCGGAAGCGCCCGTGGTGGTATTCAAACCACCGCATGCCTGGTTTGCGGATCGTGCCTGGTTCCATGCGGCGCGCGAGAAACTGCTGGGCGCGGTGCGCGAGTTTCACCGCAAGAATCCGCTGCTTCCCGGCATTCCCAAACAGGATCTGCGCGGCCGCGAACTGCCGGATGCGCCCGCATTTCTGATGGATGCCATTCTGGCGCAGGAAAAACAGATGGTAGTGGAAGGCGAGAATGTCCGGCTGGCCAGCCACAAGGTCGTTCTGAAACAGGACGAGGAGCAGGCCCGCAGCGCTATCGAGGGCGCGTTCGAGCAGGCCGGACTGGCGGTGCCCGGGCTGCCCGACGTGCTGGCGAAATCGGGCGTGGAGGCCGCGCGGGCGCGTTCTCTACTGCAGATCCTGCTGCGCGAAAAGCGGCTGGTGCGCGTCAGCGAAGACCTGGTTTTCCACCGCACCGCCATGGAGAAATTGCGTTTCATGCTGGCCGCGCACAAGTCCGCGCGGTTCAACGTGGGCACGTTCAAGGATTGGACCGGCATCTCCCGCAAATACGCCATCCCGCTGCTCGAATACCTGGATCGCGAACGCGTCACGCGCCGCGAGGGCGACGAGCGGCTGGTTTTGTGAAAGCCGGCGCGCGCCCGGAAAGCGCGAGGTAAATTCAGGAGCGGGCGGCGCATTGCGCGAAACACGCGCCGCCCGTCTCCTCTTCGGCGTTTCCAGAGGGCTCCGCTACACGCTGGCGTGAAAGCCGAATTGGTTTATTTGTGCGAGTATATCACCGGCAGCGCGGAAGGCCAACATTTTTCGCGATTTTCTTATATGTTAGAGGTTAACTATGCAACCGACGCGACGAAATTTCGCCACCCTATCCGGCGCCGCGGCCCTGGGACTGGGAGCCAGAGGCGCCTCCTCCGCCGCACCACCGGCTCCGGTCAATCCGCGGGATTACTGCCGCTTCCCCGACACTTTCCTTTGGGGATGCGCCACCGCTTCCTACCAGGTGGAAGGCGCCGCGGAGGAGGACGGACGCAAGCCCTCCGTCTGGGATACCTTTTCGCACCAACCCGGCAAGGTGGCCAAGGGCCAAACCGGCGATGTCTCGGTGGATCAATACCATCGCTTCCCGCAGGACATCCAGCTCATGAAATCGCTGGGCGTGAAGGCCTACCGTTTCTCGATCGCCTGGCCGCGGGTCTTCCCGGACGGCTTCGGCCAGCCGAACGAAAAGGGCATCGCCTTCTACGATCGCCTGGTGGACGCGCTGCTGGCCGCCGGCATCGAACCCTATGCCACACTGTTCCATTGGGACCTCCCGCAGGCCCTCGAAGACAAGTTCGGCGGATGGCAATCCCGCGAGACGTCCAAATATTTCGCCGAATACGCGGGCTACGCCGCGGGCCGGCTTTCGGATCGGGTTTCGCACTTCTTCACCATCAACGAGTTCTCCTGCTTCACCGACTTAGGCTATGCGTATGGCGTATTTGCGCCCGGACTCAAGCTCCCGCCGAAGCAACGGAATCAGGTGCGGCACCACGCGGTCCTGGGACACGGAATGGCTCTGCAGGCGATTCGCGCCTCCGCCCACCGGCCCGTGCAGGCCGGCCTGGCCGAGAATGCCACAATCTGCGTTCCGGTGATCGAAACCGAGCCGCACATCGCCGCCGCCCGCCGCGCCATGCGCCAGGTGAATGCCCCTTTCCTGACCGCGGTTCTGGAAGGCAAATACATGGACGAGTACCTGGCCGAAGAAGGCGCCAACGCGCCCGAATTCACGCCGGAGGATATGCGTTTAATCGGCGGGCGTCTCGATTTCGTGGGCATCAATTGCTACGCGCCCGCTTATTTCCGCGCCGCCGATAACGGCCAGGGATTCGCGCCGGTGCCGAATCCGCCGTCCTATCCCCACATGGCGTCTCCGTGGCTCTTTATCGGGCCGCAAATTCTGTATTGGGGACCCCGTCACTTAAAGGAAATCTGGAACGTGAACAACGTCCTGATCACCGAGAATGGCTGTTCGGCCGACGATAAAGTCGCCGCCGACGGACACATCTACGATACCGACCGCGTGATGTATCTGCGGAATCACTTCGTCGCGGCGCATCGCGCGGTTACCGAAGGCTGGCCGCTGACCGGCTACTTTCTCTGGAGCCTGGTCGACAACTTCGAGTGGGCCGACGGCTACACCAAACGGTTCGGGATTTACTACGTAAACTACGAGACCCTGGAACGCACCCCCAAACTTAGCGCGGACTACTACAAGGAAGTGATCGCGCGCCGCTCCGTAGTGTGAATCCAGAAGACAAAAAGCTCTACAGGGTCGCACCCAAACTGCCGATCTAAGAAACCGGGTGCATTCAATGCTGTTGGAATTGAATCCGGAGATCTACCGGTCGGTGCTGGAGAGTGTGCCGGTGGGCGTCTACCTGACCGATTTGAAGCGTCAGATCGCGTTTTGGAACACTACTGCCGAGAGAATTACGGGTTACCTCGGACAGGAAGTTATCGGCCATTTCTGCCAAGACAATCTGCTGATGCATTGCGACGAAAACCAGGCGCCGCTTTGCGGTTGTACCTGCCCGCTGGCGCAGACCACGCAGGATGGCCGGTCCCGCGAAGCCAACGTATTCCTGCGGCACAAGGATGGGCAGCGGGTCCCCGTACGGGTACATGCCGTGGCGGTGCGAGACGAATTTGGGGTCATGATCGGTGCGGCCGAGTTCTTCGAAGAGCGCTCGTTCCGGGCCGCCGAGATGCGTTGTCCGCACCTCCGCCCGGACGCTTCGCTCGATGAGGTGACCGAGATCCCCGATCGCCAGGCTCTGCTGGCCGGCCTGAGCGCCGCCTTAAAGGAATTTGCCACGATCCAGGTACCTTTCGGCGTGCTCTCGATCGCGGTCGACAACCTGGATCATTTGCGCCGTGTAGATGGTTGCCAGGCGGTGAACGCGGTCTTCTATGCGGCGGCCCAGACTCTTTCGGGGGGTACACGGCCCGACGATCTGGTGGGGCGATGGCGGGAGGACCGCTTCGCGGCGCTGGTGGCTTGCCCATCAGCGGAGGGATTGCGGAGTTGCGCCGACCGGCTGAAACGGCTGGTGGCGATCGCCGCGGTGCCCTGGTGGGGAGATCGGCTATCGGTGACCGTATCCATGGGCGGTACGATGGCGCGCCCGGGGGACACCGTCGAGTCGCTTTTTGGGCGCGCCGAAGAAGCCCTGCTATCCGCCATCGTGGCAGGTGCGGACACGGTACCGGTGGTTTGAGGCCTATATCCCATGTTTTCGATTATTGGAATTTTAGTGGTCATCGGCGCGATCGTAGGCGGCTACCTCATGGAAAAAGGCAACCTGCACGTCCTGCTGCAGCCGGCCGAACTGGTGATCATCGCCGGCGCGGCAGCCGGCACGGTGCTGATCGCCAATCCGCCCTATATCCTGAAGCAGATTCTGGGCGGCTTCGCGGCGGTGTTTAAAGGATCCCGGTTCACGCGTCAGCTCTACATCGACTCGCTCAAAATGCTTTTTGACCTGTTCAGCCGTTCCCGCCGGGAAGGTTTGACGGCCATTGAAGAGGATCTCGAAACACCCGACAAAAGCAAGACTTTCACCGCGTACCCGACAGTGGTGAAAGACCATCATGTCCTGGCGTTCATCTGCGACACGCTGCGCACGGCGTCGAGCGGCGCCGTCGATCCATTCGACATCGACCAGATGATGGAGATGGATATGGAAGTACACCATCATGCCTGCGCACAGCCGGTAGCGGCCTTAAGCACCGTGGCGGACGCTCTGCCGGGCCTGGGAATCGTGGCGGCGGTGCTGGGCGTGGTCATCACCATGGGGGCTTTGGGCGGGCCGCCTGAAGAGATCGGGCATAAGGTGGCGGCAGCCCTGGTAGGCACCTTTCTCGGCATCCTGCTGTGCTACGGCTTTCTGGGGCCGATCGCGTCCAATATGGCCAAAGTCGCGGATGAAGAGGGCGCTTATTATCAGGTTTTGCGCGTGGCGATGGCCTCGTTTATCAAGGGCACTGCGCCAATTCTGGCCGTGGAGATCGCGCGGCGCGCTACACCCGGACAGGTCCGGCCGGGATTTCAGGAATTGGAAAAATTGTGCCGGAAGAAGGGTCCGGACGCAGTGGCCGCATAGAGGCACGCTGTTATGGCTCATGCGCGTCCCATCGTAATCATCAAGAAGAAAGTCAACCACGGCGGCCACCACGGGGGCGCCTGGAAAGTGGCCTACGCCGATTTCGTCACCGCCATGATGGCGTTATTCATCGTGCTGTGGCTGCTGAACAGCAGCAAGCAAATCCGGGAGGCGGTGGGCGGATACTTCAAGGATCCTACCGGGACTTCCAAACTGGTCGGCAGCGGCAAGACCGGCGCGGGCGACAACTTCACGCTGACCAAAGACAACATGAACAAACTCAAGGACGAGTTGCAGAAGGCTGTGCGCAAAGTGACCGACTTCGAGAAGCTGAAGAATCAGATCGAAATGACGGTGACCGCCGAAGGGTTGCGCATTGAGCTAATGGAAAGCGAGAAGGGGACCTTCTTCGACAGCGGCGTCGCAGAACCCAGTGCCGACGGCCGCCAAATCCTGATCATGCTGGCGCACGAATTGGCCAAGTTGCCGAATACGCTCTCCATCGAAGGCCACACCGACGCCAAACCGTTCGCGGATAAGGGCAGTTACAGCAATTGGGAGCTCTCGGCGGACCGCGCCAATGCCGCGCGGCGCATGATTCAGGAGAATGGCGTCGGCCCCCACCAGGTCACCCAGATACGCGGCTACGCCGATCAGCGGCTGCGCAAACCAAACGCGCCCGAAGACGCTTCGAACCGCCGCATCTCGGTGGTGGTGCAGTATCTGGAGAAGCCGGAAGCGGAAGAAAAGCCGCCGGACACGAAAACGCCGCCTCCAACTCCAAAGAAGAAGTGAAACCGGCCAGACAGCTAATGCGCCGCGCCGGAGGTTTCCGCCACGACTGGCGCGTGCGCCCCTTCGGGAATAGGAGCCAGCATCTGCTCCTTCCGCATCACCAGCGTGGCTGTATTGAAGCTGGCGACTTCAAAACCGTGCCCGTGCGTGATCGCGTCGGTGGGACAAGCTTCCACGCAGTAACCGCAGAAAATGCAGCGGTTGTAGTCGATGTTATAGACCTTGGCGTAACGTTCGCCGCCGCTGATGCGGGTGCGATCGGTGTTTTCGGCGGCCTCAATGTAAATACAGTTCGCAGGGCACGCCGCGGCGCACAGAAAACACGCCACGCATTTCTCCAGGCCGTTGGCATCGCGCTGCAAAACGTGCACGCCGCGATAGCGCTCCTGCAGTTTGGCCGGACCGTCCGGATAGTTCTCCGTCACCGTGGGAGACATCATCTCCTTGAAGGTGACCCCCATGCCTTTGGCGATTCCGGCCGCCGAACCCAGGATTTCCTCGAATGCATTCGCCATACGATTTCGTTCCGTTTGTCCGTTGCTCCCCCCGGGAGCCTAGTTCTTCGACCCTCAACCCGCCTTCCACTCCGGCACATTTTCGCCGGGCTGGAACGGATTCACTCCGGCTTGGCCGGCCACCGCCAAAAACTCCCGCTTGTTGAAACCCTCCAGGCTCCAGGCAATCGTCCCATCGCGCTCCACCAGAAAGAGCGAGGGCACGTGCGACAGCCCGTACGCGTTGCTGGCCGGATAGCCGCTTTCGTCCGTGTCCAGCAGCATGGGGAAGGTGATCCCGAACTCGGCGGCGAACTCCGCGGTGGTCTCGGCGTCGTCCTGCGAGACCCCGTATACTTCGAGCGAACCCGGCGCTCGCCCGCGATGGACCCGCTCCAGGAAGGGCAACGTCATCTGGCACACCGGACAACTAGCTTTGAAAAACGCCAGCAGCGCGGGCCCGCCGCGCAATAAGCCAGGTAGGTCCACCGTGCTTTGTCCCGCCGCTTTTTTCAGGCGCGCCAGATTGAAATCCGGTGCGCGGCGGCCTGCCCGCAACGGTTCACTCTGTCTGGCTGCTCCCATGGTTCCAGTGTACCGTGCCGGACGCTTGGGCGGCGAATTCCGCAGGCGACTGCATCTGCAGGGCCCGTGCAACTTCTGTGCGGCATGCAGGTTCCAAGGAGCGGCTTGCAATTGCCGGTCGCGAAAATTACTGGACAGGGCCTAAAGTCCATCGCGATCCTGGTGGCTGTCCTTTGGACCTGCGCCATCGGCGAACGGCTGGTGGTGGGGCGCGCCAATGCCGCTACCGCGCAGGTCATCCGCGCCATGCGGGAATTGCGTTTGAAGAATCGCCGCGAGCCGGCCGCCGCCCCCGCACGCCCGGCCCATCGCCGCCTGCGCCCGGAAGCGGGCTAATTCGCCATTCATCGCCGCATCTCTTGTAAGATCAAGAGATAAGATCACAATGCGGCATATTACGGCGAAACTCTTACTCGGCATGGCTATCCTGATCGCCGCGGGATGCGGCTCGCACGAGCGCAGCTTTTCGGACCTGGTCGACGAGTTTGTATACTCCACCTTGACTTTCTCGCCGGTCATGGCCACCGCGGCCGGATTGCACCAATACCAGGGGCGCAACCTGGATGAGCAGCTCGACGACATGAGCCCCGCCGCGGTCGACCACCAGCGCGAGTTCTACCGGCGCTTCCGCGCAATTTTGCAAAACGAGGTGAAGCCCGCTTCTCTGCCCCCAGAATCCCGGGCCGATTTTCATATCATGCAGAACCAGGTGGCGCTGGCCTTGATGGAACTCGAGGAAGCGCAGAGTTACCTACACAACCCGACCACATACGTGGAAATGGTCGGCAACGCCCTTTTCACTCCGCTAACGCTCGAATACGCCCCACAGCCTGTGCGCATCCGCCATATCATCGCCCGGCTCGAAAAATTACCCTTGCTCCTCGATCAGGCCCGCACGAATCTGATTTCCTCTCCGGACATCTGGAACCGCGTGGCGGTCGACGAAAACGAGGGGAATATCGAGCTGGTGGACAAGACCATTCGCGCCGTCGTGCCGCCCGACCAGAGTGCGGATTACGACCGCGCGGCCCGCGCGGCCCTCGACGCGTTGCGCGCCTTTCAGGACTACCTGCGGGGCAGCATGGCCCTGCGTAACGACTTTGACTGGCGCCTGGGACGCGACCGGTACACGCGCAAGTTCCGCTATGCCCTGGCTGTCGGCTCCGACCCTACAGACGTCCTGGAAGCCGCCGCGCGCCACCTGCAGGAGGTACGCGCCCGCATGCTGGCTCTGGCTCTCCCGCTGCATGCACAGTATTTCCCGACCCATCCGGATCATGCCGATCTAGGCGGACCCGAGCGCGAGAATCTGGTCATCTCCGAGGTGCTCGAACACATCGCCGACCGGCACTCCACGCGCGCCGGTTTCATCGACGATGCCAGGCGCGACCTGGACGAAGCGCGCGAGTTTGTGGCGCAGAAACATCTGGTCACCCTGCCGTCGCATGCGAACCTGCAGGTGATCCCGACGCCGGTCTTCATGCGCGGCATCTACGCGGTGGGCGGCTTCAATCCCGCGCCCGCGCTGCAGCCGCAGCTCGGCGCCTTCTATTGGGTCACCCCCATACCCCTCGAATGGGAGCGTCCGCGCATCGAATCCAAGCTGCGCGAGTATAACTTCTACAAGCTGAAACTGCTGACCCTGCACGAAGCCATTCCCGGCCATTACGTGCAGTTCGAGTACGCCAACGCGATCGAACCCACGTCCCGGCGCCTGTTGCGCTCTCTTTACGGCAATACTCCCTACGTGGAGGGCTGGGCCCAATACGCCACGCAAACCATGCTGGACGAAGGATTTCTGGACAATTCGCCCGAACTGCGGCTCACCTTCCAAAAAGAAGAGTTGCGTGTGATTGCCAACGCCATACTGGATATCCGGTTGCAAATGCTGAATATGTCGGACCAGGAGGCGCTGGATTTGATGGAGAAAGAAACCTTCCAGGAGCCCGAGGAAGCTACCGCGAAGCTACAGCGTGCCAAACTGTCCTCGGTGCAGTTGCCGGCTTACTTCGTGGGATGGCGCGGTTGGCTGGCGGTACGCGAGCGATACCAGCAGGCCAAAGGCCCGGCCTTCCGGCTGGCCGATTTCCACGATGCGGCTCTGAAGGAGGGCGCCGTACCGCTGCCGGAGCTTGCCCCCCTGCTACATTGACTTTTATAATAGAGACACAAGGGAAATTCACGCGGGATGCTAGAGAATCAGCCACCGGTTCCGCTCAAATCCTCGCCTGACGAAGCGTCCACGCCCCGCGCGAGCGGGTTCAACCCGATATCCTGGATCCGCGATTTAGCTTTGTCGGTGCTGATCGCGGTGGTTCTCATCGTCTTCATTTATCAGCCGGTGAAAGTGGAGGGCACCAGCATGATGCCCGGCCTGCGCGACCAGGAGCGCATCTTTATTAACAAGTTTACTTACCGCTTTGGCATCGGCTCCATCGAGCGCGGCGATACCGTGGTGTTTTGGTTCCCGGGAGACCTTTCAAAATCCTATATCAAACGCGTCATCGGGCTGCCGGGGGACGAGGTGGAAATCGATCGCGGAGTTGTGATCGTGAACGGCAAGCCCCTGGTCGAGGATTACGTGCCTGAGAAATACCGCGACTACCAGTCGCGCCCGCCCGAGCGCATCGGGCTCAATCAGTACTACGTGCTTGGGGATCATCGGGATTCATCGAACGACAGCCGTGCGTGGGGGACCGTACCGCGTCAAAATATTTACGGAAAAGCGGTTTTTGTTTATTGGCCTTTGGATAAAATGGGGCGGGTACAATAAGAACTTCGGTAAACCGGTAAAAAGCCGATATGTAGAAAATCCAGGGTAAAAAGTACCTATTTACCGTCAAACGGAGAAATCCCGGGCCGGCACGGAGCGGCTCGTCAGGCCGCCGTAGCCGCCGTCATCGCCCGCGGCTGTTCCTGTTGGTCTCCCCCCTTACGTCCCGCCCAGTATCTTCGCATGCGCTCGGAAACCTCGCGCCGTTCCTCTGGGCTCATGAACTTACGGCCTCGCCGGGGCGTTGCAAACGACACCGCGAAGGGAGTTTCCCCCAACTGTTCAAGAGAGGCGATTACCCTATCCAGCCTCGTCTTTTCCTCGTAGAGTTCAGCAATAGTCTTTCTCAAATCCATGCCCGATTTCATAGCAATCCGATTGCCGCGCTACCGGCCTTCTTCAGCGCCGGACGAGCCATATCACTAAAGAAAGCACCACGCTGAGGAGGATACACGTAACAATTGGAAAGTAGAAACTGGCCTGCTTGCCGCGCACGTAAATATCGCCCGGAAGGCGGCCCAGGTGCATCGGCAGTTTCTCTCCGATGGTGAATAGCAGCCCCAGCACTACCAGGACTATGCCGAGGGCGATCAGCATACGGCCCACGCCCATGTTCACGATGGCCGGACCGACTGCCGGATGAATTCGACGATGGCGTCCAGCGATGCGCCCGGCTGAAATACGGCCGTCACCCCGCGCCGCTTGAGGGCTTCGGCGTCTTCGTCCGGAACGATGCCGCCGACGATCACTTTCACGTCCAGCATGTCCTTCTCGCGCAACAGGTCCATCACCCGCGGCACGATGGCGTTGTGCGCGCCGGATAGGATCGACAGCCCGATCACCTGTACGTCTTCCTGCAGCGCCGCATTCACGATCATTTCCGGTGTCTGCCGCAGCCCCGTATAGATCACTTCCATGCCGGCGTCCCGCAAGGCCCGCGCGATCACCTTGGCGCCGCGATCGTGGCCATCCAGCCCCGGCTTGGCCACCAGCACCCGAATCGGCGCTTGCATCGGCAATGCGATGGGTGGGTTCATCTAGATATGCGCCGTTTCCTGGTACGCACCGAAAATCTCGCGGAAGGCGTCGCAGATCTCGCCGAGGGTGGCGTAGGCGCGCACCGCATCCAGAATGTACGGCATGGTATTCTCCGTACCCTCGGCCGCGCGCCGCAAGGCGTCCAACGACTTCCGCACCCGCCCATTATCGCGCCGCGCGCGCAGAGCCGCCAGTTTCTTGACCTGATGGTCTTC
This sequence comes from Bryobacteraceae bacterium, assembly GCA_050011755.1. Classification (GTDB taxonomy): domain Bacteria; phylum Acidobacteriota; class Terriglobia; order Bryobacterales; family Bryobacteraceae; genus Bog-159. The sequence goes on along the minus strand of JBEKIM010000093.1, from coordinate 7,263 downwards.
CGCGGTCTGGTCGATCTGCAGCAGCTCGATGGGTTGGTCGTCCGATTGGAACGCGTTCACCCCCACCACCAGCTTCTCCTTCGACTCCACCGCGCGCTGATACTGGTAGCTGGCGTCGGCGATCTCGCTCTGCGGGAAACCTTTCTCGATGGCGGCGATCATGCCGCCCATTTCGTCGATGCGGCGGAAGTAATCGCCGGCGGCCTGTTCCATGTCGAGGGTCAACCGCTCCACGAAATAGCTGCCGCCCAGCGGATCGGGCGTATTGGTAACGCCGCTCTCGTAGCCTAGAATCTGTTGCGTGCGCAATGCGATGGTTACCGCCTGCTCGCTCGGCAGCGCGTAAGCTTCGTCCAGCGAATTGGTGTGCAGGGACTGCGTGCCGCCCAGCACCGCCGCCAGCGCCTGGATCGCCGTGCGCACCACGTTGTTGTAGGGTTGCTGCCAGGTGAGCGAACATCCGGCCGTCTGCGAATGGAAGCGCAACTTCAGGCTGCGCTCTTCCTTCGCCCCGAAGCGGTCGCGCATGGCGTAGGCCCACAGCTTACGCGCCGCGCGGTACTTGGCAATTTCCTCGAAAAAGTCGCTGTGCGCGTTGAAGAAGAAGCTCAGGCGGGGAGCGAATTCATCCACCCGCATGCCGCGCTCGAGCGCCCATTCCACGTATTCCATGCCGTCGCGCAGCGTGAACGCGAGCTCCTGCACGGCGGTCGAACCGGCCTCCCGGATGTGGTATCCGCTGATCGAGATCGGATTGAATCGCGGCGTATGCCGCGCCCCGAACTCGATGGTATCGGTGACCAGACGCATGGACGGCCGCGGCGGGAAGATGTATTCTTTCTGCGCGATATACTCTTTCAGGATGTCGTTCTGCAGCGTGCCCGAAACCGCCTGCCAGTCTACCCCCTGCCGCTCGGCTACCGCCAGATACATAGCCCAAAGCACGGACGCCGGCGAGTTGATCGTCATGGAAACGGTAACGTCCGCCAGCGGGATGCCGCGGAACAGGATTTCCATGTCTTCGAGCGACGAGATAGACGCCCCGCACTTCCCCACTTCGCCTTCCGCCAGCGCGTGATCCGCGTCGTAGCCCATCAGGGTGGGCAGGTCGAACGCCACCGAAAGGCCCGTTTGCCCCTGCTGCAGCAGATAGTGATAGCGGCGGTTGGTCTCCTCGGGCGTCGCGAAGCCCGAGAACTGCCGCATGGTCCAGAGGCGCCCGCGATACATGCTCTCGTGGATGCCGCGGGTGTACGGAAATTCACCGGGAACAGCCAGATCGCGCGCCAGATCGAAATCGCGCAATTGCTCCGGACCGTAAAGGGGATCGATGGGCACCCCGCTGATGGTGGTGTACTGCTTCTCTGCGACAGCCATGTCCATATCTTAGCGAACTGGGCGGCCGGCTCACCAATATCGCGGCAATTCGGGGTGTACGGCGGGAACCCCTTTTCGCGCCAGCAGGAGCACTGCCTGGCCATCCGCGGAAACGAGATCGTGCCCCGATTGAGCCATCTCTTCGGCCGTATCGCGCCACCCGGAGGGCAGCAGGAAGTCGCTCTCCGGCCGCGCGCGGGCGAGCGTCAGGATATCCTCCTTACCGCGCGCGATAATCACGCTTCCGATCGGTTGTCCGGACTGAACGCCCCAATCCGCCAGGCGCTTGAGATATTGGTTGCGCGCCTCGGTGCCGGTGAGTGAGCCGGCCGTCAGGACAATGCCCAGATACCGGAAATGCCATGGAAAATTCCGCGGTCCGGCGGGATCGATGAAGCAGTACCGCACGTCCAATCCCGGCAGCGCCGAGGCGTACAGCCCATCGTCCGGCTGCACCAGGATCAGCCCGTTCCCCCGGTCCCGTTCGTAGTATTTCCGCAGGGCTGCGACGGCCGGATTCGGCGCTTCGCGCCCATAAGGCAGCCACCAGGTGCCGGGATACGTCACCTTCGCCACGAATAGCCCGCACAATGCGATGCCCACCACGGCTCTCACACGGGCGTTCGTCAGAGGCCCGAATTGGCCGGCAATCAGACATAACGGAGGCACCAGAGCGACGGCATAATGAACGCTGTGGTACTGAAAAAGAAGGAGCGCGGCGGCTTCCACCGCGATCCACGCCGCCAGAACAGCGGTGTGCGGCGACGTCCGCCGCCACACCGCTTGAGCGAACCAGGGAACGGCCAGCAGCGCCAGCAGGCAAAGCACCGGATCGGCCAGCCACAGCCTCCGCAGATAGAAGATGGCGGCGCCGTCGCTCGAAACTTGGGACGGCGGGCGCACCCCGTAACTGAGGAGTTGATATTGCACGTAATCCGCCCAGAACCATTTCGCATGCACGATGAGCTGATAGACGTGCCACGGCGCGGCCAGCGCGCCGATCGCCAACAGGAGACCCAGCAACCGCCGCCCGGTGGGCCGCTCGTCTTTCCGTGCCATCGCCCAATAAACCAGTAGCGCAAGCGGAGCGAGCAGGCCCGAGACGCTTTTCACCATGATCCCCAGCGCGCTCAGCAGTGCAAGCGCCCAGAAGCTGGACCGCTTGCATAGCTTAGGGTCGAAGGCCAGGCAGAACATGGCAGCCGTAAGAAATGCGGCGTGCAGGATGTCTGTCTGGCAGAGACGCGAAAACGTATGCCACAAAGGGTCGGATACGAGCAGTAGCGCGGCGATCGCTCCGGCGCCCAGGCGTTTCGGCCAGGCGAATATCAGGACGGCTCCCAAGGCGCCGGCCAGCAATGCCGGCAGGCGCAAGGCAAAGAGCGACATGCCCAGGACTTTCACCGAAATGCCCGCCAGCCATGCGAGCAAAGGCGGCTTGTACATCAGCAGGCGTCCCAGGTAGTGCGGAGTCAACCAGTCGCCGGATCGCGCCATATGCAGCGCTATATGCGCGTAGAGGGCTTCGTCCTGTGCGCGAAACCGGCTGATAGGGTCCGGGATGGCATTGGCGATACTGGGCTTTTCGAATCCATAGCCAAGGATAACGAGGGCGGCCACAAACACGCAGCCTCCCACCCACAGTCTCCGAAACGGGGCGGTTTGCTGGCGTTCTTCCGGCATGCGTCACCACCGGGCCGGAATCGCGGGAATGGGCTGCCTGCGCATGCGCGCCGCACGGCTGAGCAGAAAGATTCTGCCGGCGGAATATCGAACAATCTCGTGCGTTTGCGCCAGGTCAGCCAGGCCGGCTTCCCAACCGGACGGCATATAGTAGTCGCTGTCCGGCCTGGCACGTACGATCTTTCCGATTTCCGCTGGGCTCCGTAGCAGTATCAGGCTGCCCACCGGCTCCGTCGAATGCAAGCCCCACTGCCGGAGCGAGTTTTCAAATTCGGGCAGCAGGGCCGGCAGGTTCGCGAACTGATCGGCGTTCAGAACCAAGCCGAGTCGCGCATAATATGGAGCCATACGCGCGGCCGACCCGGATGGGTCGAGCAGGCAATAACGTACACCAGGCAAAGGCAGGGTCGCGCTGTAAAAGTTATCGTCCGCTTCCACCGAGATCAGTTCGACGTCGCGGCCGAACCGATAATATTCCCGCATGGCCGCGGCGCCTTCCATGGGCGGAGTCGCCGGGCGCAGCGACCACCATTGTCCGTGCGCCGCGGCCTTCACTCCAAACAGCGCGAGCACCAGGATAAACGCCACCGCCGGACGTTGCAGGATGCCGGGTCCGCATAGCGCGCCGAGCACGCACAGCGCGGGCAAAAGGAACACCAGGTATGGCAGATTGCGCGTCTGGAAGATCAGCAGCGCTGCCGCCGCGACGATCGCCCAACAAAACGCCAGCAACGCCGCGGGCTGCCGTCGCAGCGCTGAAATGCGCAGCGCGCCAGCCAGGCCGGCCAGCGCAAAGAGGCACAAGACCGGATCGATGCGCGCCAGGCGGCCGAGATAATACGTGGGCGACTGGGCGAAAATCGTGCCTGCCTGCGGACGCAATCCAACTCCCAATAACTGGACTTGCACATAATCGGCCCAAAACCACCTGGGGTGCGCCACGGCCTGATAGATATGCCACGGGCTGACCACCGCGGCCGCCAGCAGAAAGGCCGCAGCTATCCGGGATAACGGAGGCCTCCATTCGCGAGGCAGCCAGAAGAAATACAAAACAAGAGCGGCAAAAGGCAGGAGGCCCGCTACGCTTTTGGCCAGAATGGCCGCGCCCGCGAGCACGCCGAAGGCGGCCGGCGTGAGGCGGCGCTCGAATCGCGGATCAAGCGCCACCGCCGCCAAGGCCATGGCGGCACCTGCCGCCGCCGGGACGTCCGTCAGGCAGACGCGCGAGAACATCTGCCAGAACGGCGTGAGCAGCAGGAAACCCGCGGCCAAAACGCCGGCGGCCAGGGAACGGGCCCTGGCGCACCACAGGAAAACAGCGGCGGCTCCCGCCGCTCCGGCCAGCAGCGCGGGCAAGCGCACCGCAAACAGGCTGAGTCCAAACGTCTGGATGGAGAGCGCGGAGAGCCAGATCAACAGGGGCGGCTTGAAGAGAAACAGGCGGCCCATCAGCCGGGGAGTCGGCCAATCGCCCGCGCGGACCATGCGCATGGCGGCGTTCACGTGCAGAGCCTCGTCCTGCGCGCGGGTGCGCACGATGGGATCGAGATACGGCGCGGCGATGCCGTCGCGATCGATATCCCATGCCAGCACGGCGAACGCGATCAGGAAGACAGCTAAAGCCCACAGCGCCGGGCGCGTTGTGTCGGATTCCATCCCCACAGCATGACCCTAGCACAGCACACGGATGCGCCAGCCTGGCGCCGGAATCCTCCCGCCCCCAATGCCCATTGAAATTTACAGCCCCGCAGTGCGACGATTGCTGAGGGATGCATTCCACGGATCGAGTGCTGGCGCTGGACTGGCTCAGGGGCCTGGGCGTCCTGATCATGCTGCAGGGGCACCTCTTCAATTCCTTCGCCCGCGCCGACCTGCACAATCACCCCGTTTATATCCTTTCCCAATTCGTCGGGGGATTGCCCGCGCCCATCTTTCTGGTACTGGTAGGCGCCACGCTCGCATTCCGGCTGGACCGCGGCGATCGCGACGGCCTGCTTCCCGCCGCCCGGCTGCGGTCCGCACTAAAGCGCGCGGCTTTTCTGGCAGCCATCGCCTTCGCCTTCCGCTTCCAGTTGTGGCTCTTCGCCTGGGGCAACCCGTGGACGGAAATCGTGCGCGTGGACATCTTGAATTGTATGGCATTAGGCGTGGCTGTTCTCTCCCCAATAGCCCTCTTGACGCCTCGCCGGAGAATCACGTGGGGCGTCGCCGCGGGACTGGCCATCGCCGCCCTGGCGCCGGCGGTCTCCGCGCTGGACTGGCCGGCGGCTCCCTGGCTGGTCCGCAATTACATCGTGCCCAATAAGGCCTTCTTCAGCTTTTTTCCGGACGCCTCCTACATCGCTTTCGGCGTCGGCTTCGGCGCGCTGCTGCGTACGGCCGCGCCCGCCCGCGACCGGGTTATGCAATGGGCGGCCTGCTTCGGCTTGGCCCTCATCCTCACGGCGCATTATTTTTCCAACCTGCCGTTTTCCATTTATCCGAATTCCGATTTCTGGCTGAATAGCCCCGGCCTGATTTTCATCCGCCTCGGCATCGTGCTGGTGCTGGCTGCGGCGGGCTTCGTCTGGACCGCCGGACAGCAGCCGGAACTTCTGGGCTTCATGCGCCGCCTGGGTACGAATTCGCTGTTGATCTATTGGGTACACGTGGAGCTGGTCTATGGGCGCTGGTTCTGGTTCGCCAAGGAACACCTGACCATCGGGCAATGCGCCGCGGCGAGCCTGCTGCTGATTGCGTTAATGTACGGGCTGGCCACGCTGAATCTTCCCACGCGCGTGAAGCAGCGTTTGCGGCGGATGCGCGCACCCGTGCCGGTGCCGGAGACCGCATGGCCCCGTTGACCGCCGCGCCGGCGCCCCATACCTCGTCGCCAACCCGTCCGCGCCGCCTGGAACTTGCGGCGTTGTTCGCGCTGGTGGCGGGCTTCGCCGCCATCCGGCTCTGGAACCTGACGGCCTTCTGTCTCGACTCCGACGAGATCTTCAGCCTACTCTGCGCCCGTTACAAATTCGGCCACATGCTCGAATCCGTGCGGGCCGATGTAGTGCATCCGCCGTTTTCTTATCTCCTGCTTTGGCTGTGGGTCCGGATCGGCGGCGAATCGATGCCCTGGCTGCGCCTCTTGCCGTTTCTGCTCTCGATTCTGGCCCTGCCGCTGGCCTGGATTGTTTTCCGCCAGTTGCGGCTGAACACCCCGGCGCGCATCATCGCCCTGGCTCTGCTGGCCATCAACGACTACCAGGTGTTTCACGCCCGCTACGTGCGCATGTACGCGCTGTTCTTCCTGCTCAGCCTGGCCTCGGTGGCGCTGTTCAATCTCCTGCTCGAAAGCGCCACCCGCAGGCGGGTGATCGCGCTGACGGCGGTGAACCTGCTGCTGGTCTACACGCAGTATTTCGGCTGGATGGTGATCGGGATCGAGGGCCTGCACCTGCTCTGGATGGATCGCGGCAAACTGAAGCCCTTCCTGCTGGGCACGGGCGCGATCGCGCTGCTGTTTGCGCCCTGGGCCTACGCGGCGACCCTGGCGGCCATCGCCAAAGGCGGACTGGCGCCCAACCTGGGGTGGATCAGGCACCCGAAAATCGGCGACGTCTGGTGGTATTACGTAGGCTGCAACGGCCCGCTCTGGCCCGTGCCAATGGCTTCCGCCATGGTCTTCTTCCTGTTCGGCGCCATGGCGGCCGGGCTGTGGAGAATCTTTCGCAACGCGGACACCCCTTTGCAATCGAGTCGCCTGCGCTTCGCCGCGTTGCTGGCTTTTCTGCCGCCCTACGCGACTTACTTATTGAGTAACACCCTGCGCAATTCCATTTGGGGTAACCGCCACTTAATTGTGTCCATGGTTCCCTATCTGGCGTTGCTGGCCATGGGATTGGTGGCGTTGCGGCCCAAGTGGGTCCGGCTCATGGTCATTTCGATCGCCGCTGTCTGGGGGCTTTTCGGTTTATACCGTGTGACTATGTATCCGGAGCTGAGGAATAACATGGACGTACTGACCGGCCAATTGATCGAACTGAATGCGCGCGACGGCCCACGCTCCGGACCGGTAACCGTCGAGTTTCTGGACCCGTATCTCGCGTTTCCGATGAGTTACTATCTGGAGTCGCACTACCACCGGAAATGGAATCTGGAGAATGTCACGGGCGTAGATGCGATCTCCGGCGACAGGGTCTGGGTAGGATACAACCATAAGTCGTG
>JBEKIM010000092.1:0-17794 GCA_050011755.1 Bryobacteraceae bacterium | reverse complement strand
CCGCTGATCCCCGATCTGGCGCAACTTGGCGAGCACAATACGCCGTGGCGGAAACAACTCTACCGTGCGCTGTCTCTCGGCTGGACGGGCACCGACCGCGAGTGGCACGCCCTGGAGCGCGCCATGAAGCTGATGGCGTGCATCATCCTAGCCGTGGCGGTTTCGGTGCACACCGTGGTGGCCTGGGATTTCGCCATGGCGATCGCGCCTATGTGGCACAGCACCATCTTCGGGCCGTATTTTGTTACTGGCGCCATCTTCAGCGGGATCGCGGCCCTGATCCTGGTGATGGCCATGATCCGCAAGTTGCTCCACCTCGAGGTCTATCTCACCAGGCACCACTTCGACCGCCTGGCCAAGCTGTTGCTTCTCATGAGCCTGCTGTGGTGCTACTTCACGCTGGCGGAGAACTTGACCGTCTGGTACGGGAACGATCCCAAGGAGATGGCCGTTTTCGGCGCCCGTACGCGCGGGCATTTTGCTCCCTATGTCTGGACCATGATGTTGCTGAACTTCGCGGTCCCGTTCGTGCTGCTCGGGATCCGCCGCTTTCGCACCATCGCCGGCGCCACCGTGGCCTCCGTCGCGGTGCTGATCGGCATGTGGATCGAGCGTTTCGTAATCGTGGTTCCCACGCTGGCGAACCCGCGGCTGCCCGCGGCGTCCGGTTTCTACATGCCCACGTGGGTCGAAGCCGCCATCACCGCCGCCACCTTTGCGGCCATGGCCATGCTGTACATGATTTTCGCGAAGCTGTTCCCGATGATCGCCGTGTGGGAGTTCAAACCACATCCACAGGAGGATAACTGACTACCTACCTGATTGCCGAATTCCGCGAGAAGGACGGGGTTGCAGAGGCCATACGGTCGCTGCGCGCCAGCGGCATCTCACCTGCGGACCTGGACGTCTTTTCCGAGGAGCCGGTGGAGTTTCGGCGCGGCGTGCTGGACCGGCCTAGCCGCATGTCTGTAGTATCGGTTTTGGGCGCGATCCTGTGCGGCACACTGGCGACCGCTTTCATCCGCTGGACGCAACACAACTACCGCCTGGTCACCGGCGGCATGCCGATCTTTTCGTTCTGGGCGACAGGTGTGATCACGTTTGAAATGACCATGTTGGGCGCAATCGTGTCTACGTTTGGCTGGTTCCTCTGGGAGAGTGGCCTCCTCCACCGGCCGAAGCAAAAAGCGCCGGTGCCGGATGTGGATCCCGGCGCGGTGTGCCTGAGGGTCCGCTGCCGCGGCCATGCAGCCGACCAGGCCGCTGAAGTCATGCGCAGCGCCGGCGCCGTCGAGGTTCGGGGATGGGAGGCGTGATCCGAAAAGCTGCACTCGCTCTGGCTTTCGCCGCCACCTTGGCGGGCGACGCCCCTCGGCCGCTCCCTTGGGAAAGAAACCACCTGCGGATCGGCCAGGCGTTGTACCGCGAAAACTGCGCGGTTTGCCACGACATCGACCGGCCGCAGTCGAAGAAGTTCGGCCCGAGTTTTTACCAGCTCTTCCGGCGCGCCCAAATGCCGATCGCCAAGGTCAAACCCAACCGCGAATATATCAAGCTGCGGGTTAAATTCGGCGGCGCCCTGATGCCCCCGTTTCGCGGCTGGCTCAGCGACCGCGACATCGACAGCCTGATCGATTACATCGCCTCCAAGTGAGTCCTGGACCGGGGAACGGGATGGGTTCAACTCAGCAGTGTGGGCCCACTATTTCGCAGTAGCACTCTCCAGGTGGGCCTTTCACAAGCAGGGGCCCGGCTTGCGCCAGTTTTCGGCCCATCGATGAAGAGGAACGAGCGCGGCGAGCAGTTTTCCACCATTGGGCGTCAGGCGATAGTTCTTGCGCTCGTCCTGCGCGACAATCCCGGCGTCGAAGAGATCCCGCAGGCGCTGGCTAAGCACACTAGGCGACACCCCCCCGCAGCGTGCCTGCAAAGCGCGAAAGCCCAGGCCTTCCGCACGCAATTCCCATACGATGCGCAGAATCCAGCGACGGCCAAGAAGGTCGAGCAACGCCATGATGGGGCGGCCTGTACGGGAGCCGCGAACGGTTTTGCGCTGCGAGGGCGTCATGGTCTTCTGCGATTGCGGCACCCACTAGTGTCGCATCCCCAGGGCGGACGTGCATGGAGACCGGCCGGCTGACCCGGGTCGGCTGCTTGCGCTTCGATTTTCGAAGCGTTATCCTGGATGCTACGGATTCCGTAGCATCGAAAGTACACAATTATGTTGCCGCGTATCGCTCCGCTGGAGCCGCCCTACGAACCGCGAGTCGCCGATTCGCTGGCCAAATGGATGCCGCCGGCTTCGACAATTGAGCCTTTGAAGCTGTTCCGTACCTTGGTGCGCAGTCCGGAGATGAGTACCGGCCTGCGCGCGCTGGGAGCCGCCATCCTCGGGCCTCGCAGCTCGATCGCGCCCCGGGAGCGCGAAATTCTTATCGACCGGACCGCGGCCCTGTGCGGCTGCGAATACGAATGGGGCGTGCACGTGACCGCCTTCGGCCAAGCGGTGGGACTTACGCCGGAGGCGCTACGCGCTACTGCCGGCGGTGCGCCGTCCGACCCGTTGTGGACTGAACGCGAGGCCCTTCTCCTGCGCTTGGCGGATGAACTCCACCAGACCGCACACGTATCCGATAAGCTATGGTGCGCACTCGCCGCTCGCTGGGATGTCAGTCAAATACTGGAATTACTGGTCGTCGCCGGCATGTATCATGCGATCGCCTATGTGGCGAACGGCGCGCAGGTAACACTCGAAGAGTGGGCGGCGCGGTTCCCGGACAAAAATGGGGACGGGCGCCCGCCGCGTACGTTTTAGCGCGCGCTCTCGCGTTCTTGTGCCTCTCTCGCGTCCAGTGCCACATTGTACACGGGGGGTGCAATTCGCCCGTGGCCGGTGCTTCACTTCCACACGATGCCTGCCCCTGTGGTAGATTTGCGCTCATGCGGATTCTTTTCGTCTTCTGTTTGGTCGCATCGCTGGTGTCCGGCGCTACTTTGCCGACCGCGCCTCCGGAGCAGGCTGGTTTCTCCCGCGATCGCCTGAACAGGATTAACACCGTGATGCAGGAACACGTCGCCACGGGCCGGCTGAACGGCGCTTCCGGCCTGATCGCGCGGAGCGGCAAGGTCGTCTTCCGCGAGACTTGGGGTGATTATAAGCCCGGCACGATCGTGCGCATGTACTCGATGACCAAGGCCATCACAGGCGTCGCCGCCATGATTCTGTACGAAGAGGGCAAATTCTCGCTCAGCGATCCGGTATCGAAGTACCTTCCGGAATTCACGAAGATGAGCGTGGCGCAAGAATCGTTTGACGCCGCCGGCCGGCGGACCTATTACACCGTTCCCGCCGAACACCCCATCACGGTCCGCGACCTTTTCCGGCACACCAGCGGCCTCGACTACGCGGGACCGAAGGATGAAAGCGGCGAGCCGGCTTACAAGAAACTGGGAGTGACGGGCGGAAACGGGTGGGTGCCTTTCGATTTGGGGGAAGCGGTACTGCGTCTGGCCACCGCCCCTTTAAACCACCAGCCTGGCACGACCTTTCACTATGGCTTCTCGATCGACGTGTTGGGCCGTCTGGTGGAGGTCGTAAGCGGCAAGCCGCTCGACCAGTTTTTCGAAGAACGGATTTTCCGTCCGCTCGGCATGCAGGATACGGCCTTCTTCGTGCCGGAGGAAAAATGGAATCGTCTGGCGGTGCTGTACGCGCCTAAGAAGGGCGGCGGCATCGAACGCTCCACTTCCCCGGCCCAGGAGAACTTCAAGAAGAAGCCGACGCTGCTATTAGGCGGCGCGGGTTCGGTATCGACGCTCGACGACTATGCGCGATTCGTCAGCATGTTGCTGAACGACGGTGAGCTTGATGGGGTACGCATTCTAGGCCGCAAGTCGGTCGAACTCATGCGTAGCGATCACCTGGGCACCCTAGCACGCACCGAGGGTATGCCGGCGGAAGGCTACGGTTTTGGCTTGACATTTGCCGTGAATCTTGGTCCTGGCAAGTCGGCGAGCGTGGGCTCGGAGGGCGAATACAATTGGGGCGGCGCGGCGGGAACCAGCTTCTGGATCGATCCCAAGGAACACATGGTTGGCGTCTTCCTGGTCAATATCCTGCCTAGCAGCGACGTAGTGGCCGGTGGGCAGTTCAAGAGGATGGCCTACGACGCCATGGTGGATTGACGGCGCACACCAGGCGCCTTTTTCTGTATCCGAGGACAAATTCCATGAATCGCAATTCCGCTTTCTCTTTGACTTTTCCGCTGGTCTGTATGGTTCTGTGTGGCGCGTCCTTTGCGGCGTTCGCCCAGGAAGAAGCGGCTGTCACGCTTACGCAAATCAGCTCCGATCCCTTCACCGTTCCACCCGGCCAGCACGCCACCGAGGTTGAGCCACATATGCTGGCTAATGGCATCACGCTGGTCTCCGCGTTTCAGACCGGGCGCATCGCCCCTGGCGGCGCCACTGCTATTGGCTGGGCCACTTCGACCGACGGCGGGGCCACCTGGGCGCACGGATTCCTGCCCGGCCTCACCAGCGGGAACGGCGGCGGCCCATATAGCGCAGCCAGCGATCCCGCCGTCGCGTACGATGCCAAGCATGGTGTCTGGATGATCGCTTCGCTGCCGATCCCCAGCAGCGGCCAGGCCCCCGCGGTCGTCGTCAACCGCTCCACCGACGGCGGCTTGACCTGGAACGACCCGGTCAACGTCTCACCGGATGTCGCCAGCTCAGACAAGAACTGGATCGTCTGTGATAGCCAATCTTCCAGCCCGTTCTACGGCAACTGCTACGTGGAGTGGGATAATCCCGCCGAAAACGACAGACTTTTCATGAGTACCTCCACCGATGGCGGCGTAACCTGGGGCCCCGCGGCCGCAACCGCGAACAACGCAACGGGGCTCGGCGGCCAGCCGCTGGTTCAGCCCAACGGTACGGTAGTGGTCCCGTTTGAAGGCGCATCCATGCAAGCCTTCAGTTCCACGAATGGAGGAGCAAGCTGGAGCGCATCGGTCAAGATCTCCAACATCCAGGCCCATATCGACGCCGGCGGCATCCGCAGCGGCCCGCTCCCTTCCGCCGCGATTGACGGCGCGGGCAACGTCTGGGTGGTCTGGGAAGATTGCCGTTTCCGCGGCAGTTGCTCCACCAACGATCTGGTTTACAGCACTTCGAGCGACGGCATGCACTGGTCGACGGTGACGCGCGTCCCCGTCGATCCCACCACCAGCGCGGTCGATCACTTCATTCCCGGAATCGGCATCGATCCGGAGACCTCAGGCAGTTCGGCCCATGTTGCGATCACATACTACTTTTACAGCAACACCAAGTGTACGCGGTCCACCTGCAGACTGAACGTCGGCTTCATTTCGTCAGCCAACGGCGGAACAACGTGGAATGCCGCGCAGAAGCTATCCGGCCCTATGCCGCTCCAGTGGTTGCCCAAGTCACAAAACGGACTGATGGTGGGCGACTACATCGCGACCACATTTACCAACGGCGTGCCCCATGGGGTATTCGCGGTAGCGGCGGCCCTGTCGGGAAGCACATTTAACGAATCGATGTATACCGCGCACGGCTTGACCGTTGACGAGAAGGGCCCACAGTTCTCCTCCGTCGGCGACAAGCCGCTGCATCGTTTATCCGATCCGATTGAGAGAGAGCAGCCGGAAAAAGGCGTAGTGCCGCCGTCGAAGAGCGCAAAGAAGAACGCGAAGTAAAACGTGTTGACCGGTGCAAGAGGACAATGCGCGAAGCTTTGAAATAAAGCCTCGACGGGGGAATTTGTGGGCAGCGGAAGCGGCTGAGGCGGTGGTAGAGGGACTCCTTGACGGACTTGACGCTATAGAATCTCTCATGGACGCGCCAGCACTTTTCTAAATGACGCGAACTAAGCCGGTAAACCGCTTCACAATCGTGCCTGCGACGAATCGGTTGATCCGGCTCCGCCGACCAACGGGCGGTCGCACTTGTATAGAATTGTTATGTGAAGCCGCAGGATTCCGCAACATTCGGCCCTACGCGTCTTCTTAAGGCGTGGAGCGGGGACGATGCTGAGGCGCTCGAACGTATCGCGCCGGTCGTGTACGCGGAACTCCGCGGCCTTGCGCAAGTTCATTTGGCCCGTGAGCGGCAAGGCCACCGGCTCCAGCCTACCGCATTAGTCAATGAAGCGTTCGTCAAGCTGATCCAAGGCGCACCCGCGGAGTGGGCCAGCCGCGCCCACTTCTTCGCCGTGTCCGCCCGCGTCATGCGTCAAATTCTGGTGGATCTCGCGCGGGCTCAGAACTCGCACAAGCGCGGCAGCGGCCAGCCGCACGTTACGCTTTCCGGCCTTGCCGCGCAGGAAACGCCTATCGACTTCATCGATTTAGATGCGGCATTAAACGAACTGACTCGTGTGGACCCCCGCCTGACTCAAGTTGTGGAGTTGCGCTATTTTGGCGGGCTCGAAAACACGGAGATCGCCATGGTGCTGGGGGTTCCCGAACTCACCGTCGTACGATTGTGGCGGAGCGCGCGTGCGTGGCTTTACAGCCGTCTGCGCCCGTCAACCCACGCCGCCGCAGAAGCCCCGGGGGCGCAGACTCTCCAGCGAGCCAATAATCATCGAAACAAGGTATACTCCCGGAAAATGGTTCATCTGTGCGCCTGCTTCCCGGCTCCCCGGAAGCGGGTTCAGCCGCGCCACCGGCAGACGGTGAGTTGCAAGAAGGGCCTACTACCGATTGCATGAAGGCGCCGGATCTCCATCGCCGGGCATGCGAAGTGTTCATGTCGGTTCTCGACATCCCGGAGCACGCGCGTGCAGCGGCAATCGATTCACTGTGCGGCCCTGACGCTGAGCTGCGGGCCGAAGTTCTTCGCCTGGCCAGCGCCGAGCAAGCGGCACAAGAGGGCAATTTCCTAAGCGCGGGTGCGTTCCTAGATGCGGCCAGCCGGCTCGTCCATGAGGCCCTAAAACCCGGTGCAATGATCGGGCGATTCCGGGTTCTGGAGCCAATCGGAAGCGGCGGGATGGGTGTAATCGTAAAGGCGCGGGACGAACGCCTGGATCGGACCGTGGCTCTGAAGCTTCTTCCCGCCGCCTCCACCCTGGGGCACGAAAGCCTCCTTCGCTTGCAGCGCGAGGCCCGAGCGGCATCGATATTCAGCCATCCCAACATCGTGTCTATTTACGATGCGGACTTTGAGCACGGCTGGCCTTACATTGCGATGGAGTTCGTAGAGGGCCGCACCCTGCGAGAACTCATGGCAAATGGACCGGTGGATGAACCGACGATCCTGGACATCCTGGTTCAGGTGGCGTCGGCGCTCAGCGCCGCGCACAAGGCGAGCATGGTCCATCGCGACATCAAGCCGGAGAATATCATGGTTCGTGAGGACGGGCTGGTGAAAGTGCTGGATTTCGGGCTGGCGAAGATCCGGCAAAGCCTCACCGAAAGCCCGCCCGGGTCAACTTTCAACACTCGCGTAGGCGCCGTACTCGGCACCGTTCAATACATATCTCCCGAGCAACTCCTTGGGGAAGATGTGGACGCCAGAAGCGATCTCTTCAGTCTCGGCGTGGTCGCGTACGAACTGGCAACGGGTGTTCGACCATTTGATCGCCCAACGGAAAGCGGCGTGATCAACGCAATTCTGAATCACGCGCCGAAATCGCCGGTATCGTTGGACGGGCGCATCAGCCGGGAGTTAAGCGCGTTGATCCTGCGGCTTTTACACAAGGACCGGAAGCTTCGGTTCTCGAGCGCGGACGAACTCCTCGCTCATTGCAAGCAGATCCAGGAGACGCATACAGGATGGAAGCCGTTTTCAGCTCCCAGCCTCAACTTCAACAGAAGATGGCGGTGGATCGGAGCGGCGGTCTTGGCTGCCGCCGCCGCGACCGCGGCGTTTAAACTTCTCCCCGGACATTCGATCACACCGGGCGACCATCTTCGCCTGGATCGAATCACCACCTCGGGCCGCGCCTTCAACCCTGCGCTTTCCCCGGACGGACGCTACGTCGCGTACGTTAGCAGCGAGTCTGGCGAGAACACGATTCACCTCTTACAACTGGCGACAAGAGCCAAAATCCAAGCTGTGAACGCCGGCCCGGGCGCCATTTCGAACGTGGCCTTTTCGCCGGATGGAAATTATCTATATTTCACCCGGATCAAAGCCTCTGCGGAATCGGACGGACTGTTTCGAGTGCCCTTGTTTGGCGGCCAGCCGCATCTCGTTCTGAGCGGAGCTCATAGGGGTTTTGCGCTCTCGCATGACGGCCGGTTCGTAGCGTTAGTCGACAGGGACAAGACACTCACAACGAATTCCTTACTGGTAGTGAATTTATCGACCGCGAAATCGCGCGTAATCAAGCAGCGCTCGGGATCTGAAACGTTCGGTAGCGCGCTGGCATGGTCGCCGGACGACCGTTATATCGCAGTTCCCATCGGCGTTGGTAATCCGGTGGGGCTAGCCGCGATCGATCGGGAAACGGGTGCGGTTCAAGCGGTTGGCCCACGTTCTTATGTGGATGTGGCCGGGCTCGCCTGGTTTGGCGATGGCAAACACTGGCTCGCCTTGGTAGACCGGGGAAATTCTGTTTTCCAACTCGTTTTGGTAGAATACCCGAGCGGTGACGCAAAGCAGATTACAACCAGCCTTGATAGTTATGAGGGGCTGAGCCTCTCGACCTCCGGCAACCTGCTTGTCGCATCTGTACGTAGAAGATCATTCCACATTTCAGTTGCTCCATGGACAGGCGAATCAGCGGGGGAGCCGGTCCTGATCCCGACGGGCGAAGAGGGAGTGTTTGAGGGCGGCGGTGGACTCGCATGGGCCGATAACGGGCGGCTGGTGGACTCTGCTCCGGATTCGGAGGGGTGGAACCTCCGCCTGCTTGCATTGACTGGCCAGATTCAGCCGGTTACGCGAGGCGCTCACTACCGGGCCGAAATCGGAGTGTGCCCGGATATGCGTACTCTTGTTTACAAGTCGGACGAGTCTGAAAACTTAAATCTCTGGAAGACAGATCTGGCGACAGGGGAAAGCAGACCAGTGACTCACGGACCCAGCGTAGATAGCACGCCATCTTGCTCGGCGGACAGCAAGAGCGTGATTTTCGTTTCCAATCGCAACAACGCAATCGGGCTCTGGCGCGTGGGTTTGGATGGTTCCGCGCCCGTGGCGCTCTTTTCAATTCCAAGCGAAGACTACAGCTTTTCACGGGATCGCAAGAAGATCGCGAGCTTCGACCGTCTCTGGTGGATGCAACCGCCGGCTTTGGCTATCCTCGATGGGGACAAGGGCAATCCGCTGCGCAAGCTAGACCTGCCCAAAGAGGGACATCCTAGCGGAGCGAATCTTCGTTGGACTCCCGACGGCTCCGGCATCCTATTTCCATGGGAACGAAACGGTGCGACAAACATCTGGGTACAGCCGGTTAGCGGTGGCCCGGCACGCCAGGTCACGCATTTTCGTTCCGGGTTGGTCCAGACGTTCTCTTTCTCCCCTGACGGGGGAAAGCTCGCCATCTCTCAAGGACGCGACGAAACTGATATTGTCCTGTTGCGGGATTTTGTCTCCCGGCGGTGATGAGTCGGTGCATCGGTTGCGGTAGGGACGACCATGGCTGATCGCCCCCCGGCACGCATGAGCACAGTGGCGCCTCGTACGGCAGCGGGAACTCCCAGCCTTTTCCAACCCACTGACGTACTTCCAGTTGTAATAATCGGTGCTTGGAATCGTCTTCCCATCCAGTAACGAATTTGAAACTGAAACCCCGTGAGTGAGGCTATCTGATGTTCTTGTTGGAAACCCTGCGCCAAGACCTGCGTTATGCGACACGCACACTGCTCCGCAATGGCGGGTACACCACGGTGTCGGTTTTTGCACTGGCGCTGGGTATCGGCATCAACACGGTTGCCTTTACGGCCTACAAAGCGTTCGTCGCCCGCCCCCTCGATGCGCGCGATCCCAGCACGTTGGTCAATTTCGCGCTGCGTCTCCGGTACGGCACCATCAATGCCAGATTCAGCTATCCGGACTACGAAAGTTATCGGGACCATCTGCATTCGTTTACCGGCGTCATTGCATTTTCCATCGACCAACTGCGCCTGACGGCAGGCGGCGTCGCAAAGTGGGGAAGCGCGGAGCCAGGGTCGTGGATGGGAAGACTGGGGGTACTATCTGCGACGGCGAAAAATGCAGAATTTGCCAGCACCTTCATCGTTTCGGAGAACTACTTCTCGGTTCTAGGGGTCTCCGGCTTGCGCGGTCGCACCTTCGAATCGATAGGTCTTCCGGAACTCGCGGCATCGCCTTCGGCTCTCGTCAGCCGCGGATGACGCGCGCCCGGCGGAAGTTGGCACCGATCTTCCATGCTTTTCGGTTATGACACGATGGCGCCGGTGGGAGCGGTAGCGGGGAACATCACCTTCAAAGCAGGTCCCCGTTTGCATACGAACCCAAAGGGGCTAATTCCCGAGGGCCCCTTGCAGATTCACGACTTCCTGTGGCGTGGGCGTCTTCACGATCATTCCGGCATGCTCCACCCGGTAAGGGCTCGGCACGCTCTCCGAACAGCCGGCGAGCGCCCGGAGCGCTTCCGCCCGTAACGCAGCCGGCGCGTCCGGTATTGCAGCAACGCTGCGGGCGAATGCCGCAGCGCTGGCGCTTCTGAAGATCCCGGCAGTACTCGCGTCGGCGGGCAAACGCTCAGCCAGACGCATTTCCTCGCGCCGGTACCCGATCGCCTCCTGGTAGTTTCGCAAGCGATCTGCCCGGCCGGCGAGCAGGTGCGCGATGGCCCAGCGCATGGTTTGCGTCTCAAAGCCATCCGCATGCTCCTGGTTTAGACGGTCGCTCGCCGCTTGAAAATAACGTTCGCTGCCAATCCCTTGCCCGTCCGCCTCAAGGGCCTGGCCGTAGATCAGCAGATCCCTCGGGTCAGCCTGCAAATCATCCGGCTTGACGAATTTGCGCAGCACACCGAGGGCCTCGCCCGGGTGTCCGGATCCAATCAGCGCCAGGGCATAACTCCCGCGCAGCGACTGTACCGCGGTACGGGCCACCACGTCGGCGCTGTCCGCCGCCAACATCGTGTCAAAATCGGCGACCCCCCGCTGCATTAAGCGCAGCCCATCTTTCTCTCGCCCGCCCGACCAGTCCACCAGGCCGGCGTAACCCTCCAACTCCGCCGACCGTGATCTACACATCTTGTCCGGACATCCCTCGACCGCCGTCAGCCCGATATGCATCAGAGCCGAGGCTTCCGCGGAATAACCATGCAATCGCCACTCGGAGAGCCCGGTGTCCGCGTTGCACGCCGCCAAGTTGTTCTTCACCAGCGGCGACTTCAGCCAGTGTGCCTGCATGTTCGCGGAAAACGCGGCCAGAGCACTGCGATTCAGCGCCAGCGATTCCTCCAGCTGACCCTGGCTCGTCTTCATCGCGGCGATCTCTTTGTATGCCGTGGAGATGTCGTAATCAACGAAGGAGTCTTCGCGATGCATGCGTGACGGTAAAGCCTGGGCGTGAGCCACAATCTGGCGCGCCACTCTTTCGGCCTCGGCGAAGCGCTCGAACCGGCGGTAGTTGTAGAGGATGGCCATTTGGCTGGTCAAGAACATCTTCTGCGCATCCCGATCCTCGGGGTGCGCGTGGATCAGGCCGCCGGCGATTTTGCCTGAACGCTCGAAGTAATTGATCGATGTTTGGAACTGCCCCAAGGAGCCGTCGGAAACGTCACCGCCTCTCACGTTGCCGATGGCGTAATAAGCCCGCGCCAGTTCCAGATCGGCGTTCCGGTCGCGTCCAATTTCGCCGCTTAAGGCCGTCAGCGCGCCCTCCACGTCGCTCATGAGATCGGAGCGGAGCTTCAACGAGTTGGGTAGTTGGGCCAATTGCGCGGGCCGTTGGATCATCACCTTGCGCACCACGTCGCGCAGGGCGGCGGCGTTGGCATTGGCACGCATCTGCTGCCGCAAAGCCACCGACATCCACACGACCGCCACAATCAACAGCGCGAGCAGAGCCGCCGCTGCTCCCAGCACCCAGCGATGCCGCGACGCGAACTTCCGCAAACGATAGCTCGGTGACGGCGGCTGGGCTTCCACCGCTTCGCCCGCCAGGTAGCGTTCAATATCCCGCGCCAGGGCACCCGCCGATTCGTAGCGCCTTTCGCGGTCCTTCTCCAGCGCCTTGAGCGCGATGGCATCCAAATCCCCGCGTAACTGCCGGGCCAGCGCCGGCGGTTCGGTTTGGCGACGGCTGGCCACCTCGCTCGAAGCGGCGGCATCTTTGGTGCTGACGCGTGTACTGGGCCGCGGTGTGTTTTCTTCGCGCAGCCGCCGCAGAAACTCCTCCAGTCCCATTTGGTTCAGGTCGATGGGCCGCGCGCCCGCCAGCAGCTCGTAGAAAACGACGCCGAGCGAATAGACGTCGGTGCGTGTGTCGATATCGGCGCCCCCGGAAACAGCCTGCTCGGGGCTCATATATTCCGGTGTTCCCACCAGTGCGCCAAAACCTGTGTGGATGGTGTCCGCGCTCAATTTCTGGTTCAGTGCCTTGGCAATGCCGAAATCGATGATCTTGGGTGCCGGCCGTCCCTCGATTTCTACGACCATAATGTTCGACGGCTTCAGATCGCGATGGATGATAGCCTTACGATGTGCATGCTGCACGGCCTCGCAGACCTGGATAAACAGCTCCAGCCGCTCACGGGTGCTCAGGCGCCGACGGTCGCAATAGGTCGTGATCGGTTCGCCGGCGGCGTATTCCATCACGAAGTATGGCAATCCTTGCGCCGTGGACCCGGCGTCGAATACTTTGGCTATGCCCGGATGCTCCATCAGCGCTAACGCCTGGCGCTCGGATTCAAACCGGGACATCAGCTCGCGGCTGCCGGAGCCGGTTTTGATCAACTTGAGCGCTACCTGGCGTTGCACGGGTTCCTTCTGCCCGGCAAGCCACACCTCGCCCATCCCGCCTTCGCCGATCTTCTCCAGCAACAAATAACGGTCAATCTTGGTGCCGGCGGCCAACGATAATGCCGGCGCCGGAAGAGGTCCCGTCGCCGGGTTGCTGTGCGCCAATCCGGACGCACGGCTGCCGGTGGCCGGTCCACCGGAGTGTAGCATCTCGACCACCGCATCCCGCACTTCGGCACTCATGGGCGATTGCTCCAGGAGTTCCTCAGCTTCTTCCTCAGGAAGGTTTTCCGCGGCCTGAAACGCAACCCACGCCTCGCGCCACTGTTCATCCGTCATTTGCGATCAGGCGCCATGGCCTCCTCCAACCACCTGCGCGCGAATTCCCAACGGCGGCCCACAGTACGCACCGAACAGCCCAGCCGCGCCGCAATTTCCTCTCTCTCCACACCTTCGAAGATCTTCATCTCCACAATTTGCGGCAACATCGGATCCAGGCGGCCCAGCCTGGTCAACAGATCCTCGATCTCGGTCAGGTCTGCATCGTTCGGCGCAGGAGTGTCCAGCTCATCGGGTGGAGGGGACTTCCCCGCGCGGCGCGACAGGGGACGCGCATGGTGGATGAGCAGCCGTTTCATGAGGAAGCCCGACAAGCCGAGAAATGCGGCTCTCTCGGATTCAGCATCGGGCCCAGGTGGTGGCAGGGCCTTGACGCGCGCCAGAACCAGATAGAGTTCGTTGACCAGCGCGGTAGGTTGCCAGGTATGGTCGCGGCGCTCGCGCTGCATGCGCTGGGCGGCCAGCCTGCGTAGCTCCGGGTAGAACAGCTCGACCAGGCGATTCGCGGCTTCGCTCTTCCCGCCCCGAAAATCCGCCATCAGCCGGCGGACTGTCGGCGGATGCTCCCCCGTATCGGGCATATTCGGAGATTCTAACGCATCTAATGCATCCCGCGGCCAATCGTACGTTGGATGAAAAACGAAAGCCTCGCCGGAGGCATCTGTGGGTCACCATATCCGATCGGCGCTGGAGGGCCCGGCCCGCTCAGCCGGCGAACCCAGTGTGAGGCAGCGCGGCTTCAGCTGCTTCTGTTTGTAGCCAGTTGCCTTTCCAACCGGTTTGCCCGTTCCGGTAAACGCTACACCGTCAGGAGGATCAATCCGCTGCGAACACCTCTCATCGTCGAGCGTGATACGGCCAGGTGACCAGACTAACCTAGCTCTTCCCATTCGGCGGTACCGATGTGGGCTTGGCTGAGAATGCTCCTGAGCGTGCCGACTGGGACCTCGTGCTTCTTAGGAACCACTGCAGTATCGACGATATCGCCGGTGCGCCGGACGAACTTGACATGACTCCCTTTTTGGCTTGCCTCTACGAAACCGGCGGCCTCAAGCCGGCGCTTTATCTCCCTAAAAGGCAGCGGGTTAAGCCGCGCCAACTTCAACCTCGATGGTACGAACTTCGGGTAGCCGCGTGGCCCGTGGGGGTTCGAAATGGAGTTCGAGCGCTTCCTTCAAATTGGCCAGCGCCTCTTGTTCGCTCTCGCCTTGGCTGGCAATATCAAGTTCCAGGCATTGCGAGACGTACCAATTGCCCTCACGCCAAACGGTTGCGGTGAACGGTCGTTTCATGACTATTATTCTTTCACAGGTGGACGGTTGCCCCCAGCCAGCCGCGACCCCAGTTCGGTGGTTTGGGCGTTAGGCGTCAAGTTGGAAGACGCGACTTCGGGCTGGTCTTCCGCGAACGAAGAAGATAATGGACAGTGCCGAGGGGCTGAAAGGTTCGTCGTTTCTTTCCTGAGATCAGGCTCATGAGCTTATTGAGGACACTGAGGCAGGTGCGGAAACCGGCCTTCGAGAAGAAGCCGATGTCGACCCTCCCTAGCCCGTCGATCTCACGTGGGGCCATATCCTCAGGGTTTTTTGGCGATGGGGTAACGCCCTGCAAATCGAATGAACTTGACGAGGCGCGTGAGCACATCAGCTTCACGCTGAGTCGGCGTAAAGCCAACGATTTTCGCTAGTTGAACAAGGTTGTGTTCGGCGCCTGCGCCTGGCACCCCGATGAACTTTCCGTTCTGAACCATGTTGTTTCCGCGCTTCACCCAATAACCCTTCATCGCGCATTCGATTGCGTAGCCGAGGAGCATCGCCCGAACCGCCAATACGGCGGGCATTACAACATTTCCGTTGCGGTCTTCGTCGTGGTGGGCCTGTTCGCCAATCACTCGGGCGGCATCTTCCAGAACGTATACCCAGTACGACCATGCCATCCAGTGGTTGCCCCATCTTTTGTGGTTCTGCACGGTGGTTTCGCCAACGCTCCACATGTCGCCGAATTCAACGGTTCGCAGTCGCCTTGCCATCGCTGCCCCCTTCGTCGCCTGAAGACCTATTGTATGTTCCGGCTCCCTGACGCAAAAATCCTCCAATTGCTAGCTAGGACTACGACACTCCGACGAGGTCAAATGATAACGGGTCGTTTTGGCCCAGTCCAGCACGCGCCGAGCATCATCGCGACTCTCAGCCCAGCACATACCTGCCCGCCAGAGACCTAGGATACTATTGACGTTTTAAGATTCTTAGCTCCACGACTCCATCAATTGGAGCGGCGGCGATCAGCGCTTCAGTTCGCGGCCGAATTGGATCGCGCGGGAGTACCCGAACGCGTGAAGGATGGGATTATGGCAACTATTGACCACAGGCTCTTACCATTGATCGACGTACTAGCAGCCACGGAGGCTGACTGGATTGCGTTCGAGATGATCGAGGAGTTGCGGGTTGGGCGAGTTCCGGAAGAGACAGCCGAGGACCTGCAAAACGTGCAACTTCTCGTGCGTTCAAGAAAGTCGGAAAAGCGGTGGTCAGAGGAGCCGGCCACTCCCTCCCCCGGTGCAGAGCCAATAACGGGAGTCGAGCAGATCCATTGGGCGGCCAATTATGTGACCAAGCGAGTGTCCGATGTCGTAGCGATGCTCGACGCGACATTCAAGCAACTGGACACGATCTTGTTCGCAGAGGTGCTCCTCGAGCCGCGAGATACCATATCCCCTCCACTGACGAATGGGATCACCCTCGTTGTTCAAGCCGATCAGGAAGAGCAAGCGAGTGTTGACAGGGAGAATGCGGCGATTGCCCAGACGATGTTGCCGACGCTCCGCGGCGCGCTCGTCAATTGGGCCGACTCAGTATGACCTTGGGACGATGCTGAATGATCAACAATGTGCAATCGGCGATCAACGCGATCCTTGGCAGCGTAGCGACGTTGCGAAGTGCTAGTGGTGCAGGTCGCATCTTCGAGCTGTTCATCATGACCGGCGTGGCAAACGGGCTGCAGAACCGCGGATTTGAGGTTTGGCTACAGCGTTCGGATGGCAGTCGCATCTCCCCAAGTGATCCCGACCGACGGTTTTTCCAGCGCGGCGGAGCCCCGACAGGCGTGCCTTCAGCTAGTCTGGGACCACAGAACGCCAGTGTCATTGGGTTCCGCAGAGCCTCAGGCGCGGCAGAGTGGGAGATTTGGAACGGGATACAGTTCCAAGGCCGAAGTGGCGCAAATGACGAGATTGACATAGCAGTGGTGCCACGGGAAGTCGGCATACAATTGCGTCAGTCCGGCGGGTTGCCGTCCGGAAGACCACGTGTTGCCATTGAGTGCAAGGATGCCGGGCAAGCCGGGAGTGTCGACGAGATGCGCGCGTTCGTGGCGCGCCTCTATGACTTGACTATGCTGCGCTGGCATCAACCATATCTGCCATTCCCAGCCCCACTCCAAGCAATCTATCCGGGAAATTTCGGCGCGGCTCCATTCTATGCAGCCCGAGCGACCTACCGGCAAGAGAATCAAGGTACTTTCAACGCAATCGCACGACGAACTGGCTTCGCGTTTGGTGCAGCAGCGATGACTAACTACTATGCAATAGAACCGCACAGCTTCATTACTGCTGGCAGCAACCAGGCCGCATCTCTTATGGATGCTGTAGCAGAGTGGATCGATAAGGAGCTCCCGTAATTGATTTTAAGCCAATCACAGCCAACGTTAGCGCAAAAGTCCTCACCGCCTCACCGAAACAGCGATGTATATGGGACGGGGCCGCCATCACCGGCTTTGCATGCGGTCGGAACGGAGATCTATGGCCGAGGGATTCACTACGACATGTGCGGGTTCTTGTCCGATCCACAGTGATTCATCGCATCCATGGGTGTACACACGCGCGGTCGCGCGCCGAGGACGCCGCCACTCGGAAGCAATCCACATCAACGAAAAGTCGCCTATGCTGAGCCTGCCCGGACCCTTGGCCGTCGCCCTAGCAGCCCGTGGGGAGCGACGACCGTCATGGAAAGAGACCGCGGAATTATATTTCGCACATCCTCTGATGAATCAAAAGAAAAGGAGAAGAGCTCCTGATGGAGCCCTTCTCCCAAAGGACCCAGATTCCCTGCACTTATGCCGCTAAAATGTCGAGCATTGGCCCCCTAGTTTCTGCGCGGTGTCTCCACCGCCGCTGATCTTAGAGTTTCGCGAGCACGCCACGCTCTTGGTGACCGCATTGTCGAAGAAGCTGACGGCCCTGGTGTTACTCTCGATTTGCACGTTGCCCCCAAAAGTGTTACCGAAGCAGGTATTCTGCGGCGAACCGATCAAAATCGGGATGGCATTCGAGGAGACCTGCGTATTTCCGTTCACGTGCGTCTCGCAAATCTTACTCGCCGCCGATCCCGAAGCCACGCTTTCAATCGTCAGAGCTCCTTCGATCGTGGTTCCGGGACCGATCGAGAAACCCGAGGAACCCTGGATCGACATATTGCCCGTCACGGTGGCATTGGTGAGAGCCAGATGTCCGCCGTTCACCGTAACATTACCGGTCACGCCGC
>JBEKIM010000091.1:0-28368 GCA_050011755.1 Bryobacteraceae bacterium | reverse complement strand
TGATCGGCAAGAAAGAGTATGCCCGCGGCATCCTGAAGGCGCTCGACGAGAACGAGGCCGTGGGCATCCTGGTGGACCAGAATGCAGCGCTCGAAGAAGGCGCGTTCGTGAATTTCTTCGGCGTGCCGGCCTGTGCCGGGACGGGCTTCGCGAAACTGGCGGCGCACAGCGGGGCGACGGTGATCCCCGGCTTCGCCCTCTGGATCGAGAAAGAGCGCAGATACGTGCTGCGCTTCTATCCGCCGGTCGAGATCACGGGCGATGCGGTGGCCGATACCCAGACATTGCAGCGGCAACTGGAGGCCGTAATTCGCGAATATCCGGATCAATGGCTCTGGATTCACCGGCGCTGGAAGACGCGTCCGCCGGCGCACCTATAATCGAAGCATGATCGAACCCGCCACAGTGTCCAGCCTGGTGCAGAGCTTCGACCCGGCAGACGACGGCGAAGCCGCGAAGAGCAGAGAACTCGTGCTGGCGCTGCTGGCCGCGACGCCCGAGCCGTTTTCGCGGCGGCAATTCAACCCGGGCCACATCACCTGTACGGGCCTGGTGCTCAGCCCGCGGCAGGACCGTATCCTGCTGGTGCTGCATCGGCGTCTGCAGCGCTGGCTGCTGCCGGGAGGACACGTCGAACCGGACGATCCGCTGATTGGCGATGCGGGCCGCCGCGAAGTGGTGGAAGAGACCGGAGCCATCCTGTACGCGGATTCCGCGCCGCGGCTGGTAGGCGTGGATGTGCATGGCATCCCACCGCGGCGCGACGAACCGTTCCACCTGCACCACGACCTGATCTTCCGTTTTGAGGCGGCGTCGGAGGCCTTTCAGGTTTCCGAGGAGGTGCGCGAAGTGGCCTGGTGCGCGGTGGCGGAATTCGATCGGTATCAGTTGCCGGGAAGCATCCGGCGCGCCTACGCACGGGCATTTTGTTACGAGCGAACCCAATAAGTGATGTTTTCATCGTGGCCAAAAAGCGACGAAGCCAAGCTGCGAGATCCGAACCCACTCCTTCCGCGTCTCACAGCATCTGCGGGCGCTCCCGATGGGCCCGGAAACAAAGCAGAATCGGCCGCCGATAAACGCCGATAAACGCCGATAGGACAGAAACAGGCCTGCTAACCGCTGGTTCCCGTTTGCAGTCTAATGGATAGCTTGATGGAATTGAGCGATAGCGTGGCAGTCCGGGGCGTTTCGCGTCCTCGTGGAACGTCACAGCCGCAATCTTTTTCGTCTCGCCTATCGTATGACGGGCCATCAACAGGACGCGGAAGACGTAGTGCAGGAGACCTTCCTCCGGGCGTACCGGCAGCTCTCCAAATTCGACGACCGGGCCAGTTTCGGCACATGGTTGTACCGCATCGCGGCGAACTGCTCGCTGGATCTGATCCGCGTGCGCAAGCGGCGGGGGACGCAGATGGAGCCCGCTGCGGCGGAAGGCGCGCCCGATCTCATGCAATCGCTGCCGGACCCGGCGCCGGCGCCCGACCGGCTGGCGCTGAGCGGCGAGGTGGAGCGCAAAGTGGCCGTGGTGCTCGGCGGCTTGAGCGAGATGGAGCGTACCGCCTTTGTGCTGCGCCACTACGAAGGCATGTGCATCGACGATATCGGGCGGACGCTGGGGGTGCAGCCCAACGCCGCCAAGCACAGTATTTTCCGCGCGGTTCAGAAGCTGCGCCGGGCGCTGGAGCCCTTAGTGAGTAACGCATCATGAATCACCTGAGCGAAGAACAACTCGTTTTGTATTACTACGGCGAAGGCGACGGGTCGCCGGAGGTGCGCGCGCATCTGGACGGGTGCGAAGGCTGCCGCGCGGAGTACGCCAACCTGCAGCGCGTCCTGAACGTGGTGGACGCGGCGCCGGTGCCGGAGCGCGACGCGAATTATGCAGAGCGGGTGTGGAACCGGCTGCAGCCATCGCTGGGCGGCCGGCGCTGGTGGAGCCTGCGTGCGCCAGTTCCGCGGTGGGCTACCGCCGCGGTAGCCGCGCTGCTAATCGTGGCCGCGTTCCTGGCCGGACGCTATTATCCGAAGGCCCAATCCGGCGGGCAGACGGCGAGCGCCGGCCAGGTGCGCGAGCGCATTCTGCTGGTGGCGGTGGGCAACCACCTGGAGCGCTCCCAGACGGTGCTGCTCGAAGTGGTGAACGCGCAACCCGGACAGCCTCTGGATGTGGCTTCGGAGCGGGAGCGCGCGGGCGACCTGGTAGCCGACAACCGGCTGTACCGGCAGACCGCGGCGCGCGCCGGGGACACGCGGGTGGCCAGCGTGCTGGACGATCTGGAACCGGTGCTGATGGAAATCGCCAACGGGCCGGACCAGCTCACGCCGGAAGAAGTGGAGAATCTGCGGCAGCGCATCGAAGGCGACGGCATCTTGTTCAAAGTACGGGTAGCCGGATCGACGATGCGCAATCGCGAAGAAAAGGCCGCGCGGCCAACCGGACAAAGCGCCGGCCAGAATACTCTATAGGAAAAAACAAAAATGTCGAAATTACGTTTCTTGATGATGATGGCGGCGGCGCTTGGCCCCGCGGGCCTGGTCCTGGGGCAGGACGTGGAAGCGCCGCGGAGCGAGAGCTTCCTGCAGAAGCCCGCGGACAGACAGGCTGACGAGGATCGCCTGCTGGAGAGGGGCAAAGCCGCCATCGACGCCGGCCGGTGGGACCGGGCGCTGGAGGCCTTCGACACCCTGGCTGCCGGGAAGGGCGCGCACGCCGCGGAAGCGCTTTACTGGAAGGCTTATGCGCTGAACAAAATCAACCGCCGCGCGGAGTCTCTGACCGCGCTGGCGCAGTTGCGCAAGGCGTACGCCAACAGCCGCTGGCAGGACGACGCCAGGGCGCTCGAGATCGAGATCCGCCAGGCTTCGGGCGAGAAGGTGAACCCGAATGCCGAGCCGGACGAAGAGTTGAAGCTGATGGCGCTCAACGGGCTGATGAACAGCGATCCGGAGCGCGCCATTCCCTTGATCGAGAAGGTGCTGCAGGGCAGCCAATCTCCCAAGCTGAAGGAACGCGCGCTCTTCGTGCTGGCCCAGAACGATAACCCGAAAGGCCGCCAGATCCTGTTGCAGACGGCCCGCAACGGGTCCGATCCGGACCTGCAAATGAAGGCCATCCACTACCTGGGCATCATGGGGTCGAAAGAGAACCGGCAGGCGCTGGCGGATCTTTATGCCAGTTCCAGCGACGCCGGGGTGAAGCGCGAGGTGCTGCACGCCTTCATGATTTCCGGCGACCGCGAGCACCTGCTGCAGGCCGCCAAATCCGAGAAGAACCCGGATCTGCGCATGGAGGCCATCCATCAGCTTGGGATTAGCGGCGGGCAGGCGGAACTCTGGCAGCTTTATCAGGCCGAGCCTACGGTGGAGGTGAAAGAGACCATTCTGCACTCCATGTTCATCGGCGGCAATAGCGACAAGCTGCTGGAAGTGGCGCGCGGGGAAAAGGACATGCGGCTGCGCAAGGCGGCCATCCATAGCCTGGGGCTGATGGGCGGCGAGCATACGGGAGCCGCACTGGTATCGATGTATGGCTCCGAATCCGATGCGGGTGTGCGCAGCGAGATTGTAAACGCGCTGTTCATTCAGGGGAACGCGAAAGCCATGGTGGAACTGGCGCGCAAGGAAACCAATCCGGAGTTGAAGAAGGCGATCGTGAGCAGGCTCGCGAACATGGGATCCAAGGACTCGACGGAATACCTGCTGGAGCTTTTAAACAAATGAAACCCATAGTGTACTTAACCGTTGTAGGGCTTCTGAGCGGGCTGAGTCTCGCGCAAGGCCAGTCGCCGCTCAGCGAGCGGTTCCACGAGCAATACGCCCAGCCGCAGCCGGCGTGGATCGGCTACACCGTGCCTGCCGTACCCGGCCACAATCAGTATTGCGATTACGGCAACGGGATGAGGGCGCCGGGTCCGGTGCACCTGGAGCCGCCGGAGCAGGTGCAGATCATGCTGCGCATCGAGCACAACCGGGTGGAGAAGATCCGCCCGGTTTCCGGCGATTGCCAACTGGATGCGGACGGCGTGCCGATGCGCTGGATCCGGGATGTGCGCCCGGCGGAAAGCGTGGCGTTTCTGGCGACGTTCGTGAAGCCGGACTCCGATCATGTGCGGGACGGAGCGATCGCGGCCATTGCGGCGCACGCGGACGCGGCGGCGGACGGAGCCTTGGAACAGCTCGCGGCAGCCAGCCAGCCTGAAACAGTGCGCGAGAAGGCCGTATTTTGGATGGGTGCGGGCCGCGGCCGCCGGGGGTATGAAGACCTTCGGCGCATCGTCACGGGGGACGCCAGCGACCACATCCGCGATAAAGCCATTTTCGCGCTTTCCATCAGCAAAGAGCCGCAAGCGGTGGATACCATGATCGCGGTGGCGCACGACGACAGCAGCGCACACGTGCGCGGGCAGGCACTCTTCTGGCTCGCGCAGAAGGCGGGAAAGAAAGCGGTGGGCGCGATTTCAGGCGCAATCGACAACGATCCGGATACGGAAGTCAAGAAGAAAGCCGTGTTCGCTTTGCAGCAGTTGCCGAATGGCGAGGGCGTACCCATGCTGATCCAGGTCGCCCGCGCCAATCGGAATCCGGAGGTGCGCAAACAAGCCATGTTCTGGCTGGGACAGTCGAACGACCCGCGGGCGCTGGCGTTTTTCACCGAGGTGCTTAAGAATTAAGTAAGCCCACACAGCGGGACTTAAAAGTCCCGCCGGCACGCCGAAGCGTGCGCCACGGCTGAGCCTCGCGAGGCAAGGAGCAAGCCACTCACAGGGTGGGCTTCAGGTGGAGGGTCTTGCCGGGGACGACGTAGACCTCCTGCACGAACTTGGTGGCTCCGCCTTCGCGGATCTCGATGTTGTATCGGCCGGGGCGCAGGTACAGAGACTTTGCCTGGTGCGTGTTGCCGACGAAACCGCCGTCGATAAAGACCTCGGCGGTCTTCACCTTGGTGTCGAGCTTGATATGGCCGCCGTAAGCGTAGCCGTAATAACCATATGGGCCCCCATAGGGTCCCCAGTAGGGGCGATACCAGATGGCGGCCGATGCGGCGGTGGGCGCGAGCGACATCAGCGAAATTGCCAGAACCAACAATCCCTTTTTCATATTCGATTCTCCGCCAGGATTAGGGCAATTCCCCTTCCAAACGCCAAGCCCATTATTCTCAACGAATTTGCGCGGAGCCCGGGTGGCCGGAATTCACCAGACTGGCCTAACCCGGCCACCGTGCCGTGGTAGGATCACGGCTTGACCCCCTATCTCGAAATTGGCGGCGATTATCGGGAAGTGGTTCCCGGCATCCACATGCTGGAACTGCCGTTACCCTTCTCGCTGGGCATCGTGAACGTCTGGCTGGTGCGCCTGGAGACGGGCTGGATGCTGGTGGATACCGGCATGCAAACCGAGGCGTGTTTCGACGCGTTGGCGCGCGCGCTCGAAGGCCTGTCGGTGGATTGGCGGGACATTCGCCGAATCGTGCTCACGCACATCCACCCGGACCACCTGGGCCTGGCTTCGAAACTCGTCCCGTTGACAGGCGCGACTCTCGATTTGCACCGGGCCGACTACGAACTGCTGGAGCAAATCATAGACGCGGATCTGCATCGCGACTGGCAGCAGGAAATCCTGACCACGGCTGGCGTCTCGCCCGAGATGCGGGAGTTGGTGCATGCCTCGATGGCCGAAATCCAGCAAACCTTCGCGCGGCTGGCGCCGGACCGGCTGCTCGCGGGCGGGGAAACGATCGCCACGGCGCATGGCGCAATGGAAGTGGTCTGGACGCCGGGGCATTCACCGGGGCATGTCTGCCTTTACGACCGTGAGCGCCGGGTGCTGATTTCAGGCGATCATATCCTGCAGCACATCTCTCCGAACATCGGCTGGCAGCCCGGACGGGATGCCTTGGGCGAATACCTTGCTTCGCTCGACCGCATGGCTGCATTGGACGTGGACCTGATCCTGCCGTCGCACGGCGCGCCGTTTGCCGGCCATCGCGAATGGGTGCGGAAGACGCACGAACACCATGCCGAACGCTGCGCGCGCATCGCGGCGCTGGTGGAGGGCGGCGCGGACACGGCACACCAGATCGCCGGGCTGCTGTGGAACCGGCACCTTTCGCCCTTCCACTACCGGTTTGCGATCTTCGAAGTGCTGGCGCACCTGGAATACCTGGAGCGGCGCGAGGTGCTGCGCGCCGACCGTTCGGGCGCGGTGTATCGCTGGACGCGCGGCGGCGAGGCGATGGAGCCTAATCGGACGGCCCTGCCACCAACATGAAACTGGCGGTATTCCCGTCGATGACGAGGGTCCCCGTGGTAGTGCCGTCGTTCAGCACTACGCCAGTCGGATAGACGAAATTCAACTGATAGACGACCTCGCCGGGCGCGCCTCCGCAATACGTCACGTTCGCAGCAACGCCGCCGATCGTGAGAGAGCAGGTGTTCACGGTCCACGGCAGCGGGGGCGCGGCGGCCGGCGTACCATCGGCGAGCGGTGGATTCGTGGGGCCGAATCCATTGCCCCACAGGGTGCAATACTGGCCGGGCTGCGGGGTACTGTCCGGACAGGTGAGGATGGTCAGCATTTGGCCGTTGGATTCGTAGCCGAACAACGAGGGGGCGGTGCTCGCCAGGGTGATGGGAACCGCGTTGCTGAGCACTCCGTTGAGCAGCACTTCTACGTTGAGCGGCGTACCCAGGAGGCTATCCCAGGGAACCGCGAAATTGATCTGCTGGGGCGAAAGATAGATGAGGGGCGAGGCCGCGCCGTTCACGAAAACCTGCACGCCGGAAATGTTCTCCGGGAATGCGCCGATAGCGGAATCGAACGTGCCGCCGTTGATTGTTGCAGCCAGGCCGGTCCCGAAAATGCTTGCCAGGCTGCCGGGGGCCAGTGCCGGCCCGTAGGTGGCCGCATCTACGACGCCGCCGGCGTTGATCACCGGCCCGGCCGTGGCGGCTGCCTGGTAGACGCGCACGTAGTCGATCAGCATGTCTTGCGGGAACTGGGTGGTGGAATCCGGAGAGCCGGGCCAATCGCCGCCGACCGCGGCATTCAAGATGATGAAGAAGGGATTGTTGGGGACGTTGAAGACCCAGCCGCTTCCTGTGTTGGTCTGGGTCTCGTAGAGATTGCCATCCACGTAGAAAGTAATCTGCTGCGCCGACCACTCGACGGCGAATACATGAAAATCGTCGGCGAGATTTCCGGTGGGCAACTGATACTGCGCCGTCTCGTTGTAGCCGTCGGGACCATGCAGGCTGCCATAGGCGACCCCAGGCGTAAAACCCACGTTCTCCATGATGTCGATCTCGCCGCATGCCGGCCAGTTCACCGTGGTGATGTTATCGCCGAGCATCCAGAAGGCCGGCCACATGCCCTGGCCGAAAGGGACTTTGATGCGCGACTCGATGCGGCCGTACTCGATTCCCCAGAGGCCCTCGGTCTTGATGCGCGCGGAAGTATAGACACCCGGGGAAGGATTCTCGATGTGGATGTCGAGGTGGCCGAGGCCATCCATGTGGGCGTTTTCGGCGGCGTTGGTATAGGTTTCGAGCTCCTGGTTGCCACAGCAGTCGGTACCGAGATCGTAGGTCCAATAAGTGGGATTCGGCTGCGACCCGGCGGGTCCGTTGAATTCATCGCTCCAGACGAGCTGCCAGGAGGTCTGCGCGGGGGCCGGCTGGGCCTGAACGCAGGGTGCGGCGACAACAGCCGCGAAGACGATCGCAATGAGGGTACGCATACTGATGGCCCTGCCTACTGGTTGGGCGCGGGGACCCGGAACCGTCCGGTGGCGCCATTGATGGTGAGGACCGCGTCCACATAGGGCGCGGTGCTGGGGACGCCGGCCGGGTACTGGAAGTTCAACTGGTCGATGATTTCAAATGGCGCGGCGCCGCAATAGAGCACCGTGGCCGGCTCGCCACCGATCGTTAACTGGCAAGACGTGGGACCGCCGGGCACCTGCAGCGGGTCGAGCGAGCCGCCGGCGAATTGCACGGGGACGCCGTCCTGTTCGGGAGCTTGTTTGGGGCCGAGTCCATTGGCCCAGAGCTGATAGACGCCGCCGGTGGTCGCGGTGCATTGCTCGGTGGCGCATTGGCCGGTCATCCAGGCGACACCATTCGTGAAGTCCGCGAGAAACATGGAAGGCGAGGCGGCGTTGGCCACGGTAATCGTTTCGGTGGCGCTAGGGACGCTGTTGCGGGTGACCTGCACGTTCACCGCCAGCCCGGGCACCGTTTCCCAGGGAACCTGGAAGTTGATCTGGGTGGGCGAGAGGTAGACGAGCGGGGCAGGCACTCCATCGACGGTGACGGTGACGTTGGCCAGGGTGGTCACGAAGTCGCCGTTGGAATCGATGACGTCCTGATAGGTGTTGTCGGCGAGGTTGGTACCGTAGAGCACGGCCAGCGCGCCGGGCGCGACATCGCCAAGATAGGAAGCCGCATTCACCACGCTGCCAGGGGTGATGACCGGAGTATTCATGGGGACGTAGATGGGTTGGTAAACGCGAACGTAATCCACGACGAGATCCTGGTTGGGGAACGGCGCGC
Organism: Bryobacteraceae bacterium; assembly: GCA_050011755.1. GTDB lineage: Bacteria > Acidobacteriota > Terriglobia > Bryobacterales > Bryobacteraceae > Bog-159. Next base: position 19,816 of record JBEKIM010000091.1, on the reverse strand, counting down.
TGGGGTCGGGCGTACCCAGGAACGTGCTGGAGCTGCCGATGGCCAGATTGAGCAGGATGAAGAAGGGCGCGTTGTAAACCCACTGGTCGCCGGACGGTATGGAAGCCGGTGTCACTGTCGAATACAGCGCGCCATCGACGAAGAACTGAATCGAGTTCTCGGACCATTCGAGGGCGTAGACGTGATAATCGTCGTAGACCGTTTCGCCGAAGGGCAGCGTGATGGCTTTGGTGATGCCATTGCCGCCGGAATAGCCGGGGCCGTGCACGGTGCCGTTGTTGACAGTGGCGTTGTTATTGAAGGTCCCGAAGTTCTCCATGATGTCGAGTTCGCCGCATTGCGGCCACGAAACGGTGTTGATGTCTTCGCCCAGCATCCAGAAGGCCGGCCAGACGCCTTGTCCGAACGGCAGCTTGATGCGGGCTTCGATCAATCCGTATTGCCAGCTCAGATCGGTGGTCTGGGTGGAGGCTCCGGGCGCGCCGGTCTGCAGGCGGGCCGAGGTGAAATTTCCGCTGGCGTCGCGAATGGCCTGAATCACGAGGTTGCCCTGGCCGTCCTGAAAGACGTTGTTCGGGGAATTCGTGTAGTTTTCCAGTTCATTGTTGCCCCAGCCGCCTCCGCCCAGATCGTAATTCCAATTCTGGGGATTGGGAAGCGAGCCTGAGGAAAATTATTTGCGTAATGGCGCCGCTTTTCTGCGTGGCGCTCTCGACCGCGCTGTACGCCCAGCCCGCCGCCCCGTTAGCGCTGCGCGAGCATTGGGCGATTCAATCCTCCGAACTGGACGAGGATGCCGGAGATGTCATCTCCAAGCCAGGATACAAGACCACCGGATGGTACCCGGCCACGATGCCATCGACGGTGGTCGCCGCGCTGGTAAAGGACCATGTCTACCCCGACCCGGGTTTCGGCGTGAACCTGCGGTCGTTTGCCGGGGAGAGCTATCCTATCGGCTCGAATTTTTCTAATATCCACATGCCGCCGGACAGCCCGTACCGGGTTCCCTGGTGGTTTCGCACGGAGTTTCAGGCGCCGGCCGAGCACAAGGGGAAGACGCTCTGGCTGCGCTTCGACGGGATCAACTATCGCGCCAACGTCTGGCTGAACGGCAAGCGCATCGCGGATTCGGCCAACATGGCGGGCGCGTGGCGCCTGTTCGAATACAACGTGACGGAGGCCGTCCGGCCGGGCGCGGTGAACGCGCTGGCGGTGGAAGTGTTTGCGCCGCTGCCCGACGATCTCTCGATCACCTTCGTGGATTGGAATCCGGGCATGCCGGACAAAGACATGGGGTTGTGGCGGGACGTGCATCTGGACGCTACCGGACCGGTGGCCATCCGGTTCCCGCAGGCGATCACGCACCTGAACCTGCCGGCGACCGATAAGGCTGAACTGACTATCGGTGCGGAAGTGGTGAACGGAACGAAGCATGCGCTGACCGGGACGCTAAAAGGCGAGATCGAAGGCATCGCGTTTTCGCAGGAAGTGCGGCTGGCGGCGAATGAAACGAAAGTGGTGAAGTTCACGCCGGACAAATTCACGCAGCTCAAGATCGACAATCCGCGGCTGTGGTGGCCCATCCAGGTGGGGACGCCGAACCTTTATACGCTGAAACTGCAATTCGAGACCGGCGGCGCGGTCTCGGACGAAAGCTCCACGCGATTCGGCATGCGCGAGGTGACTTCCATCCTGGACGAGCAGAATCATCGCGTGTTCCGGATAAACGGCAAGAACATCCTGATCCGCGGCGCGGGGTATACCTTCGACATGATGCTGCGCTCCTCGCCGGAGAAGCAGGAGGCCGAGTTGAAGTACGTGCGCGACATGAACCTGAATACAGTGCGCCTGGAAGGCAAGATCGAGGACGATCACTTCTTCGATTTGACCGACCAGATGGGCATCCTGGTGACTCCGGGCTGGTGCTGCTGCGACCATTGGGTCTTCAACTGGATGAACGGCAGCGACAACCCGCCGCCCGCCGAGGTGGAGAAGAAGTACATCGAGATCGAGAAAGAACTGGACTGGCCGAATCCGTTCGAGTCGTCGGCTACGGAGCGGCCTACCGACGTGAGCGGGAAAACCGGCGTGAAGATGACCGGGCCCTACGACTGGGTTCCGCCGATTTATTGGGTGTTGGACAAGACGCGCGGCGGGGCGCACGGTTTCAATTCGGAGACCGGTCCGGGACCCGCCATTCCGCCGATCGAGAGCCTGCGCAGCATGCTGCCGGAAGATCACCTGTGGCCGGTGAATTCCTGGTGGGACTATCATGCCGGCGGCGGCGCGTTTAAGGATCTGAAGAACTTCACGACGGCGCTGGACGCGCGCTACGGACCGTCGAGCGGCGTGGAGGAATTCGCGCGTAAGGCGCAGGTGATGGCTTACGAAAGCCATCGCGCCATGTTCGAGGCTTACGGACGGAACAAATATACATCTACCGGCGTGATCCAGTGGATGCTGAACAACGCCTGGCCGTCGATGATCTGGCACTTGTACGACTGGTACATGCGGCCGGGAGGTTCCTACTTCGGCGCCAAGAAGGCCAACGAGCCGCTGCACATTCAATACAGCTACGACGATGGGTCCGTGGTGGTGGTGAATTCTTTCTATAAGGCTTACCCGGGCATGAAGGCGCGGGCATGGGTTTACAACACCGACATGCGCGAGAAGTTCGCCAAAGACGCGACGCTGGATGTGGGGGAGGACAGCTCGAACCGGGTACTTACGATTCCGGCGATCGACGGATTGTCGTCCACTTACTTCGTGCGGCTGGCCCTGGAGGATTCTTCCGGCAAAACCGTGAGCAGCAATTTCTACTGGCTCTCGACCAAGCCGGACGAGCTGGACTGGGATGAATCCACCTGGTTCTATACGCCGGAGAAGAGCTATGCGGATTACTCGGCCCTGAACAGCCTGCCGCCGGTGCAGTTGAAGTACTCGGCCGAATCCACGGTGCAGGGGGACGACGGCACCACGCGGGTTACGGTGGAGAATCCATCCTCCAACCTGGCATTCGCGGTACACCTGATGGTGAAGACGGTGAAGCGGGACGAAGAGGACGTCCGCGAGGAAGCCGAAATTCTGCCGGTAATCTGGGAGGACAATTATTTCCCCCTGATGCCGGGAGAAAAGCGGACGGTGGCAGCGACGTATAAAGCGGCCGATGCCGGCAAGAAGCCGCCGGCGGTGCAGGTGGAAGGCTGGAACGTGAAGTAGCGCGGGGACTGCGCTGTTTCAAACCGGAAATGAACTACGGCGGTGCCGGATTTGGCGGGATCCCGTGGTAAAGCCTTCGTAGTGCCGCATGACCAGGTAGGATTCGATTTGGGCGATGGTGTCCATGGCGACGCCTACCACAATCAGTAAGGATGTGCCGCCGAAAAAGAAATGGACGTTCAGCCCATCCAACAGAAATCGTGGGAAATACATGTCGAACCAGTTCCCTACCATGGGTAAGTGTTGCAGCTTGATGCCGGAGATCATGATGTCGGGCAGCAGGCAGATGACGCAAAGATACAACGCGCCCACCATGGTCAGCTTAGTCAGAATTCCGTTCATATAATCGGCGGTATTTCGGCCGGGGCGAATGCCGGGCACGAATCCGCCGTACTTACGCATGTTATCCGCCGCCTCGCTGGGGTTGAAGATGATGGAAACGTAGAAGAAGCAGAAGAAGATATTCAGCACGATGAAGCTGAGGTAGTAGAGCGGCTCGCCGTACCCGAAAGCCGCGAGCGTGTTGCCCAGCCAGCCGATGTGCCTGGCCAGTGGAAGGGAACGAATGGTCTGCGGGAAGGCCAGCAGGGACACGGCGAAGATAGGAGGAATGACACCACCCATGTTCACCTTCATCGGCATGTAGGTGGCTTGGCCGCCCATTACGCGACGCCCGACTATGCGCTGCGCGTACTCCACGGGCAGGCGTAACTCGCCACGCTCCATAAAGACGACGAATGCGACCACCAGCAGCATCATGGCAACCATCACGATGAGGGTAAGGGGGCTCCATTCGCGGGTGACGAAGACATTCGTATAGATATTGCCGATGGCCGGTCCCAGGCCCACCACGATGCCCGCGAAGATAATCAGCGACATGCCGTTGCCGACCCCGCGGTCGGTGATCTGGTCACCGAGCCACATGATGAACATGGATCCGGCGGTCATGGACATGACCGTGAGCAGCACGAATGCGGGGCCAGGATTGACTACGATCCCGCCTTGCATGGCTTCCAGGCCCTGGGCAATTCCAAAGGACTGGATGATGGAAAGGGCGAGTGTCAGATAACGGGTCCATTCGGTGATCTTTTTCTGGCCTAACGGACCTTCCTTCTGCATCTTTTCCACGCTGGGTCTGACTACGGAAAGTAGCTGGAGGATGATGGATGCCGTGATGTACGGCATGATACCGAGCGCACAGACAGTCAGGCGGCGGATATTGCCGCCCGCGAACATATCGAAGAAGCCGAAGATGGTCCCCTGGCTCTGGCGAAAGAATTCCTCCCAGCGTTGGAGATGAATTCCCGGCGTGGGGATATGGCCGCCCAGCCGGTAGACGGACAGCATGGCGAGCGTGAAAAGGAAGCGATTCCTTAAATCGGGAACGCGAAAGATGTTGGCGACGGCTTCGCAGAATCTCATCTTCGGGAGGATGGTGCGACCCCTATCCTCACGGTAGCGCCGGCAGCCAGAAGTTACCGTGAGGTTTGGGACAGAGCGGGGGCGGCGGTGTTAGTTACGGCACCGGGGCGTCACGATAGCCGCGGGACTTAAAAGTCCCGCCGGCACGCTGAAGCGTGCGCCACGGCCCTACTCAGGCGGTGACGGCGGCGCCGCGCTGCGCGATCGGCACCAGGTTGCGGGCTTCGTGGCCCGTATAAATCTGGCGGGGCCGGGCGATCTTCTGCTCGGGGTCCTCCAGCATCTCGTGCCATTGCGCCAGCCAGCCGACGGTGCGGGGGATGGCGAACAGCACGGTGAACATCTCCGGCAGAAAGCCCATGGCCTGGTACATGATGCCGGAATAAAAGTCCACGTTGGGGTAGAGTTTGCGCTTCACGAAGTATTCGTCTTCGAGCGCGATCCGTTCCAGTTCCAAGGCGATTTCCAGCTTGGGATTGTTGCCGGTGACTTCGAAGACCTTGCCCGCGGCCCACTTGATGATGCGGGCGCGCGGATCGTAGTTCTTGTAGACGCGGTGTCCGAAGCCCATCAACTTGCCTTTGCCGGCCTTGATGCCGTCGATAAAGGCGGGCACGTGGTCCTTGGAGCCGATTTCGTCGAGCATGCGCAGCACTTCCTCGTTGGCCCCGCCGTGCAGCGGACCGGAGAGGGCTGCCGCGGCCGCCGCGGTGGCCAGGAACGGATCTGCCTGCGAACTTCCCACAGCGCGCATCACGTTGGTGCTGCAGTTCTGCTCATGGTCGGCGTGCAGGATGAAGAGAATATCCAGAGCGCGCGCCAGGACCGGATTAGCCTGGTACTTAGGCTCGACCATCCGCCACAGCATGTTCATGAAGTTCTCGGTGTAGCTGAGGTCGTTGTCGGGATAGACGTAGGGGAATCCCAGGCTGTGACGGTACGTGTAGGCCGCGATGGTGGGAACCTTGCCGATCAATCGCCGAATCTGTAACTGGCGGATTTCCGGGTCGAGCACATGGCGAGCTTCCGGATAGACCGTAGACAGGGCCGCCACGGTGCTGATGAACATACCCATGGGGTGGGCGTTATAGCGGAAGCCTTCCAGGAATTTCTTGGTGGTCTCGTGGATCATGGTGTGGTTGGTGATGGCTTCCACCCATTGTTTAAGCTCCGCCGCGGTCGGCAGTTCCCCATTGAGAAGGAGATAGGCGACTTCCAGAAATGTGCAATTCTCTGCCAGTTGTTCGACCGGATATCCACGATAGCGAAGGATACCTTTGTCGCCGTCAATGAAGGTGATGGCGCTTTGGCAAGAGGCTGTGTTCAAGAAGGCCGGATCGTACGTCATCACGCCGAAATCTTCGGGGCCGGTCTTGATCTGGCGCAAATCCATGGCACGGATTGTGCCCTTATAGAAAGGGAGGTCATAAGCGGCGTCTGTGCGCCGGTCCACTATATTGAGGGATTCCTTGTCCATTTGTCGTCTCCTCCATCCATAGGATACCCGGAATGCGCCGGGGGTGGGGCAGGCGCCGGTACGAGATTTATCAAAGGTTTAACAGCCGTCGAATGGCTTTTCCGGACATAATAGTGCGTAGAGGAGAACTTGAAAGCATGACCTTCCGTCTTATTTCCGTCACTTTGGCCGCTACGGCCTTATTCGCGCAGGGGCCCGGCGGGTTCCGCGGGCACGCCATGTCCGCGCACGCCAAGACCAGCGCCTTGCAAACCTATTTAAACCTGACCGCTGCCCAGATCACGAGCCTGAAGCAGGTGCGGCAGGAGGAGATGGCCGCGCTGAAACCGATCTATCAGCAGATCGGGCCGCTGCGGCAGAGCTTACGGACCGAAGAGCAGAGTGCCAGCGCGGATGCCGCCGCGATCGGCAAGTTGGTGCTGAGCATCCAGGCCCTGGAACAGCAGGCGGCCCCAATCCGCACGAACTACCAGCAGCAAGCGGTGGCCGTGCTGACCCCGGCTCAAAAGTCACAGTTAGCCGCGTTGGAGAGCGCTGCCGCGCTGATGCCGGCGGTCCACGAAGCGGCCGCGCTGAACTTGCTTACGCCCCCCGCGGGTGGGGAAGGCCCGGGCGGTTTCGGAGCGGAAATGATGCCGCACGGCCGGTTTGGCGGCCGATAAAGAGTTAGCGGGATACCCCGACCCCCACCCGGCAAGTCCCGCTGGAACGTCCCCCCAGCGCTTGCCGGGTGTCCCCTCTTCAGTTTGCCCCGCGTTTCCTAACTCACTGGTTTGCATCGAAGTGCTACGATGGCGCGCATGGTGCGTTTTGTAGCCTTTGTTTATCTGGCGGTGGCGGGTGTGGCCGCGGCGCAGCCCACGCTTAGCGAGCTGCTGCAGAATAAGACGATGGCCGAGTTACGGCGCTTCGACGAAGGGTTCGATGGCGCGTTGGGCGTAGCGGTCATCGACCTGACCGACGGCCGGACATTCGGGCTGCATAGCGACACCGTGTTTCCGCAGGCGAGCGTCATCAAGATCGCGATTCTGGCGCGCATGTACCAGGCGGCGCGGGCGGGCAAATTCACGCTGGACGAGCGCGTGACGATCGAGCCGGGCGAAGCGGTGAGCGGCAGCGGGCGCTTACAGCAGCGGTTGAAGAACGGCCCGGTCAGCCTGACCGTGCGCGAGTTGATCGGCGCCATGATCGAATGGAGCGACAACACGGCCACCAACAAATGCATCGCGATGGCGGGTATGGACGACGTGAATCGCATGCTGGACGAGTTAGGGCTGCGAAACACCCGCTTGCGGCGCAAAATGATGGACTCCGCGGCCGTGGCGCGCGGCGAGGAGAATGTGTCCACCCCGGCAGAGATGGCGCACCTGATGGAAACCATTTACCGCGGTAAGTTGGTGGACGAGGCAGCCAGCCGGGAGATGCTGGAAGTCCTGAAGATGGTGGAGGGCGGCATCCACGAAGGTTTGCCCCTGGATGTCGGGACGGCTTCGAAGACCGGCGAATTGCCGGGTGCGCGCGGCGAGACCGGCGTCGTGTTCTTGGAGGGCAGGCCTTTTGTGCTGAGCGTGATGTCGGCGTTCATCGACGACCGGCGCTCTCCGGTGCCCGAAGTGACGCGGATCGTGTATCGGTATTTTGAGAAGCTGGCTGGGCCGAATGTCTGGGGGAACCGGCTGCGATAGGCCGCGCGCGGGACTTAAAAGTCCCGCCGGCACGCTGAAGCGTGCGCCACGGCGTACGGTCACAAGCCGGCCCACAAATCCTATAGATGTGACTGGAAGCGACTTACGGCTGTTTTGCAGGCGGCAGCCAGCGGCCCGCGCGGGTCCGAATGATAATCTGTAGTCGGAACGGGATGGATGCCGCTTTAAGGCAATCCCATAGCCGGTTCTCATTCAACCCATGAAATATATAACACCGCAGCAGCAACAGGAGTCCCAAAGGGACGTCCATCCCGCACAACGGCAGCACCATGTTACACCGATCTCCTCACATCTGTACGTGGTTACGGTGATCTCTAACCCGATGCGTTATTACGCGCGGTACAAGCTCTATCAGGCTTTTTCCAAAATGGTGGAGGAGGCTGGAGGGATACTCTACACGGTGGAACTGGCCTTGCGCGACAGGCATTTCGAAGTTACCGATCACCAGAATCCCCGCCACATTCAATTGCGATCGCCGGCCATTCTGTGGCACAAGGAAAACCTCATCAACATCGGGATCTCGCGGCTTCCGCACGATGCGGAATACGTCGCCTGGATCGACGCCGATGTGCAGTTTGCCCGCCCCGATTGGGTGCAGGAAACGCTGCACCAGTTGCAGATCCATAAAGTAGTCCAAATGTGGACCCATAGCATTGACTACGGTCCGGAGCATCAGCCGATCGCACAATGCGGCAGCCTTTTCGCGTCGTATCTGAAAGACCGGCGCGTTTTGCAGCCGATTGTGCGGAAGGCCGGCGCGCAAACTGCGAAAGCCGATCCGGGATCGTATCCATTCAAGGGATTGATGCATACCGGCTATGCATGGGCGGCGCGCCGATCGGCCATCAGCGATCTGGGAGGGCTGGGCGATATCGGGATCCTGGGATCCGGCGACCGTCACATGGCGTATGCCCTGCTCGGTCAGGTCGACAAGTCTTTTCCGGTGGGTATTAGTGCGTCTTACGCGGATTACTGGAACCGCTGGCAGGAGCGGGCCGAGAGACATATCCAGCGCAGGGTGGGAGTGGTGCCGGGGACGATCAACCACTACTGGCACGGGTCCAAGCAGCACCGCCGGTATCAGGACCGCTGGAAAATCCTGGTGGGAGGCGGATACGATCCCAACCTGGATCTTAAATACGATTTCCAAGGGGTGCTGCAGCTTACCGAACGGAACACTAAACTGCGCGACGACGTGATTCATTACTTCAGCGTTCGTAACGAAGATTCGATGGACTTGTAACCAAGCTGCTATCATAAAGTCACATGTCTGAGTCCTTACCCACGGTGGTCATCGTGGGCCGGCCGAATGTCGGAAAATCGACCCTCTTTAACCGCATTACAGGGCAGCGCCGCGCGATTGTGGGCGACGAGCCCGGGATCACCCGCGACCGGCTGCACGGCCTCACCGATTACCATGGGCGGCGCTTCGAGCTGATCGATACGGGCGGCATCGTGGTGGACGATTCCGAGTATATTCCCGGCCAGATCCTGAAGCAGGCGCGGTATGCCCTGGAGCGCGCGGCGCATATCATCTTCCTGGTAGACGGACGCGCGGAAATCACCGGGCCGGACCGCGACCTGGCGCGCATGCTTCTGCGGCTCGGCCGTCCCATCTCGCTGGCCGTGAATAAGGCGGATACCGGCGCGCGCGAAGACCTGGCACACGACTTCTATTCGCTCGGAATCCACGACATCTTTCCAGTGTCCGCGGAGCACGGTATCGGGGTGGATGCCCTGGTGGACCATGTGACGGCCGGGTTTGCCGTGCAGCCTCAGGCGGAGGCGGCCGAAGAATCGCCGCATTCCGTTAAGGTGGCCATTATCGGGCGTCCAAACGTGGGCAAATCGACGTTGCTCAACGCGCTTACTGGCGAAGATCGGGCCATCGTGTCGCCTATCGCGGGCACCACGCGCGACTCCATCGACGAAACCGTGGTGCGCGACGGAGCCAGCTACACCTTCGTCGATACCGCCGGCATCCGCAGAAAAGGAAAGACCAAGCTGATGGCCGAGAAGCTGAGCGTGGTTATGGCGCGCCGCAACATTCGCATGGCCGACGTGGTGCTGGTGTTGATGGACGCGTCGGAAGGCGTGCTGGGGCTGGACGCCACGATTGCGGGTTATGCGCACGAGGGCGGTTCCGGCGTCATCCTGTGCGTCAACAAATGGGACCTGATCACCGATAAAAAGAAGAAAGATTTCGAGCAGGATGTGCGGGACGAACTCAAGTTCCTGGAGTATGCCCCGGTGGTCTTCCTATCCGCGAAGACGGGCGCGGGTGTGGAGCGGATCTTCAAATTGATCCGGGAAGTTTACGAATCGGCCACCAAGCGCGTCACCACCGGTGAGTTGAACCGTTTCGTGGAGCGCCTGCGTTTCGAGGAGCGCAAGATTTACTACATCACGCAGGCTTCGGTGCGCCCTCCGACGTTTGTGCTGTTTACGAACCGGGTGGCGCCGCTGCACTTTTCCGACGAGCGGTATCTGACCAATCAGATCCGCAAACATTTCGGTTTTCGCGGGACGCCCATCGTGTTAAAAACCAAGGGTAAGGAGCACTGAGCACGGACGCGAAGAAGCAGGAGCGGCGGCGCAAGGAACTGAAGCTTCGTCAAGCGGAGGCCCGCAAGGAGGATGAGTGCCGCCAGGCGGACTACCTGCACGAAGACGGGCTGGACGCTTTTCAACAAGGCGACATTCCAGCGGCCGTCCGTGTGTTGACGAAGGCGATCACACTCTGCCCGGAGCACGTGCCCGCGTTGGCGTTGCTGGGCCGCATCCATATGGAAGCCGCACAGTTCGCCGTCGCACTCCCGCACTTGAAGCTGCTTTGCAGGTTGCGGCCGGACGAACCAGCGGTGTGGTATAACTGCGGCATTGCGCACGAGAAATTGGGCCGCCTTGCGGAGGCGTCGGCCGATTTTCAGAAATTCCTGGCGCTTACCGGGGATGCCAAACCCAGATGGAGAGCTCTGCGGCAATACGCGGAGCGCTTGCTGCAGTCGTCGAAAACGGCAGCCAAGGCCGAGCCGCCTCCCAAACCCACGCCTACGCCTCCGCCTCCGTCCCCGCCGCCGCCCGCCGTTGCGCCATCCGAACCCCCGCCTAAGCCGGAACCGCCTCGCGTGCGGGTAACCTTCCTGTCGCCATCGCCACCGCCTCCTTCCGCCGCCACCGGCTCGCTGGTGGATTACTTCCTGCGCCGGGGCCTGCGGGAATTGCGGCTGGCGCAGAGTTTCGAGGACCTGGTTTGCCTGCCCTCTTTGAACGGCGTGGACAGCTATGTCTACCAGCATGAAACCGTCCGCAAAGTGCTACGGCACTTCAAAGGCCGCGCCTTGCTGGCCGACGAAGTGGGTTTGGGCAAGACTATCGAAGCCTGTCTGGTCTTGAAAGAATATTGGGCGCGCGGCATGGTGCGTAAAGCGCTGGTGCTGGCTCCGCCTTCGCTGGTGACTCAATGGAAAGGCGAACTGGCGGAGAAGTTCGGGTTTACGCCCGTTTCGCCGGATCACCCGGAATCCCGGCGCGATCCCGAGCGTTTCTGGAAAAACGAGCCGCTGGTAGTTGCATCCATTGCCATGGCGCGCCTGGAACCGCACGCCACGGCGCTGGCCGGCACACCGTGGGATATGGTGATCGTGGACGAGGCGCATTGTCTGAAGAACCGCACCAGCGCTAACTGGAGGCTGGTCGATTCGCTGGAAAAGAAATTCATCCTGATGCTGACTGCCACGCCCGTGGAGAACAATCTGATCGAGCTGTATAACCTGATCACGCTGTTGAAGCCGGGCCTGCTGGCTACGGAAGCGGAATTCCGGAAGCTGCATGTGAATACGGCCAAGCCAAAATCCCCCAAGAATCCCGATCAATTGCGCGCGCTCCTGGCCGAAGTGATGATTCGCAATACGCGCTCGGCGGTGGATGTGCGCCTCCCGCACCGTGTCGCGGCGAGCGTAGTGGTCGCGCCATCCGCGGCCGAGGCGGAACTGTACGAGAAGGTGTCCGCCTATGTCGCCGCGCGCTACAAGACCCGCGAACATGCCGGTGTGATGGCGCTGGGCTGGATGCAGCGCCAGGCCGGGAGCAGTCCGCAGGCCTTGCACCGCTCAATCGTGCGCCGTCTCTCCGACCACAGCCACCCGGAGAGGCGCGACGTATCCGAACTGGAGGCCATCCTGGATCTGGCTTCCCGCGTAGGCGATGGATCAAAAGGCATCCAGCTTGGCGAGATGCTGGCGGCGCGCAAGGCCAAAACCGTGGTTTTCACCGAATTCGTGCCGACTTTGGAGCACCTGGCGGAAATCTGCCGGCGGCGGGGTATCCGGTATACGGTCTTCAGCGGCGATCTCTCCCGGGCGGATAAAGACGCGGCCATCGCCCGGTTTCGCGATGAAGGCGGCGTGCTGCTCTCGACGGGGGCCGGCGGGGAAGGCCGCAACTTACAGTTCGCCGATACCGTCATCAATTTCGATTTGCCCTGGAACCCCATGCGGCTGGAACAGCGCGTCGGCCGCGTACATCGCATCGGCCAGGAGCACGATGTATTTATCTTCAATTTCTGCCAGGCCGGCACGGTGGAGGAACATCTGCTGCGCGTGCTGCACGACAAAGTGAACATGTTCGAACTGGTAGTGGGGGAGATGGACGCGATCCTGGGCAGTCTGGACGATGCGCGCGATTTCGCGGAGCTGGTCATGGACCTGTGGCTTTCCGCGCGCGAGTCCGGCGGCGTGGAGCAGGCCTTCGAGGAATTAGGGAGGCGCCTGCTGGAGGCCAAGGCGGAGCACGCCAAAGTGAAGGAATTCGACGAGGCTTTATTCCATCGGGATTTCGAGGTGTGAGGTGATTCAGCCAGGCGATTGGGCGCGAGACGTGCTTCTTAGCCGCGGCGCCTTGGTAGAGAGCGAGGGTGAAGGCGTGCTGCGCGCCCTGGTGCCGCCGGAAGTTTCCGCCAGGTTGGCCGTGGGCGATTGGCTATCGCTCGATTTCGGCGCGCGTGGCGGCGCGGACGATCCCGGGGAATGGATGGAGCGGCTCGGCGCGCTACTGCCTCCGTCGCCAGCCGTAGCCGGCGCGCGCCTGCGCATGCAAACGCCCACGGCGCGCATCGCCGCCGATGCCATCCTGAACCGCGAATTGGTTGTGCAGAACGGCATCTGGCATCTGGTGGAAGACTATGCCGGCGCCATGCCATATTACCTCTTCTCGTTTCAGCACACGGTCGAGTCGGACGAGCGCACCATCGGCTACGGCGGCGTTTGCCTGAACGGCGCGGTGCGTGCGATGGCCGAACATCCCGAACTCCTGCTGCGTTCCGTGCGCGATGGCCTGGAGGACGATCCCGCGTTTAATTTGCCGGGCGCCGAACTGCGCGCGCTCTATCCGCTGGCCGCGCGCGCCGCCGAAGCCGAGGTGCGCGCCCGTCTCGCTTTTATCGAGCAAAGCGCGAATCGCCGCCTGGCCCGGGATTGGGCGCGCATGGAATCGTACTACGGCGGGCTGCTGGCCCAGCTTGAAAAGCGCGCCGCCCGCCACACCGCTGGGCCGGAAGCCGCGGAGAAGGACCGCGGCCGCATCCAAGCCACGCAGCTTGACCGTGCCGCGAAGCTGGAGGATCTTGTCCGCAAGTATTCCCTGCGCGTACAACTCGAGTTGACCGACGTGCTGGTTATGTCTCTGCCGGTGCGGACGATTTCTGTCCGGCTGATCCGCAAGAAGGAGGAGCGCGCCGTGACTTTGGCCTGGAATGCGGTCCTGCGCACGCTCGATACGCCGCTTTGCGAAGCCTGCGCCGGGCGCGCCCGCCCCTTATATCTCTGCGACAAAGTACACTTGCTCTGCGGCGCTTGCTTGAGCCCGTGTCCGTCGTGCGCGCGTGTGTTTTGCCGGGCGTGCCAGGCGAAGTGCAAGTGCCAGGCTGCCGCATCGCGCTAAACGCCCTCGCCGCATTTGGACCGCTACCAGATAAATTCTTTGGCCGCCTTCCGCTTATCGTACCCGTCCAAAACGTGCACCACGCGGATCTTCTTCAGTGCCACCGGGGAGAGTTGGCCGATCGGTATATAGACGATCGTCCGCCCGAAGCGCGCGGCGATACCGCGGAATACCGACCGCGGCGGTTTGGCGGCCACGTACACCACGAACCGTTCGAGCGAATAATCCAGGCCGGCGAGCAGCAGGCGCTCAGGCTTGCTCTCGGCGAAATCGTAGTCCGGGTCCTGCCATACGTCGAACATGCGGCGCGCGGGCAGGCTCATCAGGAAGCCGCCGTACTCGCCGCGTCCGATGCCCGGCCCCACCAGGTTGTCGAACGGAAACGTCGAGTAGAACGCCATGTCCGATTCGTTCTGGTGCTCACCGAGCCAGGTGGTCATGTAATAGTAGCGGTTGTCGCGATCCTCGTCGAAGATCACGATTACGGAGCCCACTTCGCCCGCGATCTTCTGGAACTGCCGCACGTAGATCTTGCCCTCGTGCCAATTGCGGATGGTCTCGCGCAGGTCGATGCCGTCCAGTAGTGAGGTCGTGAACGGCTCGGTGCGCGCGCGTTCCTCCGACAGGATGCCCTTGCCTTTCTTCTTCAAGAAGCGCCCGTAGTCCTCGATTACCAGATCTTCCGGCGGGTAGGAGCAGATGCTATTGCTATCCAGGCTGCCGGCCCATTCGCCGGGAAACTTCTCCTTCTTGCGCGGCTTCAATCCCACGGGCCGCAGCCTCCGTTTGACGCTGGGCAACCTGCGCCGCAGCCGGATCCGCTTGGTGTCGAGCCACACTTCCTCGCCCGAGATCTGCACGGTTTCCAGATCGCTAGCGGTCTTCTGCGGCGGATAGCGGCCGGCCGTTTCCCAGACTTCCCAGCCGAAATTATCGTCCACGATGCTGCGCGCGGCTACGGTGAGGTCGAATATGCCGGGCATGAGTGCGTGATCGACCAACGCCAGATTGCGCGCATAACGCGCGAGCAGGCGGCGCTGCCAGTGCTGCAGCCGCTCGCCGGTGTTCACTTCGTAGCTCTTCTCCGCCTCGCGGAAGAGCGCGAGTTGCGCGTAGCGCCGGTCGATCAGATGGACGTCCGTCGGCAGGGTCCGGAATTGCTCGTAACGGTGCTGGAGGTACGGATATTCGATGGTAATCTCGGCGAGCGAATCCGGGTGTGGATTGAGTACATGCACGGCGTCGCGCCGCACACGGGACATGGGCTGAGCTTGCGGCTCGTCCATAGCGTCCAGTACGGGGTCCAGCAGATTCAGCGACAGCACCACCAGTACGCGCGCCTCCGGGTCGCAGCCTTGCAGCTTCCAGGCGATGCCGCCGGCGTGCCGCGCGATCTCGTCGTTAAGCTCCTGCGGATAGATGCGATAGGCTTCGACGTATTTTTCATAGCCGATATGCGGGATCGAATAAGGGTCGGGATAAGCGTCCTTCAGGTGGGGGCGCTCGCCCGAGTCGGGGTCGGCAAAGACGATTTCCGCGCCAATTTCCAGCGCGCCGCGGATGGCTTCGACAAAAGGATCGGCGGGCTCGACCGGCACATAAATAGCGCGCTCAGGGTCGGCATCGTCCGGATAGACGATGACGGAGATCTCCGGCAGCCGCGCGACCGCGCGCAGAAACTGCTGCTGCAGTGTGACGGGCAGTTCCAGCGCGACCACCTGCGGTTTCTCGCGGAGGATCGCCCGGCGCACTTCAATGGCAAATTCCAGCCGCCCCGGCGCGACCGGCAGGTAAGTGAACCGGCCGCGCCGCAGACTGCCCGGGTCGGGCAGATCAGGAAGGTCGATTTCCCCGGGCATAGCGCAGGGCTTCCTCTCCAAGCGTTTGCAGAATGGCCGTTTCGAGCGCCTGGGTTTCGTGCGTCCGCTCGGTGGCCAGGCTCTTCAGCTTGATCGCAAACCGCCCGATATTGATGCCGTCGCGCACCGTATAGCGCTCGTCGGCGGCGTGCGCCTGCTGCAGAAACTCGGTCACGTAAGCGAGGATACGCTCCTCGGCAAACGGCAGGTTCTCTTTCAGAATCTGATACTCTTCGTCGCGCTCCGGAAAATCGATCAGGATCTGGGGTTGCAAGCGCGAGTGAATGTATTCGGGCAGCTCGAACGTGGAAGCATCGTCATTCATGGTGGTCACGATGCGAAACTGCGCGTGCGCCTTGATTTTAATGCCCGCCACAATGGACTCCACGTACCTCCTGTTGTCGAGCAGCGGCGCGAGGCTGGCCCAACTTTTCTCGCTCATGCGATTGCCTTCGTCCAGGATGGCGATGCCGCCGCGGATCATCGCCGTCACCAGCGGCGAGGCCACGTAGCGGAGGCGCCCCTGGCCTTCGATCACCGGGGTTACCAGCAAATCCTCCGGGCGCGTATCCATGGTGGCCTGCAGGATGTAGACATCGCGGCCCATGCGCTTGGCCGCGGCATAAGCCAGCGTGGTCTTACCCACACCGGGCTTGCCCAGCAGCCGCGGATGCATGGGCAGATCCTGTTCGCTCACCACCAGCCACGCCGCCAGCAACTGGCGCATGAGTTCCTCCTGGCCCACCCAGCGGACGGGCAATTCGTCCGGGTGCGCCAGGTGCAGGGTCACGCCTTCGATGTCTACTGTCATATTCAGCTATATTAAAACGGTGCTGGGGTCCGGTTGCTGGATGCTTTTATGTTAGCGCTTGACGGGCGGCGCCGCCGGCGTACGTCCAAGAAGCGACCGTTTGTAGTTGTTTCCGGGAGTAGGGTTGCTTCTCGGGGTGAGAAAGCAAGTGGGCGAGAGCCGGCCGCGGCCAAGTGTCCGGAGGCCCTCCTCGCCGGCTCGTCGCCGAATCTGCAGCAAAAGGCCAGGTATCCACGTTGAGATATGCCGTTCGTATCGGGCGTCGGTATGGTGCCAGGGATGCGCTTCTCATTGGCGGTGGATCGGCTTCCACGTGGCCTACAGCAAGCTGCTTACGCTGCGGGCTATGAGGCGCAATGCGGACGCGCGTTCGTCCGGTGCGATGCCGCTGGCGCCAGGGCCTACTCCCGAGTAGAGAAGGCCACTCCCCTGGCGTTTTTTCCAGCATCGACGCGGCGCGTCAGTAATGCCGGCGGGCGCGGCTTGAGTCTTGTCCCATTCCGGTTTCGTGCTGCCCAGGGCTCCGTCAGGGGCGATCTCAGAACGTCTGAGCCGTTCCTTCGTCTCGAGCGAGAACGACGCGAAGGGGATTTTGATGGCGGCCCGCACATCGCCTTTGCAGAGGATGGCGATGAGAACAGTGACGCAACATAGCGTAAGGGCTATGAGTGCCGCAATCGTGCGTGGGGTCACGGGTCACTTCCTTCCCTTCTTCGCAGCCTCGGCCTGTTCGGCTTCTTTACGAATCGTGCGCACCCCGGCTGCCAACTCTTCCGCCTCGATGGTCGTCGCCTTGATCTTCTCGGTGGTGTCCACGGACTGGCTGATCAGCCTGTCGAAGAGATCGGGTAGCTTGCCCACGCTCTCAACACACATCCAGCGCGGCGCGTCATTGAACGGCCAGACCTGTTCACTGTGCTGGTCCACTTGATAGTTGCCGCTTGCGGTCCTGAGGGCTATTCGCCACTGGTCGCCGATTCGGGTGTATCCGATGTCCCGGCTCCAGTAGGAACCATCATCATCTTCAGAGCCGGCAATTTCGTACCAGGCAGATACGCCCAGGTTGAGGCTCCTGAGTGCGGCTTCGAGGCTGCCGACAGCCCGCCCTAACTCCTTGGCGGCATCATTGAGTTCTGTGGAAACGGCGGCGAGTTGCTTGAAGGACGAGGCGATCCTCTCCTTCGGAAGGATTTCTCTTCCTGCATGGGAGTAAACTCCTGATCTGATGCCGTTACTAAAGCCTCATCAAGCCAACTGCGGACTAGAACCACGCGGTGCACGCGCCGCTCAGCGAGTCGGTCCCGAGCGGTTATACTAAGGGTATGAAGACTGCGGTTTCGATTCCGAGCGATCTGTTTGAAGGGGCGGAGCGGCTGGCGAAGCGGACGCGGAAATCGCGCAGCCAATTGTATAGCGACGCGGTCAGGGAGTATCTGGCAAGGCATGCGCCCGACGCAGTGACCGAGGCCATGGATAGGGTGTGCGCCGAGGCTGGCGCGGGGGGCGACCCGTTCATTTCATTGGCATCCTCTCGCATCCTTGAGCGCAGCGAATGGTAATCTCCCAAGGCGAGATCTGGTGGGCCGACCTGCCTGCGCCTATCGGGTCAGGTCCCGGTTTCAGACGGCCTGTGGTCATCGTGCAAGGAGATTCTCTCAACCAGAGCCGTATCGCGACGGTCGTTTGCATTCCCCTGACGAGCAACCTCCACTGGGCGGCCGCGCCTGGGAATGTCCCGATTTCATCGAGTATTAGCGGCTTGCCAAAAGACTCGGTGGCAAATGTCTCGCAGATTGTAGCTCTCGACCGGGATCTACTGACCGAGCGTGTAGGCAAGCTTCCGCGCAGCAAGGTCATTCTCATCTTGGCCGGGATCGACATGGTCTTGGGCAAGTAACCCCAGCGGTATCAGCGGAACACGGGCTCCGTTGGGTTCGCGGCCTCCGGCTGGTTCTGGTAGTAGCGCCTGACACGCCGCGCGGCGGCCCGGCCGGCCACGGCGGCAAGCTCCTCTTCGTTCGCGGCCCGCACCAGTTCGGAACTGCCGAAATGCTTCAGGAGTTTTTGGACGGTCTTCTCGCCGACGCCTTCGATCCGATCCAACTCGGAAGTCAAGTCTCGCGCATTGCGGCGCGTGCGATGGAACGTCACCGCGAAACGATGGGCTTCATCTCGAATCGACTGCACCAGGTGCAGGATCGGCGAGAAGCGGTCGAGCACGATGGGCTCGTCTTCCTGCCCCAGGACGTAGATGATCTCCTCGCGTTTGGCGATAGACGCCAGCGGCTGATTGATGATGCCGATGGCCTCCAGCGCGTCCGCCGCGGCGTGCAGTTGGCCGATGCCGCCGTCGATGAGCACCAGTCCGGGCATCGGCTGGCCCTCCAGTTGCAAGCGCGAATAGCGCCGCGTGACCACCTCGCGCATGCTGGCGAAATCGTCGTTGCCCACCACCGTGCGGATGATGAATTTGCGGTAATCGGACTTCTTCATGCGTCCGTCTTCCCACACCACCATGCTGGCCACCTTATCGGTGCCCTGGATGTGCGAGATATCGAAACACTCGATGCGCCTCGGCGGTTCAGGCAGGTTAAGCGCATCCTGCACGGCTTCCTGAATGGCTTGCGAAGATGGTTTCAGCACGCGGAAGCGGGCATCGAAGCTGTGTTTGGCGTTGGTCTCCACCAGGTTGAGCATGGCCTTTTTCTGGCCGCGCTGCGGCGTGTGAATTTCCACCTTGCGATTGCGCTTTTCCGAGAGCAGTTCCTCCAGGGCTTCGCGATCTTCAAAATCCACGGGTACATGGATAATGGCAGGCACGTAACGTTCGTCGAGATAGATTTGCTTCAGCAGGGCGGAGAAGAACTGCGGCTCGTCGAACTCTTCCTGGTCCTCCCAGAAGTATTCGCGGCGGTCCACGATCTGGCCATTGCGCAGGTGGAAGACGTTGAGGGCTACCAGCGGGGGTTCCGCGTAACTGGCGAAGATATCGATATCGTCGCCCTTAGCCGCGGCCATTTTTTGACGCTCGTCGAGTTCTTCCACGGTGGCCAGCAGGTCCCGTAGCGAGCCGGCCTCTTCGAAACGCATGGCTTGCGACGCGCTCTCCATGCGCGCACGCAAAGCAGCAGCCAAGTCGCCATGGCGTCCCTCCAGGAACAGGCGGACGTCGCGCACCGCGCGGGCGTAGGCATCGTCGGTGGTCAGCCCCTCCACGCACGGCCCCAGGCAGCGATGGATGTGATATTGCAAACAAGGCTTGGGATGGTAGCGCGTCAAATCTACCTTGCAGGACGGCACCAGGAAATGGCGGTGAATGAAGTGCACCAGGCGATGCGCCAGGTTGCCAGGGAAGTAAGGGCCGTAGTAAGTGGCGCCATCC
>JBEKIM010000090.1:0-18528 GCA_050011755.1 Bryobacteraceae bacterium | reverse complement strand
CGGAAAGCTCGCGGAAGAATGCCTGCACGCCTTCCGCAAACGGAGCATTCGCGGCCATGCGCTCGCGGAAGAGTTGCCTCTTCAGCGGATACCGCCCCCAAAGCTTGGCCGGATCGGCCGGCGGGTCGGCCAGCCTGGCGAATACCTCGACCATCTTGCTATCCACCGCGCCCACGCAATGCGCCGCGTAGAGTTCCCAGGTTACGGGCACGCCCAGCGGCGCCAGCACCTCCCGCCAGCAGTCGCAGTGTACCGGTTCGCTGTCCACCAGGACGCCGTCGAAATCGAAGAGGATGGCTTGAAATTCGGGCATGGGCGCAGAGTTCCAGTGTAGCGGAGTGGCTCGCGGCTGCGCCGCACGATGACGGGCGGAATCTTAGGGTGTCACCAGGAAGCCGTGAGCCACGCCTTCTACGTCCACATAATATCCCGCGATGTCCCCGGAATCATTGATGCTCATGGGGTTTGTGGCGCTGGCGAGGGGAGCCTGGAACGTGGTGAGGGTCCCCGTCCGGGAGCCGCGGAAGAAGCCGGCAGTTCCATCGTTATAGGCGTAGAGACCCGTGATAAACCCGGCCGCGTCGATGCTCGTGGGATAGGTGCTGAGTCCCTGTGGAACATCAATAGGCGTAGCGGTCCCGTGATCACCCCGGCTGCGTTGATCGAAACGGGCGACGTGAAGCCTGCCATCGGGCCGTCGAACCCGGTGATGACACCGTCGGCGGTGCGCACGAAGCCGTGCGTCACGCTGTCCGGGGTCATGAAGGTTCCGGTAATGACTCCAGCCGAGTTGATGCTACTGGCGAGGGTGCCCATTTTGAAACCGGTGGCCGCGCCTTTGGCGTCGAAGGTCGTGATGATGGCGTCGGCGGCGCGCACAAAGCCGTGGAAGACATTGTGGGCGTCCAGGTAATATCCCGAGATCAGCCCCGCATCGTTGATGCTATTGGCAACCGTACCCTGGCCGTAGTGGCCGTTGGTGCCCGCGCCGGGAACGTTGATTACACCGATGTTGTTATCGGGGAGAAGCAGGAATCCGTGATTCACGCCGCTTGCGTCCACGAACCATCCCGTGGTTACACCCGCCGCATTGATCGCAGCGGGGTAGGTGCCCTGGCCGGGTGCGCTGCCGCCGGGGATGGCTTCGAATGTCTTAAAGGTCCCGTTAGCGGCCCGCACATAACCGATGGCTACCAGGTTCGATTGCTTGCAGTACCCGGCAATCGCGCCGCCTGCGTTGATGCTCGTCGCGTAGGTGCCCTGCCCCGGGGGTGTCGAACCGCCCGCGCACGGAGCATCGAACGAAGTGAATGTGGCCGCGCCTGCAGGTTGAGCCAGCATCGCGATCGCGAATAGAAGGCCGGAAACGGGAATCGGGACGTTCATGGTCACCTCCATCGGCTGCACATACATCATAGATCCACCCCTCCGAGCATGCGCGCAATTCCTTCGTGGAAAGGTTCCAGTACACTCGTTAAGCTTGTTACACCATTGCGTAAACGAAGCTCCCTCGCGGCGGCCGCGGTACGTCCTGTTAAACTGAATATTCGCTATGGAAAACTTTCACGTCACGATGGAAGAAATCAAGGTGCTCGGCAAAGAGCTGGTGGATAAAGTGCAGGAGATTATCCACGAGGGCAATGTCCGCCGCATCATCATCCGGGACGATCACGGCCATACCTTCATGGAGATCCCGCTGACGGTGGCCGCTATCGGCGCGGTAGTCGCGCCGGTGCTTGCGGCAGTCGGCGCTATCGCCGCCCACCTGGCGCACTTCACCCTGGTTGTGGAGCGGTTCCAACCGCAGCCCCCCGCTGAACCGCCCGCTCCGCCTCCTACCGGAACCAACGGCTGAGCCTACGAAGGTCTGAACCGTGGCAGGCTACGACCAGGATCTCAGCCGCATCGTCGAGGAATTGAACCGCGCCGCGCCGGGCTCGCGTCCAGCCGACAAGCCTTCCTCGCCGCGGCCGCCTCAAAATGCCGGCTCGCTCGATCAGTTGCTGGCTTTCGCCGGCCGGCAGAACGCGTCCGACCTGCTGCTGATCGCCGGTACGCCGGTGGCCTTGCGGGTGAATGGCACGCTAGCCCCCGCGGCCGGGCCCCCGCTCTCGCCGGACGATGTGCGCAACTTCGTCCTGCCGCTGCTCGATTCCCGCCAATACGAGGAGTTACAAAAGAAAAAGTCGGTGGACTTCTGCTTCGCGCGCGACCCGGTGGGCCGCTTCCGCGCCAACATCCACCACCAGCGCGGCACGTTGGCGGCGAGTATCCGCCTGCTGCCCGCACGCATTCCCACTATCGAGTCTTTGCATCTGCCGGCGGCGCTGACACGCATCGCCGACCGGCGCCAGGGCCTCGTTCTGGTTACCGGAGCCACGGGTTCCGGCAAGAGTTCCACGCTGGCTGCCTTGATCGACCTGATCAATACGCGCCGCCGCACGCACATCGTCACCATCGAAGACCCGGTCGAATACCAGCACACCAATCGCAGCTCCATCGTGGAGCAGATCGAGGTAGGACCCGATACGCCGGACTTCGTCAACTCGCTGCGCAGTATCCTGCGGCAGACGCCGGACGTGATCCTGGTAGGCGAAATGCGCGACCCGGAGACCATGGCCACCGTGCTCACCGCCGCGGAAACCGGCCACCTGGTGTTTTCGACGCTACATACCAACGACGCGGCACAATCCGTCTCCCGCATCCTGGATTCTTTCCCGGCGGCGCACCAGGGGCAGATGCGGCAGCAAATGTCGCTGGCGCTGCTGGCCGTAGTCGCGCAGCAACTGGTGCCGGCGGTCGATGGCATCAACCGCTATCCCGCGCTCGAGATCATGATGGCCACCGACGCCGTGCGCAACCTGATCCGCAAGGGCGACGACCACCAGCTTCGCAGCCAGCTCACCATCGGCCGGGCCGAAGGCATGATGACCATGGAGCAATCCCTGGCCGAACTGGTGCGCGCCGGACGTATTCTGCGCGAGACGGCGTTCGCGCACTGTTTCCGGCCCGAGGAGCTGCGGCGGGTCCTCGAAGGGTAATGTCGGGTAGACTAGTCTGAATGGCCCTCTCGCGATTCTCTTTTCTACTGGTCCCCATCGCTTTGCTGGCAGCCGCGCCGCCGCTCTCGGACACATATAAAGAAGCGGCCACCGAAATCATCGGTGCGTCACTCGCCGATCAGGACGGTTATGCCCAGCTTTCCTATCTCTGCGACCGGATCGGCAACCGCTTGAGCGGGTCCGATTCGCTGAACGTGGCGATTGCGTGGGCGGCCGCGCAAATGAAGCGCGATGGCCTGGAAAACGTGATGACGCAGCCCGTGAAAGTGCCGCATTGGGTGCGCGGCCGCGAAGACGCTGAAATGTTGAAACCCGTGCCCCATCCGCTCACCATGATTGGGCTGGGGGGCAGTGTCTCGACCCCGCCCGACGGCATCACCGCGGAGGTGGTATCCGTGGCGAGTTTCGACGCCTTGAATGCGCTCGGCCGCGAGAAGGTCGCCGGTAAGATCGTGCTGTTCAACGTGCCCTACGAAGGATACGGCAAGACCGTGAACTATCGGGTGGCCGGCCCCTCGCGCGCCGCGAAACTAGGCGCCGTGGCGACGCTCCTGCGATCGGTCGGTTCGCTGGCCATGCAGACCCCCCACACCGGCATGCTGAGTTATTCGGAAACGGACCCCAAGATTCCCGCGGCCGCCATTACCTTCGAAGACGCCACGTTGATTCAGCGCCTGGTCGACGCCGGCGAAATCGTCACGGTGCACCTCTACATGGAGGCACACATGCTGCCGGACGCCGATTCAGCCAACGTGATGGGCGAGATCCCAGGGCGCGAAAAACCCAACGAGATCGTGGTGATGGGCGGCCATATCGATTCGTGGGACGTGGGCGCGGGCGCACAGGACGATGGCAGCGGCATCATGGCCGCCCTGGAAGCCGCCGCCGTGATCAAGAAGTTGGGCCTCCGTCCACGGCGCACGCTGCGGGTGGTCTTCTGGACCAACGAAGAAAACGGCGGGGCGGGAGGCCGCGCGTATCGCGAAATGGTGGGCGGCAAAATACACGACTATGTGGCCTCCATCGAAATGGATGGCGGCGCCGAAAAGCCGGTTGGTTTCGGCGTGAGCCCGGGCGGCGCGGCGCTGGCGCGCGCGAAAGAGATTGGACGGCTGCTCGAACCGGTCGGAGCGGATACCGTAAAGGAAGGCGGGGGCGGCGCCGACATCGGCCCGCTGATGCGCGACGGCGTTCCCGGCTTGGGACTATTCACCGTAGTCGAGCACTATTTCGACTGGCACCACTCGAGGACCGACACCGTGGACAAGGTTAACCTACAGGAGTTTCGCAAGTGCATCGCGGCGATGGCGGTGATGGGCTACGTGCTGGCCGATATGCCGGAGCGCTTAGGGGAGTAGCGGCGAACTACGCGTCCATATCGTAGGCTGCCTTCATCCACCGCCGCACTTCGTCGTCGATCTCAGCCACAGACGCAATTTCGATCCGCCGCGTGATTCTGTCCTTCTTGGCGAATCCGCCGGTGTCGACCAGGCGCTTGGGCGTTCTGGTATCCTTCAGCGCCAGACCGAGGTCGATCCGCGCGCGCGTAGCCGGCTTGATTTGCGCGAAGACATGGTTGCGATAGAGCGGCACAAACGTCCGGCACGGACACACGCGCACGTCCTTGCCCAGTTTGAGTCCGGCCGCCAGCAGCGCTTCATAGATGGGGCGCAGCGCGGCCTTCGGCCCGGCGAACAGGTTCTCGACATACTGACCCGCCTGTTGCAGGTAGCCTTCCACGGTTACTTCATCGCCTTTGCCCACAGACGTCTGCGCGATAAATCCGGCATAGTTCGTGCCCAGGCCGTGGGCCGCCTTCAGCCATGCCGCGCGCTCTTTTTCCGTGGGCGGTCCGTCCGTCTGTACCAGTTCGACCCATTCTTCGAGGGATCGGCCGGTCTTCTCCGGCATGCCCGCGATTATGGATTGCGCCATGAGCACGCTGGGGTGTATATCGAATCTCGGTTTGGTTTGAGCTTTGGCCGGCATGGCCAGCATTATATAAGCGATTCCGGCCGGGTTTCAAGCGGCAAGCTTTAAAAAGTTACAATCGGATGGTATGAGGTGGAGCGGAGTTGGCGCGGCGCTGTTGGGCCTGGCGGTGGTGGTGGGAGCATTTGGTGCGCACGGGTTGCGCGGCCGTCTGGATGCCTACTCCATGGGCATCTACGAAAAAGCGGTCTTCTATCAGTTCCTGCATGCCCTCGGCATCCTGATCGTGCCGCTGTTTGTGCGCGCGGGCGTGCTGAACGAATCGGGCATGGCCTGGGTATGCGGCCTGTTGCTGGCGGGCATCCTGATCTTCAGCGGCAGCCTGTACGCGCTGGCCTTGACCGGCATCCGGACATTCGGGGCCATCACGCCCCTTGGAGGAATCTCCTTCATCGCCGCGTGGTTCCTGCTGGCCTTCCGGTTGCTCCGCGTGTAGGCCACGGCACGGGCTACTGGATGGCCGTGGTGAAAACCAGGTCCACCCAAAAATTAGCAGCGCTCGCGGAACTCGCCGGAAAAACGTTGCCGGCTGCGTGCGAGCCGTTGGAGCCGTATTGGCCGTCCGGCGGCGCGTACAACATCTGGCTGGTGACGCCCGAGGTAGCGAAGTATCCGCTGTCGTCGGCGTAGTAGCCCTTCGGAGACCAATACGACACGAGGTAAACGGTGTTGGCCAGGATGGCAACGGGAGACGAGAAGTTCGCCTGCTGCCAGCCCGTCGTCGATTCGTTGGTAAAGGTGACGGAGGCGAGCAGAGTGCCGGTCGAGGTCCAAAGCGCGCCGATGTGCGGCCCGGCATTTCTCGCGCTCTTGTAGAAGCGCACGCCGGTGACATAACCGGGAACATCGGACAGGATCCTCAAGCCCAGTTCAGCGGGCTGCGCGGACGGCGCAGCGGGAGTCTTCGGAACGGCGGTCGGTGGCCAAACGGAAACGGGGACGGATGTGCCGATTGTGGCGGACGTATTAAAGATGGCATCGACCCAGTAATTGGTGGCGGATGCTCCGGTAGACGGAAACGCGCTAGCACCGTATATGTATACGCCGTTGGGTCCGTGCTGGCCATCGGCGAGGGCCTCAAGCGGCATGTTAGTGACCGGCGTAATGAACACGCCGTTATCCGCGGCGTTGTGTCCCAGCGGAGCATGATAGGAAATGACGTACGTCGTATTTGCGGCGGTCGGTACGGGCGAGGAAAAATAGGCTGTCTGCCAGCCCGATTTCGTCTCGTTAGTGAAGACTACTTCCGCAAGACGTGTGCCGCTGGAGGACCACAGGTTGCCTACGTGCGTTCCCACGTTCGTCGATCCCTTGAAGAATCGTACGCCGGTAATGTAGCCCGGGATCGCCGAGGTGAACTGCATGCCGACCTCGATGGCCTGTTTGTTGGTGGAGGCCGGATCGAGCGGTTGTGCCGTCGACGGCCACAGGGAGCAGGGGCAGAGGATCAAGGTAAGAGGTTCGGACTGGGACGCGCTGTTGAGGGTTGCGGTGATGGAGACGTCCAGGGTTGCCCCGCCTTCCGGAGGAGTGGTGGTGGCTGTCGCTGTGAACGTGCCCGAGGAGGATCCCGCCGGAATGTTCACCGAAGCCGGCACGGTGAGCTCCGGACTGTTGGCTGAAACCGATACGCTCGTGCCGCCGGTGGGAGCTTGGGCCGAAAGGGTGACCGTACAGGTCGATGATGCGCCGGCATCGAGCGTTGCCGGGCCACAGGTCAAAGTGGAAACCAATGTGGGTGCAACCAGGGTGAAATTCGCAGTTTGTGAAGACGAGCCGAGCGTGGCGGTCATGGTGGCGGGTTGTGTGGTGGTGATGGCACCGGCAGTAGCGCTGAAAGTTGCTACGGTACTGTTGGCGGTGACGGTGATTGAGGCCGGAACGGTCAGTGCGGCGTTGTTGCTGGAGAGTCCGACGGCGAAGCCGCCGGCTGGCGCGGGCTGGCTCAGGGTGACCGTGCAGGTTGATGCCGAGCCGGAATTCACGCTGGTAGGATTGCAGGCTAGGACAGAGATCAGTGTCGGGGCGATCAGGCTCAAATTCGCGGTTTGCGACGAACCGGGGAGGGTGGCAGTAATCGCGGCGGACTGAGTTGTTGCGATGGTGCCGAGGCTCACGTTGAACGTTGTGGAAGCGCTGTTGGCGGGTACGGTGATCGATGCAGGAACGGTGAGTGCGGCATTGTTGCTGGAGAGTCCGACCGTGCTGCCGCCGGCTGCTGCGGGCTGGCTCAGGGTGACCGTGCAGGTTGAGGTCGAGCCGGAATTCACGCTGGTTGGATTGCAGGAGACGGCGGAAACCAGCGTCGGAGCGACCAGGCTGAGAACGGCGGTCTGTACGGCTCCATTTAAGGCGGCCGTCAGCGTAGCATTCTGGCTCATCGTAAGCGTACCCGCGCTGGCAGTGACGGTGGCCGAAGTGCCCCCCGCCGGCACAAGGACCGACGCGGGGATCGTCAGCAGCGCATTATTATCCGACAGCGTGACGGTGACATTGGAAGAGACCGCTTCGTTTAGATTCACGACACAAGTAGCGGAGGCGCCGGACGCCAACGCGCTCGGATTGCAACTGAACGACGCCAGGCTGAGCGGCAAGACAGTGATCGTACCACCGGTCGCCGTAGTTTGAATCGGGCTTGCGGATGCCGAAGCGCCTAGCGCGCTGGTGATACCAATCGTGGTCCCTGACGAAGCAGGCGACATCGTCGCCGTCATAACGGCTATCACGCCGTCCGGCATGACGTTCGCGTCCAGCCCGCCTGAACTCAGTCCAGTCAGGAAGCAACTGTACACGCCGGGGCTTCCGGTACATGCCAGAGACTTGCCGGCGGCCGTGGCCGATGCGCTGGCGGCGGCTGCAATCGCGATCACATCAGATGGTGAATAAGCGAAAGTCCACTGAATCGCAGCCGGCGGGCTGCCGGATGAAGAACTGAGCGAAAGATTGAGGGATACCGTGCCGCCAGGTGTCGCCACAGCCGACGACAACGCCAGCGAATCCGATTGACCGAAGGCCGCTGCGCCTAACGCCAAGAACGCAACCAGACAGGCTGCATGTTTAGGTGTTAGGAGCCACATCGTGGCTAAATGGTAACCGTCTGTGTTCTCCATGCTCAACGCTGTGTTTGGTTAGGGTGAGTTAACAGGTTTCGTTGACGCCGGTAATCCGTCGCGACGTAAATGTAGGCTGCAGCGCAAGTTAGCTTCCTGTGAGCGAAAATCATCCAAGCCGGAGGATGCTAACCACCGATAGCGTGCAGCCATAGTTTCGGCGCGCCGGGTTAGGGTCCGCGACCTGCCGCTCTCATGACTTGCTTATCGGCCGTGCGCTTCAAATCATGTAAAGCCGAGGTCCAGCTATTGTGAGAACGATGGATAATTCCACATCGAAATAGAGGCTTGTGGAGGCAGTCAAAACGCGCTATCTTAAAGCGGAACCAGATGCGGCTTTGGTTTCAAGAACCGGCGGCTCACAAGCATTCAATTTCAAGGAGGGACGATAAGTTGTATCGGGTATCGGGCTCCACTCTGGCCATCCGTGAATTGATGGTTGCGCTACCGATGGCGGTCCTGATCGTTAGCTGCCCTTCGGCGCAGGCCCAGATCGCCATGGTGCATGCTACGCCCTGCGGTCCCGCTGCATTTCCTGGCACTATCTGCACGATTCCCGCTACCGGGGGCGGTAACTTGATCGTGGTGGGTTTTTCGTCGGCGCCGGGGACGGTTCCGACTATTACTGCCATCGCGGACAATGCGGGTAATGCTTATATCGAAGCGCCCAACGCCTTGGGCACCGACGCTTCAGCCAATACGGTGGACATCTGGTATGCCAAGAACAGTAATCCCGGGGCGGCCAGCCTGACAATCACGCCGAATCCCAGCGGAAGCGGCGGTACAGCCGTGATCTGGGAATTCTCAGGCGCCGATACGATATCGCCCTTGGATCAAGTGGCTGCTTTGAATAACCAAGTGGCAACCGGCAGCCCAACAGGGGCGCCCGTGACCACAACCGCGCCGGTGGAGGCCGTCGTCTCGGTGACCGCTCCACAATATTGGATGGTGGGCCTGGTGAGCGCGACAAGCTTTATCCAGGATTTCGTTGTGAACAACAACAACTACGCGGGCGGGTGGGCGCACCTGATTACTTCGTCCACCGGCGTTTACTCACCGGTCTGGACCACGGGGCTGGATACTTATACCAGCACATCGGCCTCCTTCAAGAGCGCTTCATACAGCGCTTGCGATCTCAACCAGGATGGAGTGGTCAATGTTCTAGACGTGCAGTTGGCGACCAATATGGCGCTGGTGCCCACAAACTGCACGGCCCCCTACGGCCAGTGCAACCTGCCATTGGTGCAAGCGGTCCTGACTAGCGCCATGGGAGGCCCTTGCAGCCTTGCGGTGCTCGGCGTCGCCCCTTCCAACCTCAGCTTCGGCAACGTGGCAGTGGGCAGCACTAGCACTCAAACCGTGACCCTGACGGGAATCGGGACGGGTGCCACCACCATTTCTCAGGCCGCGGTTTCCGGGGCTGGGTTCAGCCTGAGCGGGCTGTCGCTCCCGCTTACCCTGGCCGCGGGACAAAACGTCAGTTTCAGCGTGGCATTTGCCCCGGCGGCGACCGGCAGTGCCAGCGGCAGTATCGCTTTTACGAGTAGCGCGCTGAATACTCCGTTCAGCCAAACCTTATCCGGGAACGGAATTACTACGATACCCCACAGCGTATCGTTGAGCTGGACTCCTAGTACCTCGTCGAACATCGCCACCTACAATATTTATCGGATTGCCTCGGCCAGTTCGACGGCGCCGGCCACGCCCTATTCCAATATGGGCTCGATCTCAGCGACGACTTGCAACCCTAACGGCTGCGCCTACACGGATACCGCGGTTCAGGCCGGACAGAGCTACTGGTATTATTCCACCGCGGTCGATACCGGAAGCAACGAGAGTACACCCTCGAATATCGTGCAAGCGGTAGTGCCGACTCCGTAGGCGCGGAGCCAGGCTGAAGAGCCGTTGATGAAACATGCCCCGCTCATCCTCTGCATTGCCGTTCTGTGCGTCATTCTGACGTTAGGTCTCTGGCCCTTCCATGCTCCGGGAAATGACGTCGCGTGGCTGAAGAACCGCGACGGAATCCGGTTTGGCTACCCGGGGACGGCTATCGGTACGGGTTCCATTCATCCTGCGGGATCGGCAGACCCGCGGTCTTGTAGCGTCGAAATCTGGCTGCTGGCCGCGCGTGCGGACCAGGAAGGCACCGCTTTGACCCTGTACCTTCCGAACGGGCCGTCTCGATTCGCCCTCCATCAGTCGCTCAGCGATCTCGAACTGCAATCCGGTAAGTCGCGCCGGCATCATTTCTACGTCAATGATGTTTTTCGCAGGGATCGACCGGTGTTCATCACCATCACGTCTGCAGTGTCCGGAACCGCGGTTTACGGAAACGGCAAACTACTTCGCATGGTGCGTGGATTCCAAGTGGCGCCCTGCGCCGGCCGTCTGATTGTTGGGGATTCGCCGTGGCAGCAGGACCCCTGGTCAGGGCAGGTGAGGGGCCTGGCGATCTATGCGAGCGAGCTAGCGCCGCCGGCGGTGCTCCGGCATTACGATAGCTGGACGAACACGGGGCGTCCCGAAGCTGCGAAACCTGAGCAAGCGGTGGCCTTGTACCGGTTCGACGAGCGAGCCGGCGACATCGTGCATAACCGTGCCCAACCCGGCGTTGATTTGGTCATGCCGGCCGGTTATCGGGTTCAGGACAAGCTCTTTCTGGAACCCTTCTGGGAGGAATTCGAACTGTCCTGGAGTTTCGTGAAGGGCGTGCTCAAGAACATCGTGGGATTCGTTCCCCTGGGCTTTTGCTTTTATGCGTACTTCACGGCGAGTTGCAAAATCAGGCGTGCCGCACTTGCCACAATCCTTGTAGGGTTCACGGTCAGCCTCACCATCGAGGTGCTGCAGGGCTACCTTCCGACCCGGGACTCCGGCACAACGGATCTCATCACCAACACACTCGGAACCTGGATCGGGGTCGCCTTGTACCAGGCCGGGACAGCGCGTTTCCAGAGCCACAGCCGCTTGGCCGCTGCGGCTATAAAATGGCGGGGCGACATTCGGACCCGATCGGATTTTCCTCGCTGACCTCCGAGCACTCCGAATCGAAAACCGAGTCGGGTGCGAAGGATTGAAAGCCTCTTTCGCCCCCGGGGCCGACTATTTGTAGTAGATATTAGGACGAGTTCTAAGCGTACTAGTATTTTCGATGTCTGGAGAAGCCAAAAAGAACATCCTTCAGCGCTAGCCAGTGGCCTATCCCCAAATAAATCGGGGTAGTCATGTAACGTTTGCCCGTCAGGCGTCACTATTAATTGTGCAGTGTGGGCGTGTATCCCTGCGGGCTGTCGTCTTTGTGGTGCGGCCCACTTCAGTTCGCGCGCCTTTGGCGCTAATGGCCTTAAGGGCGAGGAAACAGAATAGCCCCGGCATGACGGTTTTTGCCGCAGTTTTACGCCTTATATAAATGGGACAAGAGTTTGAGAATCAGGTGATCGCGTGAATACAACATTTACACCGCCCGGCTTCCTGTAATGGCAGTCATGGTACATCGCCGTTCGGGTCCGCACATTCGCGTATTAAACAGAAAAAAGCGGGCCGCGTAAGGGAATTAGTTGGAGCGGGTTACAAGAATCACCAGGGTCTCGGCCTTGGCTTCTGAAGATCTAACTCGGACAGCCCGATCAATGTAGGGCTATTGCAACACCAGATAGATTTGCCAGCTTAATTGGCCTTTCACGAAATCAAACCTAGTAGCACAAGAAAATAGTACGAAAACAAAATGATTAAACGTTGACAACTGTTCGGTTTCGTAATACAAGTGTATAGGATCTCACTGTAAGCGGATTTAGGGCGCCAAGAGACCCCAACAGAGCGGTAGCTTGGCGTTTCGCCCAAATATTAGTAATCCTTGTGTGGAGCGTACTTGGTGCGAACCGAACCGAAGCAAAGGGGCCTTCATGTCGTTCGAAGCAGACGAGGCCGAGCCGATCAAGTGGTTCGCTGTCCAGACTCGGCCGAAGCACGAAAAGTCCGTGGCGGGACTCTTAGAAGCTAAGGGTTACGAACAACTTCTTCCGTTATATCAGAGCTGGCACCGTCATTCCGGCCGACTGCAGAGTGTGCTCCTTCCACTGTTCACAAGTTATCTCTTTTGCCGTTTCGATCCACTGCGCCGTCTTCCCATTCTGATGACACCTGGCGTGTTCACGATCGTGGGGGTCGGAAGAGAGCCGCAGCCGATTCCCAACGAAGAGATCGCCCGAATCCACGCCTCATGCTCATCCGGTTTGCCCGTCAGGCCCTGGCCCTATGTCGAGCGCGGCGATCTGGTGCGCGTGGAGTGCGGCCCACTGCAAGGCGTGGAAGGCATATTGGTCAGCGAAAAGAACTCATTCCGGTTGGTCGTTTCGGTTGAGATCCTCAAGCGCTCGGTCGCCGTGGAAGTGGAGCGGGACTGGGTTGTACCGGTCACACCCCGCCGCAGTTCGGGCGTTTCGAAAACGCAAACCAAGAAATCGCAAGGCGCGAGCCGGCCATCGACAGATTTAGAATCTTCGTCCCGGCGGTAAGAGCCGCGACACATACAGCGCGGCTCTTCTTACACATTCAAATTACTGCCAACTTTCGTTAAGGTTTTGTTAAATCGGACCTTCGAGGTGGCCGGCTTCCCCAGCCGAGATGCAAATGAGTTTCGTCAAGCGCAATCGTATCGTGAGCATTCGGGTTACTCAAGATGAGTACCAGGTCCTCGATCGCATCAGCCGGCGGCGCGGAGCCAACAGCGTGTCTGAGTATCTCAGGCAACTCATAATGAATTCCGAGCCTGTCGTTTCGGCAGCCAGGCGGGGTGCTCGCGAGGTTACCGAGGAACTCGACGCGCTTAAGCGCGAAGTCGACCGATTAGCCCAGCTTGTAAAGCAGGGCATGCCGACATAGCGCACAAAGTACCTCTGTTAGTACGAACAGTACCAGGATTTGGAGTCGCTGGCCGTTGACAAGTGTGTACCCGTGGTAATACAACTAAGAACATCCGCGCGGTGTGCGCGCGAACCCAAGGCAACCGCCAAGACCCTGACAGGGCGGTAGCGTGGGCAGTAACCTATTCTCCCCCCTTCAATCAGATCCAGCCGGAGGCGCTCGTTTCGCGGGCGTAGAACCCATTGAGTTTTGTCAGGCGCAGCCGAATCGTGAGCATGCGGGTTACCCAGGACGAGTATCAGACGCTCGACCGGATCAGCCGGCAGCATGGGGCGAATAGCGTGTCGGAGTTCCTGAGAGAAAGGTTCATCCACGCGAAATCTTTCATGGCGGCAAGCAGCGCGGCGGCCCGGGACGTGACTCAAGAGATTGAGGATCTGAAGCGGGAAGTGGACTTGTTGTCGCGGATCGTGATGCAAATCGTCGCCAGGCAGACCACGCGGAAGCCGGGCGCGGACGGTATAGAATCGGATGCCCGGGTGCTCGCAGCGGGAAACGCAGCGGCTACCCAACATCCCTAAAGTTGAATTCGGAGATGTTGGGCCAAAACCTTTTCGCCAAGCAGCTGGCTTTGGAGTGCAGGCGGGCGGAGCGAACCGGCCGGCCTTTCGTGCTGATGCTACTCGATCCGGCCGGGCTGATTCGAGCCGGGGCAAAAGACCGTGCGATCGAGGGAATTGTGATGTCCCTGGCGAGCGCCATTCGGGAAACCGACATCCAGGGGTGGTATGAGGAATCCGTGATCGGCGTGATCTTTACCGAACTTGGGACGGCAAATCGGGCGGAAGTGTCCAGCGCTCTCTTCCGCAAGGCTTCGGCTGCATTGTGCCAGGCCCTCACCATCGCGAATCCGGATGAAGCGAGTATCGTCCTGCATATGTATCCCGAGGATTGGCAAGACGGGCGCCCGGTAGGCGCAGCCGTGGCGCGCTTACAGTTGGATGCCTCGCCCACGGAGCCGAAGAGGCTTGCCCACTTGCGCAAGACGGCGATGAACATCTCCGGAAACCCTCGCGGCGGCTTGTGGAAGGCTGGGGCGGAGGCCAGGCGGGAATGAACGTCCTTCTCTTCTCAAATGATTCGTCACTGGCCGATGTGTGCCGGAGCACTTTGCTCGAAATGTTCGGCAAGGAATCGAAGCTCCAGATGGGGAGGCCCGGGCAGATGCCATCTCACGAGGACCTCTGTCTATGGGATTTCGTTCCCGGTGAAGCGACCATCCCGCAAGGCCTTGATCCTGCTAAGCTGCGAAGACACCTGTTCCTCTTGCAGCGTCAGGACCTGCCGGTCCTACGGGAAATCGTCGGCACCCCCGATATCCACGTACTGCTGAAGCCCTTGACGGCGGCCACACTGCGCGCTTTTCTGGGAAACATCGAGCAGCCCAAAGCGCTCCACAACGGCGACGCCAGAAGTCACGACGCGCTGCGCGGCGAACGTGACGAGATGCTGCAGTTTCTCATCCAGGCCAACCTCAAGCTGCAGGAATACGACCAGGAAAGTACCAACTTCCTCGCCCGCTCTCTGCATGACGTTCGATCGCCCCTCACCGCGATCAGCGGCTATTGCGGACTGCTCCTCGAAGAAGAACTGGGCTCGCTGACGCCGGAGCAGCGGGAAGTGCTGCAAAGAATGCTGCGCAGCGCCACGCGGCTCTCGCGGATTACCAACTCGATGTTCCAGTTGAGCATCCGGCGAAACGGCGACCAGGAGATCAACCTGGAGAAAGGCGACATGCGCGACTGCATCGACCAGGCCCTGCACGAAGTCGCCCTGTTTCTCGAAGACAAGCGGATTACCGTCAGGGTTGAAATCGAGCAGCCTGCGGAAGGACTGCTCTTCGGGAAATCAAGAATGGAGCAGGCATTGGTCAACTTGTTGGACAATGCATGCAAATTCACACCCCGGAATGGAACTATCGAGATCCGGGGCTACCCGTTCTTCTGGGACCGCAGAACCGGTCTCAACGGTTCCCTGTATTCGGCAAAGGACCGCCGCGCCATCGAGGTCAGGACCCCCAATTCCCTGCGTGTGGATATCCGCGACTCAGGTCCGGGCATTCCGGCCGTGCTGGCAGGCAAGATCTTCGAGGAATATACATCCTACTCCGGCGGCCGCGACCGGTCGGGCGGAGGTCTGGGACTGGCGGTTTGCCGGATGATCCTGCAGCAGCATCGGGGACACGTCTGGGCCGAGAGCCATGACGCCGGGGCCGTTTTTTCGTTTGTTCTTCCTCTTCAACCGATTTCCACTGTCGCCTCAGCGAACGGTACTCCGGAAGCCTGCCTGGCCGGTGTCGAGGAGGGTTGGTCTTAGATGCCTGTTGCCAAGAATGGCCGCACGATCCTGCTGGGAGAAGACGATCTCGAGGTGCGCAGTTACCTCGAGACGGCTCTCCGGTGCCAAGGATATTCGATCGAAGTCGCACAGGATGGCGAAGAGGTTCTGGCATGTCTGCGCGCGAACCAGACCCCCATTTCCGCCGTGGTCCTCGATATCATCATGCCGCGCCGCGATGGGCTTGAAGCGCTGAAGGAGATCCGCAGTTTCAATCGGGACCTGCCGGTGATCATGATCTCCGGGGCGTCTTCCGCCTTGAATGTCGTCGACGCCATGAAGAACGGGGCGAACGATTTCCTGGCAAAACCCATCCGGCCGGACGACCTTCGCAAAGCCCTGAAGATGGCCCTCGAGACGACCGTGCTGCCTGTGGTGTCGAACGGCGTCGAGAAAACGGCCGGGCCGGCTAACAAGCAGATCTTGTTCGGCACTTCCCCGCAGATGCGCGAGCTACAGGACCTGCTCAGTGAGATTGGCTGGTCCGAAGCCCCGGTTCTGATTCAGGGAGAGACTGGCACCGGAAAGGAAGTTCTGGCGCGCGAACTGCATGCCTGTTCCCCCCGCGCGAAGAGATCGATTTTGAAGCTCAATTGCGCCGCGCTCCCGTCGGAATTGGTGGAAAGCGAGTTATTCGGCTACGAGCGGGGCGCGTTTACCGGAGCGTTCGAGAAAAAGCCTGGAATGTTCGGACTCGCCGACGGGGGCACGATCCTACTCGATGAAATCGGTGACATGGATTTCAAGCTGCAGGCCAAGCTCCTGCAGGTCCTGCAGGACCACGAATTCCAGCGCCTCGGCGGACGGGACACCATCAAGGTGGATGTCCGGGTGATCGCGGCCACGCATTGCGACCTGGAAAAAGCCATCGCCGAAAGCAAGTTCCGGGAAGACCTCTATTACCGCCTGAATGTGATCAACCTGCGCGTCCCGCCCCTGCGGGAACGCAGGGAGGACATTCTTCCGCTGGCGGAATTCCTGATCAGGAAACATACGGCGCCCGCCGCGCCGGCTGTCGAGATTCCGGGCGCGCTGCGGGAGTTGTTCCTGAATTACCATTGGCCGGGCAATGTTCGCGAACTGGAGAACATGGTCCGCAAGTTTGTCATCTTCCGGTCGGCCCGGTCGATCGAGCAGGAACTGCGCGTAAAACTGCGGCGGGCGCCGGTGAATGGTTCGACCGTCGGAGGGACCGCCCCCGCCGGCGAGGTCCTGGTCAGCCTGCCGATCCTGCCTGCGAACGGCGAATTGAACGGGACTCCTCCCGCCGCACCGGTGCTGGAGCAAGTGGCGAGCGCTAAGCGGGAGGCCGAACGCGCGGCCATCGTGGGTGCATTGAAATCCACAAACTGGAACCGCAAGCAAGCCTCCGTGCAGTTGCAGATCGACTACAAAGCGCTCCTGTACAAAATGAAGCGGCTCTCCATCAAGAAGGAAAGAGTGGGCCCGCAGGCCATCCAGACGCGCTCGGAAGCCTCTTCCGCCAATACGGAACCAGCGCCGGCAGGCCAGAGTTCGCCGGTTTTTGCCCGCCGGGCCTTGGGTTGAAACTGTGACGGATCCCCTACAATTCACCGTAACGCCCGACCGGCGCAACGGAAATTCGCACGCTTCCCAGCCTTCTGTCGCGGGAGAGGAGCGCGGGATACTCTCTCAGGATCTCTTCGTGCGCGCGCTGAGTCTCGAACGAAAACGGAGCGAGCGTTCGGGCACGGGTTTCGTGCTGGTATTGCTCGATTCGACCCGTCTCCTGAAGTCACAGGGCGGCCGTCAGGCGATCGAAGGCGCGCTGCTGGCGTTGTCCCGATCCAGCCGCGACACAGATATCCAAGGCTGGTTCAAGGACGGTGCCACCATCGGCGTGATCTTCACCGAACTGGCTCTCGATGCGGACGAGCGGTCCATCGCCACAGCCCTGCTGAGCAAGGTCACCATGGCGCTGACCAGCGCCCTGTCGCTCCGCCAGATACACGGAATCAGCCTGTCGCTCCACGCATTTCCGGAGAGTTGGGACGAAGACAACCTGGCGAATCCGGACGAATCGATCTTTGATGCGCCGCTCTATCAGCATTGGCCGGACCGGCTGCCCTACCTCGCGAAAAGACTGATGGACGTGGTGGGCAGCAGCGTGGCCCTGGCCTTCTGCCTGCCCTTATTCGCCGGCATTTCCATCGCCATCAAGCTGACTTCCAAAGGGCCCGTCTTCTTCTGCCAGAAGAGACTGGGGCAATCCGGCCGGAAGTTCACTTTTCTTAAGTTCCGGTCCATGTATGTGAACAACGACGCGACCATCCACCGGGATTATGTCAAACGCTTTATCGCCAACGCGAACGGTTGCGGCCAGACACGGGAAGGTCAGTCCACCTATAAGCTGACCGCCGACCCGCGGGTCACCCCGGTAGGTTCATTCCTACGCAAAACCAGTCTCGATGAGCTGCCGCAGTTCCTGAATGTACTGAAAGGGGAAATGTCGCTGGTGGGTCCGCGGCCGCCCCTGCCTTACGAGGTGGAGTGCTACAAAGTGTGGCATCGGGCTCGCCTGCTGTCCGCGAAACCCGGCATCACGGGCTTATGGCAGGTCGGCGGGCGCAGCCGCGTGAAATTCGACGAGATGGTCCGCATGGACCTGAAGTATGCGACTTCGTGGTCGATCTGGCTGGACATCAAGATTCTTTTGCAGACGCCGCGCGCCATCGTCTCCGGAAACGGCGCGCATTAGAGCTTCTTTGGAGAACGCATGATTCGAGTCGGAGTGATCGGCTTTGGATACTGGGGCCCTGTGGTGGCCCGGAACTTCCAGGCCGCCGACGGCTGTCAACTAGCCGCCATCTGTGATGCGAATCCCACGGCCCAGGAACGCGCCCGGAAAGCGTTTCCAGGCGTTCTTGTGACCGGCGATGCCGCCGGGATCGTCCGTTCGCCCGGCATCGATGCGGTGGCCGTGATTACGCCCGTCTGGACGCATTTCGAATTTGCCAAGGCGGCACTCGAAAACGGCAAACACGTTTTCGTAGAGAAGCCGTTCACCGCGTCGTCGGCGGAGGCTTCGCAACTGATCGACCTGGCCGCGAGCCGCAAGCTGCAGATCATGGTCGATCATA
>JBEKIM010000089.1:0-17940 GCA_050011755.1 Bryobacteraceae bacterium | reverse complement strand
GCACTGTTGAGCTGGCGGAAGCGATCCGGCAGGGAACCGCGAGCGTGGTGGAGCGCGAGGGCCGCATTACCGGATACGCTACCGCGCTGGCGTTCTCGGGCCATGCGTCGGCGGAAACGAATCCGGACCTGGAGGCGCTGATGGCGTCGGTGGATTCCTTTGGCGGGCCGGGAATTCTGGTGCCGTCGCAGAACAGCGGCCTTTTCCGCTGGTGCCTGGCGAACGGGCTGCGCATCGTGCAGCCGATGACGCTGATGAGCGTGGGGCTGTACAACGAGCCTGCCGGCGCGTGGTTGCCGTCGATCCTATTTTGAGGAGCCGCGCAACAAGAGTCCCGCCAATGGCGAGCTTACGCTCGCCAAAAGATCGGGTCTGGAGACCCTCTGCAAGCGTAGACGCCTGCCCCACCAAATGTCCAAAGCCCAGAGCGGGACTTAAAAGTCGCGCCGGGTCGCTAAAGCGTGCGCCACGGGCTGCCACAGGGGCCACAATCAAGCTACCACAGGGGCCACAATCAAGCTGACACGGGGGCCACAATCAAGAGGCTAGCGATGCGTGGATGGATCGGCGCCTATGGTGCCTACCAGTTCCGCCAGGTAGGCGACGGAGGAGACCCGCGCCATCTGCGCGCGGGCTTCGGCGAGGCGGCCGGTCACGTCGAACTGGCGCGCGCCCGGACCGGCGGCAAACGTCTCCAGGGAGGCGATATGCCGGCTCCACAGGGCGATATCGCGTTCCTGTTTGGCGTGCAGGCGTTCCTGATACCAATCGCTGGCGAGAACGGATTCGCGCGAGAACATGGCACGCAGCCGCGGGTCGCCGATGCCCATTCCTTCCCATTGCCCGCGCGCCATGATGTGCAGCAGCGCGCGCAGCGGCGGGCAGGCGGCGTCGACGCTGCCGTCGAAGAAGTAATTCTCCGCCACCCGTTTCTGCGCGGCCACGATGGCATCGACGCCGGCGGCGAAGGCATCCATATCCTGCTTTTCCGGACGCAGGATTTCTTCGGGGAAGACCGCGTCGGGCGTCTCAAAAATACGTCCCAGGAAACGCTCCGCGAAGAGTGCCGTGATGCGGTAGCCCAAGCGGCTCGCGAGCACCGTGCGGCCCTGCCATTCGAAATCGGCGATCTTTTCGAGAAAGCCATTGCCGATCAGGAAACGCGGATCGCGCTCGGGCACGCGCACACGGCACCAGACCTCCGGCGCGAGCATGCTGATGTCGTGGTCCACGCGGTAGTGGGGGCCGATGTAGCCGGCCGCGGTAGTGAAGCCGGCGGATTCGGTAAGCACGGCCGCTACCAGCGCATTATTCAGATCGACGACCGGTGAAACCGAATTAAATGGACCTTTGGTCAGCGCGCCTTCGCTTCCGAATCCCGTGGTGGAGGGGGATTTGCCGGTCAAACTGCAGACGAAATCCATGAACAGCTCGGGCAGTTCCTGATAGTGAATGGGATTATAAACGGCGAGAGGCGGCAGACCGATCGCGGCATCGGCGGGATTGCCGCGACGCCCGGCCAGGACCGCATTCACCGGAAAGTGCACGGGCTGGCCGGCCGGAATGCCGCGATCGAGACGGGCACACACTTCCGCCAGGTAGCACCCCAGCGGGTCCACGCGATCGGGGCGTTTCTGCAGATAGCGCGGGTTCTTCGAAGGACGCCCATCCACCAGACGGGGACGCGCCGACGACACGGCGTAAGTCACTTTCGACTGAGACACGAAATCCCGCAGCAGATGCTTCATGGGCTCGGTGTAGCGATCGAACTCGACGACGTGATCCACCA
Source organism: Bryobacteraceae bacterium (assembly GCA_050011755.1). GTDB lineage: Bacteria > Acidobacteriota > Terriglobia > Bryobacterales > Bryobacteraceae > Bog-159. The sequence continues at coordinate 16,151 of JBEKIM010000089.1, read as the reverse complement.
TGGCCTGCGCCTGCGGCACCGTGAGCGGCTCAAAATTCGAGAGGAAGGTCCCCGGAGTGGCGATGTCCGCCTCCGCCTGGGCGTCGAAGCCCGGGTGAATGGCGTCGTCGGGACGCTGGAACAGGAACTCCTCGCAATTTTCCACCAACTTGGCGCTGCGATTGGGGTACTTGGTATCGAAGTCCTGGAGGCTGTGCCGCGGAACGACCACCGAGGCGGTGATATCGTCCTCTACCTGCACTTTTTCGGCGGGATGGAAGTCAGGCCGCAGCTTGTAAATCCGCCAGGAGCCTTGCGGATCGAAGCCCACGCGCAGATAATTGCCGACCAGCTTCCGGTTATCATACTTCAGCTCGTGACCGAGAAAGCCGTTGATGCGATCGACGGTAAAGTGGGCGCGCCAGTTTTCGCCCCACTCGGGCCGGTAATATCGCTTGACCGCGAAAACGAGCTGCCGGATGGTCTGCGGCAGGTTTCGCAGCCACTCGTTGTACTCTTCGGTGTAGTCAGGGGAAACGGTCATCAGCTTGATCACGGATCCCAATGAGCGATCGGGGCTGAGAATCGGACGGACGGCACGGCTGTCCGGCTGTTTATAGGCCGGGGTGAAATCCCTGGCCAGGATTTCGGCCACCTGGTCCATATCGTGGAAGTAATCCCTGACGAATACGGGACCCCGGAACAGAACATTAGAGATCGATTTGGAGATTTCCGACTTACCGCCGCCGGAGACCGTGGAAGGTTTGTGGCAGAGTGTGCCGTGCGCCACCGAACCTACCAGCCGCCACGCAGTTCCGCCACGCTGCTTTTCAAGCCGCACCTGATAGCCGGAAGGTCCCACATAGATGCGTTCCGGGAGCAGTGTCAGTTGGCCGAACCGCGGGCCTTCGGGAGCACCTTCTGTGCCACGCAGCGGCCACCTCACCCAACCGCGGCCGACGTTGAACTCCGCGTCTTCAGGAACGTAGAAAATATTGGGATCAGTGCGGTCTACCGCATAACCTTCGCCCCTGACCTCGACACGATCGCCCAACAGGCGCATGGCATCCGCGAAGGGCTTGGTCTTAATGGTACGGGAACGGTCCGCGTGAAAATCCTGGCCGAGCACATAGGCCGGATAAGCGATGGCGCCGCCGGCGTGCTCTTCTTCACAGAGGCCATAAAGGTTGGCGGCATAGCTAATCTGACTTTTCACTTCCTTCTTGCAATAGCCGTAGTAGTTATCGGCGATCAGGGTGACGACGACACCGCGCCGGTCGCGGCAGACCAGCTTGAATGCGCCGCCGTCGTTGTACAGTTCGCCATCCTCGCGCCAGCACATGCCGTCGCGGCGCTGGCGTTCGGTGGCCTGGTCGAAATGCGGGAGACCCAGCTCCTTCTTACGCATGCCCACGATGTGCGGCGCCAGAATCACACAACCGGTGTGGCCGGTCCAGTGCAGCACGTCCAGGGCCGCATCGTTTTCCGGAAGGTAGGGATCTCCACCGTTGCCGAAGATCATTTCCACGAAATCGAGATTACTGACGAGGCTGCCGGGGGCGAAGAAGCGAATCTCCATGGTTTTGACCGGATCCGTCCCGGTGGCGGGGCAGACCACTGGCCGCAGCAGGAGCGAAACGAAGAGACGGGCTTGCTCGTCCTGATCGGCGGTAAACGGCAGCGCGGAGGATTGTTGCGGCGGGCGGAGAGCTTCGGCGAGAAGCCTGGCGAAGGCCGGCATGGGGACGGCCACTTTGTCCGCGGGGATGGGGAGCCCACCCTCGACAATGTGGAAGATGCCCTCGGTGGTGCGGCGATCGCTCCTGGGATTGTGCAAGACGCCTTGCACGGTGCGATAGGAGTGCAGATAGGGGGAAACGAAATCGTCGGCGGTGGGGGGCAGCGACATCACGCGCGCCAGGCCGGGCCGATCGAGCACGAAGGAATTGGATGGCAGGCGAGCCGCGCCGCCGGGTGCGACGTCTTTCAGATACGCATCGAGGAACCGCTGGATGCGGGTATCCGCGGGGCACAGGAAATTCCCCAGCAACTGGTCCTTCTGATAGTAGTTGCGGAGTAGGGGGCCGGCAATTTCCAGAAAGTAAGGGTCCGCGGTGCCGCGGCTGGGCGGTTGTCCAAGCGCCACGAGCTTGAGGTTGATGTAGCGGAGCAGTTCGCCGATGTCTGAGTGCGCCATTGACCAATGTATCATGCGGGATACGATGGTCGAGTTCCATAGCCCGGTGGTGACTCCCGCGGAACGGTTATAGGGGCCACCACGGGGCTCGGTTGCTCTCCGACGCGCCTTTTACGGCGTGGAAAAAGTGGGCGCGGTTACTCACCGCCGCCGGTCTGGACGCCCGAGTCGAAGGTCAGCTTGGTGGTGGTGCCGCCCAATTCGATCTCCTGGATGGTGAATTTGCCCTTGTTTTCGTTATAAAGAACGCGGGTGCGGCCGTACTTCTGGTTGGTATTCTCCACCTTTACGGGGACTTCCAACTGTTTCTTGCCTTTTTCGATGACGACGGAGTTGTCTTTGACGTCCAACTTGTAATCGCCGGGTTTCAGTTCCTGGCCCTTCACGACGGAAGGTTCCACAAATGACACGCTGTAAGTCGCAGCACTGGCGACGGAGAGCGCTACGAAGGCGAATGAAGAGAGAACTTGCTTGATCATGACCAAATTATAGCACCACTACTTCCTGGTGTTAAGATCTTAATCTCTTAATATTTTAATATTACGGCGTTGCCAGGAGAGCGCCCCAGTGCAATCCAGCGCCAAAGGTGGCGAAGACGAGGGGACCGGCGGGGGGTGACGGATGCTGCTCGCGCCATTCGGCGGCGGCGATGAAAAGGGACGCGGACGAAGTATTGCCGTAGCGCTGAATGTTGCGGAAGAAGCGCTCCTCGGGAACGGCCACGGCCTGCGCCACGCGGGTGATGAGGTTGAGATTGGCCTGGTGCATGAGGAAGGCTTCGACCGTAGCGGGTGGGATGCGGTTACGCTCCAGCAACTCGACGATCGCGCGGGGGATTTTGCGGGCCGCCTGCAGGATGATGGTGCGGCCATCCATATACAAAGGCGCGTCGATATCGAGGCGCAGGGCGGCGGCGAGATCGCCGTCGCTCGCGAGCAGCGAATCGCGGATTCGGGCGAACCCGGCGGTGGGACCGACAAGGCAGGCGCCGGCGCCATCGCCGAAGAGGATGGCTGTATCGCGGTGCGCGGGATGCAGGGCGACGACGCGGGACATGATTTCCGAGCCGACAATCATCACATTGCCGTAAACCGGGGCGAGGTGCGCGGCGAGAGCCATGCCAAACAGCGATCCGGCGCTGGCCATGGGCAGGTCGATGGCAGGCACGCCGTTAATCCCTAATCCCGCGCCGATAGAGGAAGCCGGACCGGGAAAACGGTGCTCGGCGGAGCCGCTGGCGACCAGCAGCAGACCGATGTCGCGAGCGATCAAGCCGGCGTTTTCGAGGCAGTCCTTAGCGGCGCGGATTCCCAGGGACGCCACGGATTCCTCAGCCGAGGCAAAACGCCGCTCCACGATTCCGGACGCGCGCAGGATGTAATCCGCATCGGTGCCGGAAGCGGCCGCCATTTCATGGTTGTCGACGATGCGGGAAGGCAGGTAAGCGCCGAACGCCTGGAGGAAGGCCATGGCTTCTCAAAAACTCAGGCTGAAACGCGCGGCAGGGGAGTTCATGAGTGGCTCTCGATGTAAGCTGCGATGCGCGCGACGGAATCGAACTTACGCGGCGTGAGATCGGAATCCGGGATACGGAGCGAGAATTCCTTCTCCAGAGCACCGACCATGTCGGCGAGGGCGAAGGAATCCAGGACGCCGGATTCAAAAAGCGATTCGTCCGGGCCGATGGAGAGCGGCTTGCCGGACAGTTTCTCGACAATCTCAGTGATCCTGGCTTGTTTGTTCATAGGTAGCTTGGGAGGCTAACTCGGGGCGGACCTTCAGATAGCTCTCGTATAGGCGCATTATATCTTGAAAGAGGACGTTGGCCAATCGTTGATAGCCCAGGGAAGTAAAGTGCGCGTAATCGCCCTGGGCGAGGCCGGCCATTACCCAATTGAGCATGGAGCCTTCCGCGCCCATGCGCGCGCGGGTATTCCAGTAGGCGCAACGATTCTGGCGGCAAGCTTCCTGCTGGGCGGCCACGATGCGGTCCACGCCGTCGTACGCGCGCCAGCGTCCGTTCACGCGAGTAAAGCGGTCGGGAGGGCCCAGGACCAGGATGGAAGCCGCCGGCACCGCGCGCCGCAGCCGCTGCAGGATGCCGGAGAAGGCTTCCAGGTAGCCGGCCTCGGTCCACTTGGAGTCGCTGGCCTCATTGGTGCCGTAGGCCAGTACGATGAGGGCGGGGTCGCGGCGTTTGAGATACGCCGCATGCATGGGTTCATCCCATTTTTGAATGAGCGGGGCTTCCGCGCCGTTGATCCCCATGGATTCGTAGGTGATGCCTTTGGGGTTTTCGGTGACCCAGCCGAAGAGGCGGACGGGCGCCTCTTGCAGGGTGCGGACCTCAAAACGATGGTGGCCGGGGGTGGCCGCGTATTCCAGGAAGCCGGGCGCGAAGGAGCCCTCGGTTGAGCTTTCGTTGACGGTCGCGCCGTTATCGGAAAGCGCCACGCGGCCGCCGCCGGGCTGCTGCAGATAGTCGAGCTCGACCGAGGCGCAGTCGGCATCGAGGTAGATGGTTTGGCCAGCGCGTTCGGTGGAAATACTGATGCCGCCCAGTCCGAAAAGGCCGTCGCCTTCTCCGGTGCGCAGACCGGCGGATTCCCAGCCTTTACTGGCGCCGCCGCGGACATCGAAGCGCCGGTAGCCTTTGAATGGGATGCCCGCCATGGAGAATCCGGCGCCGCCGTTGCCGAAACGGTTCTGGAAGAGATCGCGAAGCACGCCGGTCAAATCGTCGGAAGCGGTGTGGGAATCGCCAAAGTGAACGATGTGGAGGGAGGGGCTATCTCCGGTGGAGAGCCGATAGAGGCGCTCGAAGAAAGGTACCAGCGTGCCCGGGCGGTCGATGGCCGGATCGGGGCGCTCATCCAGTTGGAGCGCCACTTTCTGGAGAGATGCCGCGCGCACGTTCACGCTTACGCGGGGGGGAGAATAATGGTGCACGCGGGGCGCGCGAGCCTTCTTCCTGGGCTTTTTGGCGGGCTTCTTGACGGGCTTTTTCGCAGCCTTCTTCCGGGCAGGCGGAGGGGTGGCCGTATTGGTCTGCGCGAACGAAAGCGCGCTACAGAGGCAACAGAGAGCGATGGCGGCGCAGCGCGGCATGTGGTCAGCGCGCCTCGGCCATGTTGTTCGGGTGCAGTAGGTGGCGCAATTTATATCGATTCAATCCGGAGGTCAATTCGCGGACGAAGGCGGTAGCAATGAGGCGCGCGCCGGCCGGCGTGGGATGAATAAAATCCGCCGAAACAAGGCGCGGCTGGCTGGCGTACCAGCGGGCCATGGTGCCGGCACCGCCCATCACTTCGAACGTATTGAAGAAGCCGCAGCGTGTTTCGCCGGCCACGCGGTGCTGGATATCGACGATGCGGGGTATGGTAGGCAGAGTTTCAATCTCGCCGCCATTGTTCTGGCCGCGATCCATGGGACTCATTATTAGTATAGAGGCATTGGGCAAGGCCGCGCGGACGCGGCGGATGGCTTCGCGCAGTTCCTACTCGTATTCGTGCGTGAGGAATGCGGCGAAACCGCTCTCGTTGGTGCCGTAATTCAGAACTACAAGGTCGGGGTTGCGATGGCGCAACTCCTCGGCCCAGTGGTTTTCATTGAACAGCAGGGCCAGCATGGAAACGGATGCGCCGTTCAGACCGACGCTATCGTAGACCACGCCGGTTTTGGGCTTCTCCAGCGTGATGCCGAAGATCCGGACAGGGCCTTCGCCGCGGAACTCGAGTGTCCCGGTACCCGGCGGCAGATCGAAGCGCGCGAAACCGGCCGTGCGGGAGGGCGCGCCGGTGGATATGCTGCCGATGGGCTGGCCGGCGGAGGAAATCGCGATGCTGCCGCCGTCCGGCTGCTGCAGGAACCAGACCTCCAGGCGGGACTGGTTGGGGTCGCGCAACGTGACGCGGCTATAAGCGCCGGTACGCCCGGAGAAGGCCACGCCGCCCAAGCCGAACAGCCCATTGCGGAGATCCCAGCGGGTGCCGGGGTCCATCTGCCAGCCGTGGCTGGATAGCTCGACGCCGCGATGCTCATACCAGGCCCAGGGCTTGCCGATCAGGGTAAAGCCGTGGCCTGCGTCGCCAAAACGCTTTTGCAGGAACTGGCGGGTGTCGCCGGTGATGAGATCGGCGGTAGTGGGCGAGTCGCCGTAATGCAGGATGCGGGTAATGGCCATGGGATCGCCGCGTTCGGTGCGCCACAAGGCGGCGTAGAAATGGTCGAGCCCGCCATTGCGGTCGTCGAGGATAGGGGCGGCGGGCGTGCGTCCGGCGAGCGGGATGGGTCCTGGGACGATGGTTTCGGGCGCAACATGCGGCCGCCAGGGAACGGGCGGCGTCGCCTCAGGGGTGAACTGGGCGATGGCTGCTGCCGATTGCCAGGTGGGCAGATCTACACCATGGACCACGCGCGATAAGGCTGCCAGGACGAGCGCGGCGGTGGCGATGGTGAGAGCGGTACGGACGGGAAAACCGCGCATGTCAGAACCGCGTATAAACGAAAGGCGCTGCGCCGCGGCCCGCCCACGATTGAATGGCTGCCACGGCCAAGCCCATGGCGGCCGCCTGCACGTAAAATGGCGTGCGTCCGAACAGATCTACGCCGCGGTCGTACCAGGCTTTGGGGACAGCCTGGCCGGCGGCGGCCAGCATCGAGACCAGGAAGACGCCGGTCGAGACATTCTGCAGGGAGAAAGTCAGCGATGCGATACGTTTTAGGATGGCGGCGGCTATGGCCGTAGAGGGGCTGCGGAAGAATATCCAGGTGAGGCAGACAAACTGGTAGGTGCAGAAGATCCGGATGGCCCGCGACAACGGGCCGGAGTCCGGACGGCGGCCACGCCAGGCCTGCCAGCGCCGGGTCACAGCCAAAGCGCTGCCGTGCAACAGGCCCCAGATGGCGAACGGCCAGGTGGTGCCGTGCCACAATCCGCCCAGCACCATGGTGACGACTAAGTTGAGATAGGGCCAGATGCGGGTGCGTTTGCCGGGCAGCGAGAAATAGAGATAGTCGCGAAGCCAGTTGGAAAAGGTGATATGCCAGCGGCGCCAGAAGTCCGCCATATTCACGGATGTGTAGGGCCGGTCGAAATTAATGGGTAGCCGCACGCCGAGCAGCAGGCCGCAGCCGCGGGCTATGTCGGTATAGCCGGAGAAATCATAGTAGAGTTCCAGGGAATAGACATAGACGGCCGCCAGGTTTTCCATGCCACTGTACAGATTGGGCGTGTCGAAGACGCGATTGACCAGGTTGCCCGCGAGATAGTCGGCGATCAAGAGCTTTTTGGCGAGACCGAAGACAATCAGAAATAAGGCGCGGGAGCCGTCGGCCGGCAGCAGATCGAACTTGCGGGTGAGTTGTTTCAGTATGTCGGCGGGACGGGTGATAGGACCGGCCTGGATGGTCGGGAAAAACGAAGCGGCGGCCATGTAGCCCAGGTAACTGGAAGCGGCGGTAGCATCATTACGATAGATATCGATGGTGTAAGACAACGATTGAAAGGCATAGAACGAGAGACTGAGTGGGAAGACCCAGTCCCAAATGGATGGCTGCAGAAACAAGGTCATGTGCCGGGACAAGACCAGGAGGCCCAGGTTGACAGCCAGACTCAGGCCGAGGAACAAGCGCCGGACGAGGGCGCGTTTGAAGAATTGCATGCCCTGGCCGGCAAGATAGTCGAGGGAGGAACAAGCCGGGATCAGTGCCAGATAGAATAGTCCGTACCTTGCACAGAAGAAATAATTGGCCGCCAACAGCACGGTCAAGCGGGCCAGGCGGGACCCGGCCACCAACCAATATGCGAGGATAACGACGATTACGAAGAGGAAGTACGCGGCACTGGTAGAGTGCACAGGTTACAACATGCCTCCCGGCTGGTCCTGCGCAGTAGGTGGATCATGGTGCGAACGGGGAGGGTCGAACTCCCATTCCCTTGCGGGAGCCAGATCCTAAGTCTGGTGCGTCTGCCAATTCCGCCACGTTCGCCCGGCTGCGCTACTACACGATCATATCATTTTGACGAATTCGGCGACTCGTTAACCCGGGGAGCTAGCGGCGACCCGCCGGCGCCTGGCTTTCAGCACTTCGAGGGCCGCCGGCACGAGCGAAAGGGCGATGATCCCCAGGATCACCTTCTCGAAATTATGCCGAACGAAGCCGACACCGCCGAGTTCGTAGCCCATCAGGGTCATCAGGACAACCCATCCCGTTACGCCGAAAACATCGAAGGAAAGGAAGCGCACCAGATTCATGCGCGCCACGCCCGCGACGAAAGCGGCGAAGGTGCGGATGATGGGAATGAAGTGGGCGTAGATCATGGTCCGGCCGCCGTGTTTCTCGTAGAATTCGTGCGTGCGATCGAAATGCTCGCGGCGGAAGATGCGGGAGTTGGGGCGGTTGAAGATATGCATCCCGGTGCTGCGTCCGATCAGATAGCCTGCCGTATCGCCCAGCAGCGCGGCGCAGACCAGCAGCACGATCACCAGCCCGATATTGAGCTGCCCGGCGCCGCAAACCACGCCCACGGTGAACAGCAGCGAGTCTCCAGGCAGGAAGAATCCCACCAGCATGCCGGTTTCGGCGAATACCAAACCGAACAATGCGGCATAGCCGAGCCAGCCGGTGAGCAGCGTACCGAGCAGTTGAATTAACCGCTCAGGATCGGTGAGCGAGTGTAGAAAGTCGAGCAGGGAATGCATTGATTAGCCGCCGTGAGCCGCGGTTCAACCGTGATAGCTCGCGAGCAGCCGGTTGATGACTTCCTCGTGAACCTTGATCTTGCCTTCCCTGGTGAGCGTATCGCGGACCCCTTCTTCAAAGAAAGAGTTGCGGGCGCGGCCTTTCTGGCTCTTAATCTGGTCGCGAATCGCGACGCGTTGGGCGGCGAGGCCAGACAGATCGGCGGGTATCTTCTCCACCACTTTGCAGACCACCTTGGAATCGGCGGCGAGGCCGTTGGGACCGATCAGCGAGCCCACGGGCTTGGTGAACGCGTCCGGAAACATGCCCGCGGACCCCAGCCCTTCGATGGCGCCGGCGTGATCGACGGCGTCGGAGGTCTTGGCCTCCAGGCCCATGGATTTCGCGGCGGCTTCCAGGTCGCCGCCATTCGCGCGGGCCTTGGTCATCAGTTCGTTGGCCTTCTGGTCGACCAATTTATTGAGCTTGTCTTTAATCAGCGCATCGCGGACTTTGTTCTGCACTTCTTCAAAGCCGGCGGGATGCGGCGGAATGTCGCCGGTACAAACGGCCAGTGCAATCTTGGTGTTACCGGTCAGCACCACCGGCTGCGAGACTTCGCCCTTCTTCAAGGTTGAGATGGCGTCTTCAAAATCCTTGTTCACGCCCACTTCAGGGAGCGGATCGCCGGGGCCCACGTTCTTCGCCTCGACATATTGCACGCCCAGATCGGCGGCCACTTTATCGGGATGGGAGGGATCCTTGGTGAGCGCGGCCTGGACTTTGTCCGACATCTGCTGCGTCAAATCGTTGATGCGCTGTTTCTTGTACTCGGCGCCCAGTTGGGCTTTGACTTCGTCGAAGGGCTTTAACTGCGGCTGCTCATGCGCCAGGACCTGCAAAATGTGGTAGCCGTAGGTGGTCTTCACGGGGTCGCTGATCTCGCCCACTTTCAGGGAGAAGGCGGCCTTATCGAATTCCGGAACCATCTGGCCGTGCACCACGCCGTCGTATTCCCCGCCCTTGTCCTTCGAGCCGGGGTCATCGGAGTATTTCTTGGCCATCTCGGCGAAATTCGCGCCTTTTGCGGCGCGGAGCTGCTTAACCAGGTCGTCGGCCTTGGCCTTCACGGTGGCGTCGGACTTAGGATCTTTGTCGTTGGTCTTGAGCAGGATGTGGCGGACGTTCACGCGCTCGGGGAGGCGGTAGGAGTCCTTGTTTTCGGTATAGACGCGCAGCAGATCGGCATCGGTGGGTTGGATGGTTTGCTCCAGCTTGGCCTGGTCGACGATCACGATGCCGAGATCGCGCTTCTCGGGCACCTGGTAAATGGGCTTGTTCGTTTCGTAGCTCTTGCGCAATTCGTCCGGGGTGACCTGGATTTCGGAGCGGTATTTGTCGCCGGAGATCTTGACGTATTGGAGTTTGACCTTGTCGTTGCGCTGCTTGTATTCCTGCTCGATTTCCTGGGGGGTGACGATGGTGCCTTCCAGGGCGACATCGCGCAATTTGGTGATGAGTACCTGGCGGGCCATCTCCTCCTCGAACTGCGGGATGGTGAGATTCTGCTGGGAAAGCATGTTGGCGTAGGCGTCTTTGCCGGCGAACTTGCCATCCTGAAAGAGTTGGGGCAGGGTTTGCTTGATGGCGCCGGCCAGGTCTTCATCGGAAACCTTGAAGCCCAAGCGGGTCGCCTCGTAAGCCAGGGCGCGCTCGGTGACCATGGAATTGATGAACTGTGGGACATAGTGCGGCAACAGTTCGGGCGGAATCTGGCGGCCGCGCAGCTGCATCTGGACTGCCTGCTGGACCTCAGGCACGGTGATGGCATCTTTGCCGATTTGGGCGACCACCTGGTCGGAATCGCCGCCGCCCATGTTGTAGCTGGGCACCAGGTAGGTCAACATGGACAAGGCCACCACGAGAAGCAAGCCGCCGAGCATGATGCGGACCACTTTGTCTCGGCTGCGGAACAGATCAAACATGTAGCGTAATCTCCTGAAATAAGGGGAAGATTAAGTATAGCAAGACCTACCCGAAGGATGCCGGCTCACTCTTGCCGGAGAGCCTGAATGGGATCGATGCGCGCGGCGCGCCGCGAGGGCACCCAGGCGGCCAGCAAGGCCGTCGCCGACAAGGCCGCGACGGCAACCGCCAATATCCAGGGATCCCGCGCGGAGACGTGGAAGAGCATGGCGGCGAGCAGCCGCGCGGCAAACAGCGATCCCACGAGGCCCAGAGCGGCGCCGGCAAAAGTCCAACGTGCGGCGTGCCCGAGCACCAGCCGTACGACCGCACCCGGTGTCGCGCCCAGCGCCATGCGCACGCCGATTTCGGGGGTGCGCTGCGCGACCACGAACGAGACGACCCCGTAGAGACCGATGGCGGACAGCAGCAATCCCATGGCGGCGAACAAGCCCAGAAGCCAGGCGTTGAAACGGGGCCGTTGGGCAAGTTTGCCGGCACGCTGGGCGAGGGTTTCGATATTGACGGGCAGCGTTGGATCGAGCGCCGCCACCTCCGCGCGTACCCAGCGAGCCAGAACCGCGGAGTCTACCGGGCCGCTGAGGATGGCTGTGGCAGTGCGTCCGAAGCGCTCCGCGGCGTGTTTGCGAACGACGTAGTATTCGGGATCGTCGGGATCCGTCAGAGCGCCGTTCTTCACGTTGCCGGCCACTCCAATCACGGTCAGCCAGGGTGCGGAGCGGCCCAGTTCGACGTCCCGGCCCAGAATCTGCCGTCCAAGAGGATCCTGGCCGGGGAACATACGGCGCGCCAGGGAATCGCTTAGGATGACGGCGTTCTGTTGCGGGTCGCGGTCTTCTTCGCGAAATCCGCGTCCGCGCAGGATAGGAACGCCGAGCGCCGCAAAATATCCGGGAGTGACGGCGCGCCAGGCGACCATGCCGCCGGTACCTTCGGCCGCGGGCGGACGTCCGGCCACATCGATGACGGAATAGATGGTCGAACGCGGCGTTCCGCTGAGCGGCACGGAGTCGCTGAGGGCCAATCCGGCCACACCGGGGATGGCATGCAAACGCCTCTCGATATCTTCAAAGAACGCCAGTTGCGCAGCGGGCTCGTCATAGGATTTCCGGCCCAGGGTGACGGTAGCCGTCAGCACGCGAGTAGTTCGCATGCCGAGCGGCTGATTCTGCAGGTTCCACAGGCTGCGCAGCAACAGGCTGGCGCCAGTGAGCAGGATCAGCGACGCGCAGATCTGGCCGGCTACCAGCGCGTGACGGAGAAAGCTATGCCGGGCGCCAAGGGTTCGCCATCCGGCCAGGGCTTCGGCGCGCGGCGTTTCGAGGGCTGGTACCAATCCAAACGCCACGCCCGAAAACACGGAGATCGCCATAGTGAAGAGCAGCACCCGCAGGTCGACCGTAGCCTGCTGCAACCGGGGTATGCCTTCCGGGGCGATGGTGACGAAGACGCGCAGCAGCGCGACGGCGAGGGCACATCCGGCCGCGCCTCCGGCAAACGCCAGAAGCAGGCTTTCGGTGAGAGTCTGACGCCACAGCCGGCCGCGGGCCGCGCCCAACGCCAGGCGCACGGCAAGCTCCCTGCGGCGGGTAGCGGCCCGCGCCAGCAAGAGGTTGGCGACGTTGGCGCAGGCGATCAGGAGCACGGCCAGCACCGCGCCGAGCAGAATCCAGGAAGCCAGGCGCGCATCGTGGATCTGGCGGTCGCGGAGCGCGCGTACGCGCAACTTGACCTCCTTGCGGAACGGCCCAGGAACGAAATTCAGCGACTCTTGAAAAAGGGGCTGCAAAGCGGCGGCGGCTTGTTCGGGCGTGACTCCGGGCTTCAGGCGCGCGACGGACTGCAGCACGCGGCCGGTGTTGGGCCTGTGCTGCGCGGCTTCATCCATGGCCTGCGGCACAACTACGTCGGCATGTTCCAAGGTGGGCAGCTCGAAATCCGGCGGCAGGACGTCGAGGATGGTAGCGGAGCGGCCGTCGAGCGGGATCGTTTTTCCCACGGTGCCGCGATCCGCGGCGAAGCGGCTCATCCAGAGGCCATACGAAAGGAGCGCGACCGGCGGCGCGTTGGGACGGTCCTCATCGCGCGTGAAGTTGCGGCCCAGCAGCGGCTGGACGCCGAGCGTGGGTAGGAAACTGGCCTCCACCTGCGCGCATGCCAGGCGTACCGGCCGTGTGCCGGTCAAGTCGCAATCGTTCATGCCGGCCCACGAGGTGATGGAAGTGAAGGGCTGCTGGCGCGCACGCCATTCCATGTAATCGGTGCCGAGCATGAACTCCTGCGGGATGATGGGCGCCACAAACCCGACCGAGACCAGGCGTTCGGACCGGGCGTAGGGAAGGCTGCGAAACAGGATGCGGTCGACCACGCTGAAGACGGCCGTGCCGGCTCCAGTTCCCAGCGCGATGGCCAGCACGGCGGCCAGCGTGAAGGTAGGGGATCGCACAAAACCGCGCGCGGCATAGCGCAGATCCTGCGCGAGAATATCCAGATGGCGGCGGGTGGTCATTTTGATTTAGAAACCACGGCGGGGTCGAAGTTCCCGGATACGCTACCATCGGGCGTGGAACCGGCGCGGCGGCAGATCCGGATTCGGGGCGTAGTGCAGGGAGTTGGCTTCCGGCCATTCGTGTATAACCTGGCACGGAGGATGGGGCTGGCGGGATATGTCTTGAACTCATCGGCGGGCGTGGTCGTGGAGGTGGAAGGCGCGCCGGATATGCTGGACGGGTTCGCCGCGGCGTTGCGCAACGAGGCGCCGCCGCTGGCGCGTATCGAAGAGATGCAGGTGGCGGAGATCGATCCGCTGGGCGAGCGGGAGTTCACGATTCGCGAAAGCCAGGCGCAGGAAGGCGAATTTGTGCTGGTATCGCCCGACGTGGCTACCTGCCCCGACTGCTACCGCGATTTCACCGATCCCGGCAACCGGCGCTATGGCTATGCCTTCACCAACTGCACCAACTGCGGGCCGCGCTATACGATCATCCGCGACATTCCATACGATCGGCCCAACACGACGATGGCCGGGTTTCGCATGTGCGCCGCGTGCCAGGCGGAGTACGACGATCCAGGCAATCGGCGGTTTCATGCGCAGCCTAACGCGTGCGCGGAATGCGGGCCGGGGTTATCGGCGCCGGTGGAGGAAGGGCAGCGGCGTTTGAGCCAGGGCGAGATCGTGGCGATCCGGGGACTGGGAGGGTTCCACCTGGCCTGCGATCCGCGCAACGATGGCGCGGTGCGGCGGCTGCGGGAACGGAAGCGCCGCAGCGACAAACCTTTCGCCCTGATGGCACGCGATCTGGCCGCGGCGGAGGCCTTCTGCGCGGTTTCGGGTGACGACCGGCGGGCGCTCAGCGGCCCGCGGCGGCCGATTGTGGTGCTGCCACGGAGGGCCGATTCGGGCATTTCGGCGGCGGTGGCGCCGGGGAACAATACAATCGGCGTGATGCTGCCTTACACGCCGCTGCACCATTTGTTGTTCAGGGGCGCAGCCTACGACGTGCTGGTAATGACCAGCGGGAATTTGAGCGAAGAACCGATCGTGACATCGAACGAAGAGGCGTTGGCGCGGCTGGGGTCCCTGGCGGACTGGTTCCTGCTGCACGATCGCGACATCTACATGCGCGCCGACGATTCGGTGGTGCGCACGTTCGAGGGTGCGGAACGCGTGCTGCGGCGGTCGCGCGGATTCGTGCCGCAGGCGATCGATTTGGGCATGGAAGCCGCCGAAATCCTGGCATGCGGCGGCGAACTGAAGAATACATTTTGTCTCAGCAAAGGGCGGTATGCGGTGCTCAGCCAGCATATCGGCGACATGCAGAATTACGAGACGCTGGTCTTCTTCGAAGAGACGCTGGCGAACCTGAAGAAGCTGTTCCGCGTGGAACCGCGCGCGGTAGCGCACGATTTGCATCCGGGCTACTTGAGCACGCAATACGCGCTGCGGGTGCCGGACCTGGAGAAAATCGGCGTGCAGCACCATCACGCGCACATCGCCAGTTGCATGGCCGAGAACGGATTGCGCGGCAAAGCGATCGGGGTGGCAATGGATGGCACAGGCTACGGAACCGACGGCAAGATCTGGGGCGGCGAATTCATGGTGGCGGATTACGGTGGATTCGAACGGCGCGCGCACCTGCGCTATGTGGCGTTGGCGGGCGGCGACGCGGCGGTACGGCAGCCCTGGCGGCCGGCGCTGGCGTACTTAGCCGATACCTTCGGACCGGCGGCCGAGTTTCCGGACCTCGCGATATGGCGCGACGTTCCCGGGAGCCAACGGAATGCGGTGCGCAGCATGATCGCGCATCGCGTGAACACCATCGAGACATCGTCCTGCGGGCGATTGTTCGACGCGGCGGCGTCACTGATCGGGTTGCGCCAGCAGGTCAATTTCGAGGGTCAGGCGGCGATTGAATTGGAGACGATCGCGGCGGAGGGCGTGGAAGAGAGCTATCCGTTTGCGCTCGACGCGGACACCGTGGATTTCCGGCCGGCGATTGAACGGATCGTGGCGGAGGCGCGAGCCGGCACGCCGGCGGCGGCGATTGCGGCACGCTTTCACAATACGATGGCGGAAGCTATCGCGGAAGTTTGCCGGCGCTTGCGCGTGGAAGAGAAGTTAAACCGCGTGTGCCTGAGCGGCGGGACGTTTCAGAATATGAAGCTGTTGGCCCGTACGCTGGCGGGTTTACGGCGGCTGGATTTCGACGTGTTCATCCACGCGCAGGTGCCGCCGAACGACGGCGGCATTGCGCTGGGACAGGCGGCGATTGCCACAGAGATGCTGCGGCGCGGATGATCAGGGCATCTTGGCGGTATCGTCGAAGGTCACGGTGACCTCGGCGGTCTTGCCGGGGTCGATGTCGATGGGACCAGGCTTGGGGGGCTCTTTCATGTACATGCCCATGGACGAACCGGAAGGCGGCGGGCCGGATGCGCCATCATAGCCGCCCGAGGGATCATAGACGGCGGCGACATAAACCGGCGAGCCGGCTATATCGGTAAACGTCACGCTGCCGTCCTTGGCCGCCGTCATTTGCATGCCGGTGGGCATGGCGTTGCCTTGGGTAAAGTCCGGCGAATCGAACATGAACACCTGGATTTTGTGTTTGTCGTCGACGGTTCCGGATCCGGTGTAATTCACTTTCACTTTCAGGGTGCGGGGGGCGGCCTTATCCTGTGCGTTGGCGGATTGGAATCCGGACGCGAGGATCAACAGGCCCGCGGCGAGGTACAGGGTCTTCTTCATTTAGCGCTGGTCTCCTTCTTAGGACATAACGCCGATGACGGCGATGTTGTTCCAAGG
>JBEKIM010000088.1:0-17986 GCA_050011755.1 Bryobacteraceae bacterium | reverse complement strand
TTTGGTGGGCCGCAGGCCCATGGGGCACTAATCTGAGACCCCATTGCCGTTCAATAAGTTAGCGGTTGTTTTTCGGAGCCGCAAAGACGATGAAACCCAAGAGTAGTGGGGCGGCCGCTAAAGCGACGCTAATGCGTGGGCCACGGGCAGGCGGCCAGTCATCACGAAAATTTCCAAATCGACCAGAAGCGGGACTTAAAAGTCCCGCCGGCACGCTGAAGCGTGCGCCACGGGGCAAGCGGACGGTCATCACGAGAAAGTCCAAACTTAAGAGTCCCGCCTAATGATCCCGCTCTTACGACCCCAACAAGTCCAGATAGCGCGCTACCGCTTCGATGCCACGGTAGAAGTTCGGCAGATGGAGCTTCTCGTTAGGTGCGTGCAGATTGTCGTCCGGCAGCCCGAAGCCCATCATCACGCTGGGGATGCCCAGGCTTTGCTCGAAGGCGG
Organism: Bryobacteraceae bacterium; assembly: GCA_050011755.1. GTDB lineage: Bacteria > Acidobacteriota > Terriglobia > Bryobacterales > Bryobacteraceae > Bog-159. The sequence continues at coordinate 17,536 of JBEKIM010000088.1, read as the reverse complement.
CCACAATCGGAATGGAACCGCCCGACCGAATATAAACCGTGGGCTTGCCGAAAACTTCGGACATGGCGTCCGCCGCGGCATGGATAAAACGGTTATCGGGATTTACGAGCGAAGGCGGCGCCGAATGCAGCGACTTCAGTTCGGCCGTCACGCCGCGCGGGCAGGCTTTGGCAACCGCCTGTTTCAATTGCTCGGCGGCTTCGAGGGGGTCCTGGTCGGCCACCAGCCGGGTGCTGATCTTGGCTACCGCGCGCGCCGGAATCACGGTCTTGGCGCCCTCGCCGGTGAATCCGCCGCGGATGCCGTGAACTTCAAAAGTGGGCCGCGCCCACAACCGCTCGAACAACGGAACACCGGGCTCGCCCACCAGTTCGTGGGCGCCCATTTCCTTCTCCGTATATTCGCGCTCGTCGAAGGGCAGACGCGCCCAAGCCTCGCGCTCCTTGGCGCTGGGGGGCACCACGCGATCGTAGAATCCCGGAATCTGAATGTGGCCGTCGCGGTCCTTCAACGCGCTGATGATTTCGGCGATCGCTTGCAGGGGGTTAGGCGCAGCGCCGCCATAAACGCCGGAATGCAGGTCGTGGTTGGCGCCTTCCACATGCAACTCCGCGTACACCATGCCGCGCAGCCCCACGCAAATCGTGGGCAATTCCGGTGCGAACATCTCCGTATCGCAGATCACCGCGGCATCCGATGCCAGGCGCGCCGGCTTCTTTCCGACATAGCTCTCGATGTGCTCGCCGCCGGTCTCTTCTTCCCCCTCGATCAGGAACTTCACGTTTACCGGCAATTTGCCGCGGGTCTTCAGCAGGCTTTCCACGGCTTTGATCAATATGTAGGTCTGGCCCTTGTCGTCCGAGGAGCCACGGGCGAAGATATCGTCGCCCCGCACTTCCGGCTCGAAGGGCGGCGATTTCCATTCATCCAGCGGATCGGGGGGCTGCACATCGTAGTGGCCGTACAGCAGCAGCGTCGGTTTTCCCGGCGCGCCGGTCCACTCCGCAAATACCAGCGGATTGCCCTCGCCTTCGATGAGTTCGCCGGTGAGCCCCGCGGCGCGCAATTCATTCAGCGCGAACTCGGCGGCGCGCCGGATATCCGGCTTGTGCTCGGAAAGCGTGCTGATGCTGGGAATGCGCAGCCAGCTCTTCAGCCCTTCAAGAAATGCGGCGTGGTTCTCCTGGTAGTAGTTCATGACGATTGCACCTCAGTGCCATTGTATGCCGTAGCATGCCGCACGCTTCACGCTCCTCCGCCTGCCTCCGCCGCGCGGTCTGTTATCATGCGCTTCATGCCGGAATACTCCATCGGGCTGGATCTGGGCGGCACCAACCTGCGGGCGGCGGCCATTGACCGCGCCGGTCACATTCTGGACCGAAGGGCGACCGCCACCAATCCCGCCGCCGGGCGTGAAGCCATGCTCGGCCATATGGTGAACGCGATCGCGGAATTGCGCGATTCCTGCGGCGCGGACGGACTGGGCGGCATCGGCATCGGCGTACCCGGCTTCATCCTGCTGAAGGAAGGCATTATCCGCAACTCCAACAACCTGGCGTGCCTGGAGGATTTCCCGATCCGCGCCGAGATCGAGCGCCGCCTGGGCGCGCACGTGATTTTGGAAAACGACGCCAACGCCGCGGCGCTCGGTGAAAAGTGGATCGGCGCGGGCCGCGACGTGGACGACCTGATCCTGCTGACGCTCGGAACCGGGATTGGCGGCGGCATCATTTCCGGCGGCAGGGTATTGCAAGGTTATCTGGGGATGGCCGGCGAATTGGGGCATATCACGGTGGTTCCGGACGGCAATCCATGCGGCTGCGGAAATCGAGGGTGCCTGGAGAAACACGCATCCGCCACCGCCATCGCCGCCATGGCGAGTATGCTGCGCCTGGGCGAGGGATTGAGCGCCCGCGAAGTGTACGATCTGGCGCTCGGTGGCAACGAGAAGGCCGGCCGCATCTTCGTCGCCATGGGGCAGGCGTTGGGCGTGGCCTTAGCCACGCTCGTTAATGCCTTTAATTTTCCGCTCTATCTGCTGAGCGGCGGCGTGCTGGCGGCCTGGGACCTGTTTGCGCCGCCCATGCTGGAGGAGGTGCGGCGGCGCTCCTTCACCTTCCGCACAACGGCCACCCGCATTGAAAAGGCTACCCTGGGCAACGAAGCCGGCCTGTTCGGCGCCGCCTGTCTGCCGTGGGCCGAAGGGCCATCGTTACTGAGCCGCGACCGCCGGGGAGCGGGAGCGAGCTGAAAGCTGGTGAATCATGTGGATGGGAATTGACGTAGGCACGGGCGGCACGCGCGCGCTCCTGGTAGACGCGCAGGGCCGCGTCGCCGCCGGTTTCACGGCAGCGCACGAAGATATCCTGATGCGGCGGCCCCTATGGGCCGAGCAGCGCCCCGAAAACTGGTGGGATGCCGCCCGCGTGGCCATTCGCGGCGCGCTGTCCCAAGCCGGTGTTTCCGGCGCGCAAGTGCGCGGCATCGGTCTTTCCGGCCAGATGCACGGCCTGGTGATCCTGGACGAAGCCAGCGCCGTCATCCGGCCCGCGCTCATCTGGTGCGATCAGCGCAGCCAGCCGCAGGTAGACGCCATTAACCGGACCGTCGGCCGCGATAAGGTCCTAAAATACACTGCCAATCCGGTGCTGACCGGCTTCACGCTGCCCAAGTTGCTGTGGGTCCGCGATAATGAACCACACCATTTCGAGCGCGTCCGCCACCTGCTCCTGCCCAAGGACTACCTGCGCTTCCAATTAACCGGCGAATACGCGAGCGAGGTCTCCGACGCTTCCGGCACATCGTTATTCGACGTGGTGGCCCGCCGTTGGTCGTGCGACATGATGGACGCCCTCGGGCTGGATCGCGAGATCCTGCCCACCTGCCACGAATCGAGCGACGTCACCGGCCGCATCACGCGCGGCGCGGCGGAGGCCACCGGTCTCGCCGAGGGTACGCCTGTCGTGGGCGGCGGCGGCGACCAGGCCTCCAGCGCGGTCGGAAACGGCATCGTGGAAGCCGGCATCGTCTCCTGCACGCTGGGCACTTCCGGGGTGGTCTTCGCGCACATGGAAGACGTGGCCTACGATCCAGCCGGCCGCGTCCACACCTTCTGCCACGCGGTGCGCGGCAAATGGCACGTGATGGGCGTCACCCAGAGCGCGGGCTTGAGCTTGCAATGGTTCCGCAACCAGTTCGCGCCCGGCGCCGATTACGACGCGCTCACCGCCGAGGCCGCCGCCGCTCCCGCCGGCGCGCAGGGCCTCTTCTGGCTGCCCTATTTGATGGGCGAGCGCACCCCTCATCTGGACGCTACCGCGCGCGGAGGCTGGGTCGGACTGACCGCCCGTCATCAACGCGCCGATCTGATCCGCGCCATTATCGAGGGCGTCTCCTATAGCCAGCGCGATTGCCTCGACATTATCGAAGAGTTGGGCGTGCCGATCGAGTCCGTGCGCGCCTCCGGCGGCGGCGCCCGCAGTCCCTTCTGGCGCCAGTTGCTGGCCGATATCTTGAATAAGAAAGTGGTGACGCTCTCCACCCAGGAAGGCTCCGCATACGGGGCGGCGCTTCTGGCGTTGGCGGGCACCGGCGAGTATAGCTCGGTTCCGGAAGTTTGCCGGGCTACTATCCGCGAAGTGGATTCGATCGGCCCGCGCCCTGCCGAAGCTGCCTATTATGCGGAGGCGCACCAGATCTACCGCTCACTGTATCCCGCGCTAAAGCCGGCATTCGGCCAGATCGCGGCGCTAGCCGGCTAAACTGCCGGCCTACCTCACACAAGACTGCTGGCAGCCCTGCCGCTCCGGCCAGAGCGTGCACGATTTCACGCGGCGGTCCGTTTCGCCGCGGGTGTGCATAGCCACCGCATGCCGCGCGTCCAGCTCAATGGTCGCAAAATGATTGGCTTCCGGGCACGTGATTTCCCGAGGGCCGCGGGATCGCCGGTATACCCTCGCCAGCGCCCAAACGGCTGGCGCCAGTAGGGCGATCGCAAAGAATAGCGGGATCAGGTTCAAGACCGACATCGCCGTTACCTCCAATTTCAGGATCTGGAACTCCGATAGAAGGATACTGCAACCGCCGGCCGAACGCAATGGCCTTAGAATAACGTTTCTGTCAATGCTTTTCGTTACTGATTCGATTATCAATGCCCGCCGCGATCTCGTGGCACAGATGACCGCCGGCAAGCTCACCCGCGAGCAAGCCTACCAACGGGCCCTGGAACTCGACCCGATGGATGCCTTTTCGATGCTGATGGTGGCGGCAGAGCGTTACGAGGCGGGCGACCGGGCGGCAGCCATGGAGTATTGCTGGCGCGCCGCCGGCGCCGATCCGATGCGTGCTGAGTCGTGGTACAAGCTGGCCGCCGGACTTCCCGAGGACAGCCTTCAGTTGCGCGAAGGGCTCTTGGAGTTGGCCGCCCGTAAGTCGTTGCGCGACCCGGAAGCCATCGCGCATCTCGAAGAGGCCGCGAAGGCTAAGCAGGCACCCAATTTTGACGATCCCGAGGCGGTGCTTGCGGTTGCCGCGGAACACCTTTATGCGAAGCGCCCTAGCGAGCCGGAAGACGTCAGTCGGCGGCTGGCTCCCCATCGGCTCATCGATGATGTGCTGGAATTGGGCGACGATGGATTGGACCCCGGCACGGTCGACGACATTCTCGCGGAGGGCGTGCGCTGCCAGCCTTTGCTCCTCGGGATTCTGCGCGGCATGGCCGACGGAAACGTAGACTCCGGGCCTGCCATTTACAGCCTGGCGCTGCTGGGCGAGATCGGCGACCCGGCGGTATTGCCGGAAATCGTCGAATGCCTCACGGTGGACGACGATGACATCAGTAATACGGCTTTTTGGGCACTACGCCGGATCGCGGCGCGGCGTCCGGACGAGTCGCTCGCTACGATTCGCAAGATGGTGCCAGGCGCCGGCGTCGAGGACCGCATGATACTCGCCATCGCTCTCGCCGTGATCCCCGATCTACCCGGCACACAGGATGCCCTGGTGAGCCTGCTGGACGGCTTGGCCACCTTTCCGAAGTCCGGCCGCCAGGAACTCTTCATCAGTGTTGCGGCCGCGCTGGATGCTTCCAAGGGGCGCCCAGGCCGGGAACGCGCGTGGTCGCTTTTTGACTCCTATGCCGCGGCGCTGCCAAGACGGACTCGCGGCGAGCTGCGCGAAATCTTTAAGGCCGCTGACGAAGCGGATGAGCCACCATCCCCGCCCGGCGAAGTTCCCCCGGTAACTGTCTACGATTTTTGCTCGGGAACCTGGGGCGGAGACGACGATGAAGACGAAGAAGAAGATGAAGTTGACGGGGAAGACGACAATCCGTTCGACGACGATGATGAGGACGAGGAAGACGATTTCGAAGAAGACGAAGACGACGAGGACTTCATACCCGAGCCGGTGCGCCGCCCCGTGACCCCGGGCCGAAACGATCCTTGCTGGTGCGGCAGCGGCAAGAAATACAAGAAGTGCCATCTCGATTCCGACCAAAAATCGCCACCGCCCGGCGCGCGCTAAAAGCCACGTCTCCCGATTTAGTCTCAGGAGGCTGTCATGGTGGCGGCGTCCCAATGGCAAACGCGGTTCTCGAAGTAGCTGACATTGCACAGCAGCGCGGGTCCGGTGGCGCGGAAGCCGTACTCGGCGTCCTCGAAGAATGGCTTGCGCGAGCGCACCGCGTCGATAAAGTTGTGCATGTGGATCTCATGCGCGTCGCGCGGCGAGGTGAAGCGCTGCACGGTGGGGCGGCCTAGCGTGGCGGTGGTTACCGGCGTGAGCGGGTAGCGCTCCCGGTAGGCGTGGATGTAGTCCGCCTCCATCTGGCGGGAGAATGTGCCGGCGGTGTGGCCGGGCTCTTTTTCGCGCGGCACCCGGCTCAGCGTTACGCTGCCGATATCGGTGACGATCGATCCTTCGCTGCCGATGAAGCGATAGCCGAAATCCTCGTCCGCCTTGGAACTCTTGAAGTTTACCCGCATGACGAATTGGAAGCGCGGGTGGCGCGGCGAAGCCTCGTAATCGATTACGCCCATTTGCGTGTCGGGAACGTCACGGCCGTCCTCCCAATAGCGCAATCCGCCGGTGGAATAAATGCGCGTGGGACCGGTCGCGCCCGTCGCCGTGTGCAGACCGGTGAATAGATGCACGTAAAGGTCGCCCGCCACGGCGGTGCCGTAATCGCGATAATTGCGCCAGCGGAATAGCCGGATGGGCTCGAAGGGCCGCTTGGGCGCCGAACCTAGAAAAGCGTTCCAATCGATGTTCGCGGCGCTCGCGTCGGGCGGGATGGAGTATTGCCAGGCGCCCACGGCGGTGTTGCGGTCGAGCCATGCCTCCACCATGTTCAACTCGCCGATGGCGCCCGCCTGGAGCAGCATCCGAATCTTCTCGAAGCAATGCGCGCTGGCGTATTGGCTGCCCATCTGGAAGATGCGTCCGCTCTCTTTCGCCGCTGCGATCACGCGTTTGCCGTCTTCGATCTTCTGCACCATCGGCTTTTCGCAATACACGTCCTTGCCGGCGGCTAAAGCGTCGATGGCGATCCGGGCATGCCAATGGTCCGGCGTAGCCACGATCACCGCGTCGATATCCTTGCGCGCCAGCACTTCGCGATAGTCGCGCGTGGTGGCGATGCCGGGATAGAGCTCCTTCATGCGCTCCAGCCGCGCGTCGTAGATATCGGCCGCCGCCGCCATCTCCACGCCCGCGATGCGCGCCGCGTCGTGCGCGTCGCCCTGGCCCATGCCTCCCGCGCCGATCAACGCCATCCGGATTCTGTCGTTGGCTCCCATTGCCGTTCCTCCTCAGTTCTCCACCACGCGCATGGCCACGGGATCCCAATGCTTGATGCGGCCCTCGTAGTAGCTCATATTCGCCAGCAGCGCCGGACCGGCGGCGCGCAGCCCGAATGTGGCGTCCTCTACTACAGGCTGCCTGGAACGCACGGCATTGAAGAAGTTGGAGTGATGCTCGAAATCGTCGGAATAATCCCGCGGCGCCAGGTAATGATCTTCGTCCCCTTCGGGCATGCTGGCCGCCGTCACCAGGCGCTCGGGATAGCGCTCGCGGTGCTGCGCCATGATCTTTGCCGCCGTCTCCCTGGAGAAGCCGCCCGCGCTTTCGCCAGGTTCGGTCTCCTTGGGCGGCTGGCTCAAACTCACCCCGTCTCCGAGCGTCATGACTCCCTCGCTGCCGGTGAAGTGGAACCGTCCGGTTTCGGGCCCCCCACAAACGAAATTCACGCGCAGTGCGAGATTGAATGCAGGGTGGCTGTCGGTCTTCGGATAATCGTACAGCCCGACCATGATGTCGGGCGCATCGCGGTCGCCTTTCCAGAAGTAGATCCCGCCCGCCGCGAACACCCGCGTGGGTCCCTGGGAATCCAGTACGAAGTGGATGCCGCTGAACAGATGCACGAACAAATCGCCGGCCACTCCGGTTCCGTAGTCGTTCCAGTTGCGCCATTGGAAGATGCGCTGCGGATCGAAGGGATGCTTCGGCGCTTCGCCCAGAAAGCGGTCCCAATCGATGGTCGCGGGGCTGGCATCGGGCGGAATCGAATAGCGCCACGCGCCCAGCGCGGAATTGCGGTCGATCCACGCCTCGACGGCATTGAGGGTGCCGATAGAGCCCGCGCGATAGAGTTCCCGGGCCTTCTTGTAGATCACGGAACTGACGCGCTGGCTGCCGACCTGCAGGATTCTGCGCGTGCGCTGCGAGGTTTCAATCAGCCGGTGGCCGTCCTGCCACTGCTTCACCATGGGCTTCTGCACATAGACGTCCTTGCCCGCTTCCATCGCCTCCGCGGCTATGCGCGCATGCCAATGATCGGGCGTTGCGACGATCACCGTGTCGATGTCCTTACGCGCCAGCACCTCGCGATAGTCGCGCGTGGTGAACAACCCCGCGCCCCAGCGCTCCCGGGCGCGCGTCAAGCGGCCTTCGTAGACGTCGCACACAGCCACCAGTCTGGCGCCCGGCACCTTGCCGGCTGTCTCGGTATCCCCCTGGCCCATGATGCCGCAGCCAATGGTCGCGAACTGGATCTTATCGTTGGCCGCAGTCTGGCCCTGGCCGCTCCCGGCCGCGCCGAGGGCTAGCGATGCCACGCCGCCCGCCTGCAGAAAATGCCTCCGTGTGGATGCCATGTTGCATATTGTAGTGCCGCACACAATTCTCCCGCTGTGGATGCCGGCTTGCGGCGGACTGAAGAAGTCCGCCGCAGCACGCCCATGGGGCACTCATCTGAGACCCCATTGCCGCTCAATCAGTTAGCCCCGCGCCGGACATGATGAAAAACACGATTGGAGGGCGGCGCGCTTTCGACGATGCCCCGCAGGGGGTCTCGCCGCTGTTTCACCCGCATCCGCGGGGGCGCCCGCTGAAGCGTGCGCCACTGCCTTATGCGCCTACGTATCGCGCGTAGAGGCTGCGCGCCAGGCCAATGTCGGTGGTGCCTTTGACGATCGCGCGGCCGTCCGGAAAGATGGTCATTTCATAGGGTCCGGCGAGGAAGCGCAGGGCGAACTCGTTGGCGCGCACGGTTCCCAGGGGCGCCAGCGCCGCCTGTAGCTGCGCCAGGTCGATGGGCCGCGCGCGCTCGTGGATCTGCACGGCGTTACGTCCGCACAGGCTCACCGGGGCGCGGCGGCGACCATTCAGGTATTCGAAATCGCGCGCCCCGCACGCCGGGCAATCCGGGTCCTGCAGGGGCTGCGCGATCTGCCGGATACCGCCGTTCCAAACGTCCACGGTGGTGAGGCGCGCTTCCACCGAGGCGATCCGGCCCGAAAGAATCTTCAGCGCATCCGCCGTTTGCAAGGCGGCGATCACGGCGGTGATCGAGTTCAGGACGCCGGCGGTCTCGCAGGTGGGCTGCGCGCCTGGAGGCGGATCGGGATAGATGCATCTGAGGCACGCCGTGCGGCCCGGAATGACCGGCATAGTCAGGCCATAGCTGCCCACGGCAGCGCCGTAGATCCACGGAATCCCGCGGCTCAGCGCGAAGTCGTTGAGCAGATAGCGCGTTTCGAAATTATCGGTACCATCCAGGATGACCTGCGCCCCGCCCAGCAGTTCGGCAATGTTCGCTGGAGACAGATCGGCGACCACGCCGCGTACCTGCACGGACGAATTGATACTCTGGAGGCGCCGGCCGGCGGCCACCGCTTTGGGAAGGGCTTCGGCGGCATCCGCTTCCTCGAAGAGCCACTGGCGCTGCAGATTGCCCGGCTCCACATAATCCCGATCGACGATGGTGAGGTGTCCCACGCCGGCGCGCGCCAACGCGGCCGCCTGAAAACTCCCCAACGCGCCGCAGCCCACAATCGCGGCTTGCGCCTGCAATAAGCGCTCCTGTCCGTCTTCGCCCAGGCCGGCGAACAGGATCTGGCGCGAATAGCGTTCTTTTTGCTCGGAGGTCAACTCAACCGCTCGCTCGAACCCGCCCTCCATGATAACGTCAAAAGATAACGTCAAAAGGGTAATGTCGAATTGACTCGCCGCGCATGCAAGACAACCGCAACATCGCCAACCACCTGACGGCGCACCGCCAGAGGCGGGGCTTTTCGGCGGCCGATCTGGCACGGCGCGCGGGCATTAGCCGGCAGACCATTTACGCCATCGAATCCGGCAGCTATATTCCGAATACCGCGGTCGCCCTGCGCCTGGCGCGCACGCTGGAAGTCCGGGTGGAGGACCTCTTCGCGCTACCCACGGACGCGCCCGTGGTTCCGCTGCCCACCGAAAAGGTAACCCTGCTGCCCCAATCCGATGGCGCGCGCGCCGGCGATCCCATGCAGCTTTGCCGTGTAGACCGGCGGACCCTCGCGGTACCGCCGTCGCCCGTTCCCTGGTATCTACCGACGGCGGATGCGGTCCTCGTTGGCGATGCCGGCGACGTTCCCCCCGCGGGCAAAACCCTTAAAGCAACGGTGCAGCTCTTTCACCACGAGTACGATCTCGCCAACCGGATCCTGGTGGCCGGCTGCGATCCGGGCATTTCGGTGCTCGCCCGCCACCTGCTGCGCGCCGGCGTAGAACTGGTCGCCGCCCATCGCAACAGTACGGAGGCCCTGGCCCTCCTGAAGCAGGGAGTGGTCCACGTGGCCGGCACGCACTTGCGCAGCGAAGACGGCGGAGAATCGAACCTGCCCGCCATTCACGATCTCTTCGCCCGGAACAGCGTGGCCGTAGTGTCGCTGGCGATCTGGGAGGAGGGCCTGGTGGTGGCGCGGGGAAATCCGAAGTCCATTCGCGCGGTGGCGGATTTCGCGCGGCCGGATGTTTCCATCGTGAATCGCGAGCCCGGCGCGGGCAGCCGAAAACTCTTGGACGCGTATCTCGCGCGCCTGGGCATTGCGGCCGGAAAGGTAAGCGGCTACGATCGCCTGGCTGCCGGACATCTGCCCGCATCCTGGCAGGTGCGGACGGGCAACGCGGACTGCTGCATGGCCACCCGCGCCGCCGCCCGCGTCTTCGGGCTGGATTTTATAGCACTCGAAACCAGGCGTTATGACCTCGCGATCCGCCGCCCGCATCTGGATCACCCGCCGGTCGCCGCCCTGCTCGATACGCTGAATCGCGCCGCGTTTCGCCGCGAATTGGAAGGCTTGGGCGGCTACGACACACGCGAGGCCGGCAGAAGGATGCTCTAGCAGGTAAGGAGATTTACTACCGCGCGGCCGAGGGTTGGACGATGTTCTTCTGCCTGCCGCCGATCCCCAGCTTCACTATGCGCGATTGCAGGGTGGTGCGCTTCAACCCGAGACGCGCGGCTGCGCCCGACGGTCCACCCACCACCCAATTGCACTCGCGCAGCGCGCGCAGGATATGCTCGCGTTCCGCCTCCTCGAGCGTGGTCAGCGGCGCCGATACGGCGGAAGCTGGCGCGTCGGCGCCATTGCGCAACTCCGCCAGGGGGACATGCAGCGCCGATCCGCGCGTCAGAATCACGGCCCGCTCGATGAAATTCTCCAGTTCCCGCACATTCCCAGGCCAATTCCAGTTGCTCAAAGCTTCCATGGCCTCGCTCGGAATCGTCTCGATGCGCCGGTTCATGCGCCGCGCATATTTCTGCGTGAAATAGCGGACCAGCTGCGGAATATCTTCGTGGCGCTCGCGCAGGGGTGGCAGCGTGATGGGGAAGACATTCAGCCGGTAGAACAGATCTTCGCGAAATTCGCGGTTGGCGATCATCTGGCCCAGGTCACGATTGGTGGCGGTGACCAGGCGGATATCCACCTTCACCGTGCGCACGCTGCCCAGCCGCTCGAACTCGCGCTCCTGCAAAACGCGTAGCAGTTTGGGCTGCAGTTCCAGCGGGATGTCGCCGATCTCGTCCAGGAAGAGCGTGCCCTTATCGGCCAGTTCAAACCGCCCGATCTTCTGGCTGATGGCGCCGGTGAACGCGCCTTTCTCATGGCCGAACAATTCGCTCTCGATCAGGCCGGTCGGGATCGCCGCGCAGTTGACTTTGACAAACGTGCGCTGGCGGCGTCCGCTCAGGTTATGTATGGCGCGCGCGATCAGCTCCTTGCCGGTACCGCTTTCGCCCTGTATGAGCACGGTCGAATCGGTGGGCGCTACGGTTTCCACCGCGCGTAACACCCGTTTCAACGACTGCGCATCGCCCACGATTTCCTCGAAATCGTATTCGGTGCGGATTTCGTCTTCCAGATACAGCTTTTCTTCCGCCAGCTTGTCCTTGAGCTCCTCGATCTGGCGAAAAGCGAGGGCGTTTTCGACCGCGATGGCCAATTCATTGCCGATTTGAGTGAGCAACTCGACGTCGTGCGGCGCAAAGGCTTCGTCGCGCATGCTGGCCACATTCAGAGTGCCCAGCGCCCGGTCGCCGCGCAGCAGCGGGATGCAAACGGCGGATTGCAGGCCCGCGGCCAACAGGCGGCGCACGATCTCGGAAGGAAAATGCTCGGCATCCCGGCGATTCCAGAGCAGCGGCTGCCGCGTGCGCATGGCGCCGGCCGCCGGCGAATCGTCGGGCGAGGCCGATTGGGCTTCATGGATCTGGTTATCGCCTCCGGGAAAATCGAGAGCTTCGAGACGAAGGTGCCCCTTGGCGGGATCGACCACCACCAGGCTGGCATACTCGTGCCGGATCAAGCGGCGCAACAGCCCGGAGACGGCCCGGAACAGCTCGCGCAGATCCAGATTGGCGACCATGGCATTGGTGACGTCGAGCACCACTTGCAGACGATCGCGCTCGCGCGCCAGTTCTCCCTGATAACACTGCGCGGCTTCGTAGTTGAGCACATTCTCCACCGCGACGGCCACCTGGCGGGCGACCTGCGCCAGAAACTCAAGGTCGGCGCGATCGAAAGCCGAGGGAGTCGCGGCGCCCAGTCCCATAGCTCCCAAAGGCCGCTGCGCCGTGGTCAAGGGCAGGACGCAGCAGGAACGCATTCCGTGGCCCTTCAGCATTTGCATGACATTGGGGTAGCGGATCTCGCGGTCTATGTCGTCGATGACCAGCGGCTGCTGGGTCTGCCAAACCAGTCCGGAAGGCGTTTCGTCCACCGGCGTCTCCCAAAAAGAGGAGTCCGTAGGCTGTGTGGAGGTAAGCACCCGCAAGCGCATGGTATTGCGGTCCGGGACATGCAATACCAGGTTCAGATAATCGAAGTGAACGACGCCACGCAAACGTTGGGCCAGGTCTTCGAACAGGGCAGGCAGGTCCCGGTTGAGCGAGATGGATTCGGAAACGTCCAGCAGGGCGCGGTACCGATCGATTGCGGAATCGCTGTCGGGCGTGAGGGCCAACTCTAATAATACGGTACGTTGGCGCGGGATGGCTTTTCCGGCTCAACCGCGGGCAGTTCCCGGGTGCGCCGGGTGCGAAATTCGTGTTGTTCGATGTGCATGGCCGCCTGCTTCTCGTCGGCCCTGACCACGCGGCCGACCGCCACGAATTTGAGCGCACATCCGCCATCCAATTGGGCCGGCCAGTTCACCGACACCTCGATCCGCTTTCCAGCGCGCAGGCGCTGCTGGGTTTCGAAAAGCACTCCCCCGCTGCTGATGTCGAGGGTCCTTCCGGCGCCGCTTTCCGGGGTGGTGGCCCGGTGGTCGAGTATTTTGTAAAGGACTTCCTGTTCGATCGCAAATCGCCGCGACTCGCGCCGCTCCACCGATGGGTCGAGCCGTTCATCGTTATTCGCCATGAGTTTATGATGCGGCAGGCTTCTTGGCGCGACAATAGTATCCGAGCATCAAATCGATGGTACGAACAGTCTGCCCAACGTCGCTTGCCCGTGGCGCACGCTTCAGCCTGCCGGCGGGACTTTTAAGTCCCGCAGCCGGCTTTTCACCGGCACCATCGATTGAAGAATCAGATCGAAGAAGCGGGACTTAAAAGTCCCGCCGGCACGCTGAAGCGTGCGCCACGGGGTGTGGCTTTTCTACAATGGAATTTCGTATGCATAAATGTGCAGCGTTTCTCATTCTTACCTGCTGCGCTCTCTACGCGGCTGTCATCCCGCGCCCAGAGTATCCCCAGCCACAATTCCAACGGGCCCGCTGGCTCAGCCTGAACGGCCCCTGGGAATTCGAGTTTGACGATGCCAACGCGGGCCTGGATGCCGATTGGGCCGCCACCAGCCCTAAATTCAGCCGGAACATCACCGTCCCTTACTGTTTCGAGAGCCGGCTCAGCGGCATTGGCGATACCTCTTTCCACCCCTGGATCTGGTACCGGCGCGCGGTGACTCTGCCGCCCGATTGGAAAGGCCAACGGGTGCTACTCCACTTCGGCGCGGTGAATTACTGGTCGATGGTCTGGGTCAACGGAAAACTGGCCGGCAGCCACGAAGGCGGCAACACGCCTTTTTCCTTCGACGTCACACGCCTGCTGGCGCCCGGCGCCAACACCCTCACCGTACGCGCGCACTTTCCCCCGACGGATCGCTACATCCCGCGCGGCAAGCAGTATTGGGAACCCAAATCGAAGAGCATTTTCTATACGCGAACCAGCGGCATCTGGCAGCCCGTTTGGATGGAGCCGGTAGGCGCCAGTTATATCGAACGGGTAAAGGTCACGCCTTCGACGGATGGCGCGGTGCGGATGGAGTTCGCGATCGCGCGCCCGCAGCCCGATCTCGACGTGACCGCAACGGCCAGTTTCGCGGGAAGATCCGTGGCCTCCACGACGTCCCATACCAGTTCCGCGCGCACCACGGCCCTGCTGGCCATCAATGAGCCGAAGCTATGGTCGCCCGCGGCGCCAAATCTGTACGGCCTTTCGCTCGAGCTGCGCCGCAACGGCGCCGTGCTGGATCGCGTGGAGACCTATTTCGGCGTTCGCCGCGTCACTGCCGAACACGGCAAAGTGCTGCTGAACGGCGACCCTGTTTTCCTGAAGATGGTGCTCGACCAGGGCTACTGGCCGGAAAGTAACCTGACTCCACCCACCGACGAAGCCATCCAGTACGATATCCGCAGCGCCAAAGACATGGGCTTCAACGGGGCGCGCAAACACCAGAAGTTGGAGGACCCCCGTTATCTCTATTGGGCCGATCGCCTGGGCTTTCTGGTTTCGAGCGAGATGGCCAACGCATATGAGTTCGACGACGCCTACGTGTCCCGCTTCACCCGGGAGTGGACCGCCGCCGTGGAACGCGATTACAACCACCCGTCGATCGTGATTTGGGTACCCATCAACGAAAGCTGGGGCGTGCCCAACCTGCGCGACCCGCGCCAGCAGAGTCATCTGAAATCGCTTTACGCCCTCACGCACTCGCTCGATACCACACGCCTGGTGGTGGACAACGACGGCTGGGAGCACACCCATATGACCGATCTGTTCGCCATCCACGATTACACGCGCACAGGCGATCTGCTCTACGAGCGCTACAAAGAACTGGGCAAGCCGGGCGCCGGCGTGCCTGATAATGCCAAGGCCGCGCTCATTCCGGGCTATCGTTACAACGGTTCGCCGGTGTCGTTAACGGAGTTCGGCGGTATCGCGTTTATCCCGCCGGGCCACGACGTGCCGCCGGAGGCCTGGGGCTACTCGGGAGTAGAGAAAACCGCGGACTCGGCGCTCGAACGCCTGCGCGGGCTCTACAGCGCCATTGCCCGCATTCCCGGGTTTGCGGGCCTGTGCTACACCCAATTGACCGACGTCGAACAGGAGATCAACGGCCTGATGACCTACGACCGCAAGCCCAAGTTCGATCCGCGCAAACTACAGGAGATCAATGCCCTGGTACATTAAAGGAATTTTAGGGTGCGGCAGACCATCCCGACATGACCACCGCTGAGATAGCCGCCCTATCCGCCGCCCCGGCATCGGCCGCGTTTCTGGCCTGGGCGGTGCGCGGCCGCGCGGCGTCCGTTTTTGGGCCTTCGGTCCACCGCGGCCCGCGCAGCCGCAAGGCGATCGCCCTGACATTTGACGACGGGCCCAGCGAATCGACCCCCCGCATCCTGGATCTGCTGTATAAATACCAGGTTCGGGCCACGTTCTTTCAGGTCGGAATGAACGTGGAGCGTTTACCGGATGTGGCCCGGGCGGTCTACGCGGGAGGCCACGAAATCGGTAATCACAGCCACACTCATCCGCTATTCTGCTTTCATTCCGCCGGGTTTATCTATCGGGAACTGGCGCGCGCCCAGAATGCCATCGCGGATGCCACAGGCCACCCGCCACTCCTGTTGCGCGCTCCGTACGGCGCCCGCTGGTTCGGCTTCCGGAAAGCCCAACGGCGACTGGGACTGCAAGGCGTGATGTGGACCGCTATCGGTTATGATTGGAAGCTGAAGGCTGATACCATAGTAGGCCGGATGTTGGCGGGGATGGCCAATGGCTCTATCCTATGCCTGCATGACGGACGCGCGGTGCGGGCCAATCCCGATATCCGGGAAACGGTCGCAGCCGTAGCCAGCCTGGTCCCTGCTTTGCAGGATCGGGGTTACAAATTCGAGACGGTTAGCCGCTTATTATGTCCGACGAATTGATCGAGAGAACCTGCAAAGTGATTGCAACTTCCAAGCGCATCCCCCAGGATCGGGTGACCATTGACAGTTCCTTTGAAGAACTAGGTATCGATTCCATGGATGCGGTCGAGATTCTTTTCGCCCTCGAAAACGAGTTCGACATCAGCATCCCAGACGAAGAAGTGAAGACGGTTCGCAACGTGCGTCAGATGGTGGAAGGCGTGGAGCGACTCCGCGCCGCCAAGTCGGCGGGGACGCCCACCGCGCAATAGTATGCGGCGCGTCGCCATTACCGGCGTGGGCGTGATCGCCGGACCCGGCCGCACCGCGTGTGAGTTCTGGAGCACGCTGCTGGAGGGCCGCTCGGCAATCGGGCCCCTGGAATCGGTGGACTGCTCCGGGATACGTTTCCAAAACGGCTCGGAAGTGCGCGGGTATTCCCACGCGCCCTACTTCGAAGACCGCCGCGCCGATTTCATGGACCGTTTCGCGCAGTTCGCCGTGATCGCCGCGCGCGAAGCGGTGGCGGAAGCCGCCATCGCATGGACTCCGGAGCTGCGCGAGCGGACCGCCATCATCACCGGCTCCTGCGTGGGCGGCCAGTCCACCGAGGACATCGGCTTTGTAGAAGTCTACAAGCTGAACCACAACCGGGTACATCCGCTCACGATTCCCAAGACCATGGCCAACGCGGGCGCCAGCCATATTTCGATGGAGTTCGGGATCACGGGTCCCAGTTTCACGATCTCGACAGCGTGCTCGTCGGCGGCACACGCCATCGGCCAGGCGTTCTGGATGATTCGCTCGGGGATGGTGGATCTGGCGTTGACCGGCGGCAGCGAAGCGCCTTTCAGCTTCGGCATTCTGAAGGCCTGGGAAGCCATGCGCGTGGTGTCGCCGGACACGTGCCGGCCGTTCTCGCGCGACCGCCACGGAATGATTTTAGGGGAAGGCGCGGGCATGCTGGTGCTGGAACCCTGGGATGCGGCCGAGGCGCGCGGCGCGCGCATCCACGCCGAACTGGTGGGCTTCGGCATGTCGGCGGATGCCTGCCATATTACGCAGCCGTCGGCGGAAGGCGCCGCCAGGGCCATGCGCGGGGCTTTGCGCGACGCCGCCATCGGGCCGGAACAGATCGGCTACATCAACGCGCACGGCACCGCGACAGCGGCTAACGATCCGACCGAGACGGCGGCCATTCGCAGCGTTTTCGGCGCGCACGCCAACAAACTGGCCATCAGCTCGACGAAATCCATGCACGGGCACGCCCTGGGGGCGGCGGCGGCGCTGGAAGCGGTGGCCGCTGTCCTGGCGCTGCGCGACGGCATGCTGCCACCGACCGCGAATTACCGCATGGCGGATCCGGAATGCGACCTGGACGTGATCCCCAATCGCGCGCGGCCGGCCCAGGTGGAATACGTGCTGTCGAATTCGTTCGCGTTCGGCGGGCTGAACGCCGTGCTGGCGTTCAAGAAGGCGTGAAGGTGGGGCATGCCCCGCGGGACTTTTGCGTCCCGCTGTGGGCGAGCTTACGCTCGCCAAAGATCGGGTCTGGAGACCCTCTGCAGGCGTGACGCCC
>JBEKIM010000087.1:0-22952 GCA_050011755.1 Bryobacteraceae bacterium | reverse complement strand
GTTCCGGCAGGCCACGCGCGAGGGCGATGGCCTGCGCGTGTGGTTCGATCATATTGCCGATGGTTTGGCGGCGAAAGGCGGCGATCTGCAGGGATTTGAGGTGGCAGGAGTGGACGGCCGTTTTGTCGGCGCAACCGCTCGTATCGACGGCAACACCGTGGTCGCCGGGTCCGGGCAGGTTGCCGATCCCAAGTATGTCCGGTACGGATGGGCGAACGCCCCCGCAGTCAATCTCTACAATTCCGCGGGATTGCCGGCTTCGCCATTCACGTCGGAGGACGGCATCCCCGTTCCATAGCGCTTGCGAGGGCGAACACCGGCCATTGTTTCTGCGGCGGCCCGGCGCTACACTTTAGGCATGGGGTATTTCAGGGTTTTCGCTCTGTTTGCCTTCTTGGCCGCCGTGGCCGTTCCTCAGTCGCTGCCGGACAAGTGGAAGACGATCAGAGACTCCAAGGGCGTGTGCCAGATCACGGTCCCCGAGGACTGGGAGGCTTCTCCGGATCGCGCTGGTTGGGCCGTCCTGCAGGATGCCACCAACGCCATCGCCGTGGTCACCAGCCAGCCCGGCCAGGCATTCAAGCCACTCCCGGAATCGTTGCTGAATCTGCTGGGGATACCCAAGGAGAAGGTGTTCGAGAATTCCTCCAAGCGCGTGTTTTATCAGGACAAGACCGCGGTGAAAGCCTCCGATACCAACGCCTTCAGCGTCATGGTTCCGGGCAAGACGGGTTCTTGTAGCTCGCGCGTGGTCTTTGTTCGTGAGATATCCGAGGAGACCGCCCGCAAAATTGTCCTGAGCGTTAGCCCGGTGCTCGATTAGCCGGCCCATGATGGCCGGTTTTTCGCCAAAACTATTGCTGCTGCCGGGGCTATTGATGGCGCTGAGTGCGGCAAGCCCGCCGGCTCCGATCACGATCGATTATCCACAAGAAGGATCCATCTTCCCGCCTGAAATCACTCCCCCGACCTGGTTGTGGCGCGATGCCGGCAAGAGCGTCACGTTTTGGCGCATCGAATTCTCGTTCGGCGATGGCGGGCCGGAGATTCAGGGGACCTCGAGAGGCGCAAGGCCGCGCATCGGGAGAATCGATCCGGATTGCGTGGCGGACACGAACCGAGCGCCTGCGCTCACGCCTGAATTGTCCGCGGCGCATACCTGGACGCCGGACCGCGCCATGTGGCAGGCCATCAAACGGCGTTCGGCTGCCATCGCCGCTACCGTAACCATCACCGGCTTTCGCGGAGAGGCGTTGGACCGCGCCGTCTCGCGCGGCAGGGTCGCCATTCGCACATCGACGGATCCCGTGGGTGCGCCGATTTTCTATCGCGATGTCCCGTTGATGCCCTCGGAACTGGAGAAGGGCGTGATCAAACCGCTGGCCGCGGAGGCGGTGCCCTTGGTGGCCTGGAGAATACGGAATGTCGGCGACGAACGCAGCCGGGTGGTGATGGACAACCTGCCGTTGTGCGCCAACTGCCATTCGTTCTCCGCCGACGGTAAAACAATGGGAATGGATCTGGACGGCCTGCAAAACAACCGGGGAATGTACATTCTTGCTCCGGTTGCGCGCGAGATGGCGATCCGCAAGCAGGACTTGATTCAGTGGAGTTCGCCGGCAGGCAAGCTGAAGGGGAACGTGCGCATCGGCTTTATGTCGCAGGTTTCGCCGGACGGGCAGTACGTGGCCACTACGGTCAACCCAGCGGCGATGGCCGGCGGCACGGCCGAGCCTTCCAGCAACTACTACGTGGCCAACTTCAAGGACTACCGGTTCCTGCAGGTGTTCTATCCAACGCGTGGAATCCTGAGTTGGTACAGCCGCCGCACGGGAGTTCTGTTGCCGTTGCCTGGCGCCGACGACTCACAGTTCGTGCAGATGGGAGCCGTATGGAGCCCGGACGG
The DNA here is from genome assembly GCA_050011755.1 of Bryobacteraceae bacterium. Taxonomy (GTDB): domain Bacteria; phylum Acidobacteriota; class Terriglobia; order Bryobacterales; family Bryobacteraceae; genus Bog-159. Next base: position 21,046 of record JBEKIM010000087.1, on the reverse strand, counting down.
CAAGTACCTGGTATTCGCACGCGCGGGGGCCACGGACCCCGATCGGCCGGGTGCGCCGCCGGCGCAGTTCGCCGACGACCCCAATGAGCTGCAACTTCAGTATGACCTCTACCGGATTCCGTTCCGCGACGGCCGGGGAGGCGTGCCGGAGCCGATCGCGGGCGCATCTCGTAATGGGATGAGCAATTACCTTCCCAAAAGTATCCCCGGACGGGCGATGGATCGTCTTCGTGAAGTGCCGCAACGGGCAGTTGATGCGTCCCGACAGCCAGTTATACATCGTGCCGGCGGCCGGCGGAACGGCGCGGCGCATGCAGTGCAACACGGCCCGCATGAACTCGTGGCACAGCTTCTCGCCCAACGGCCGATGGATGGTTTTCTCGTCCAAAGGCAGGTCGCCTTACACGCAGATGTATCTCACGCACATCGACCGGGAAGGCAACGACAGTCCGCCGATTCCGATCGAGAACGCAACCGCGGCCAATCGGGCGGTGAATATTCCGGAGTTCGTGAACATCCCGCCGGATGGTTTGCGCCAAATCGGCGGGCCGGTGATCGACTATTACCGCCTGGTGAATGACGCGGCCTATCTGCAGAAGAAAGGAGAGTACGAAGCGTCCGCCGAGCAGTGGCGAAAGGTCCTGGAGCTCGATGCGGACGACGAATCCGCGCACCGGAATCTGGCGGCCGTGCTGCTGATGACGGGCCGCCGGGAGGAAGCTGGCGCGCATCTTCGAAAAGCATCGGAAAGCAAGCTCCGCGCGGCGGCGGGCCTCGCCGGGTGGAGAGAGGCCATCCGGCTGCACCCGAATGACGCAACGGCTTTGCAGCGTGCGGCGTGGGTGCTGGCGACTTCGCCGGATGCGAGCATCCGGGATGGCGGCGAGGCGTTGGCCTTAGCCCTTCGCGCGGTGGAAATCTCCGGCGGAAGCGATGCGGGGATGCTGGACACACTCGCGGCGGCGTACGCCGAGCGGGGCCGGTTCGCCGAGGCGGTGTCAACTGCGCGCGCAGCCCTGGCTCGAGCTACTCAAGAGAACCTTCGCGCTTTGGAGGCCGGCATCAGCATGCGGGTTGCGCTGTACGAAGCCGATCAACCGTTTCGCGAACGCGACCTTGCGGGCTCACGCCGATGAAGGCGATCCGGAAGGTGTATATGCTCCGATTGCGAAGGCGGCAAGTGCGCCAGTCAAGGTCATATCTGGCGGGTCCGCAATCGGAGGACGGTATGGGCTACTACGAAGTTCCGGGCATGACCCCGATTGCCGAAAAAATGACGGTGTCCTGGTGGTACGCCAGCGCGCCAATGCCGATCCAGTGGAAACAAGACCAATTCCGGCAATCGCTCGCTTGGCTCGTGCCGCCGGAACTGGACGCCCAGTGTGCCTTGATACGCGTAACGCCGGCATCCAGAATCCGCAGGTCGTGCCCATGGCCAAGCGCCTCGGCTTGCGCAGCATTCCGGCAACCTGGTATGCCTTTGGAACCTCGGTTTCCGCGCGTGACACGGGCAGGGACGTGGAAGCTGTGTTCCTATACGTGCCCCGCTAAGGCCACGGGTTCCCCCCGTGCGTTACCATGAGCATGCCATGATTCGCACGGTGAAGATAGGTTGCGCGGTGGCGCTGGCTGCCGCCTGTTTCGCCCAGAGCGATCAGTATCGCGCAACGCTCGCCCTGGAAAACGGCGGCAACCTTCCCTCGACGCCCCTGTTCACCGACCCGCCGGCCGGCCAGGATTTGCCGCCCTGCCATGTTTTGAGTGCTTTCGCCAACGGGGTGATCATCTACACGGTCCCGTCAGTCATGGATCCGGGGGCCGATCCCATAACAATGCGGCATCCGGGCGATAAATGTGCACTTTCCGTTTGGCTGAAGGGCTACCGGAAAGCCGTCGTCACGCTGCATGAGGGTGCGGTGATCGTGCTGAAGCAGATCGGCGATCCCGAAGGATCCACCGTTTCGGTAACCGCTCTGCATGTTCCCAAGGAAGCCGCGAAAGCCTACGACAAAGGCCTCCAGGCCATGGGCGATAACAAGCTTGCCGGCGCGCAGAAGCAGTTTGAGCGAGCCGCCGCCTTGTATCCGGATTATGCGCAAGCCTGGAGCCAGCTCGGCGCAGTGCTGGAGCGGGAATCCCAGCCGAAAGCGGCGGCCGATGCTTGCGAGCGCGCGCTTAAGGCCGATCCCAAGTACATCCGCCCCTACCTGCAGTTGATTCGCATGGCGGTTGCCGCGAAAAGGATGGAAGACGCGGCTGCCGTCGGGGAGCGCGCCATACAACTGGACCCCGTCGAATTCCCCGGAATCTACTTTTACTATGCGGTGGCCAATTACGAGTTGAAGAGCGCGGACGCGGCCGAAAAGGCTGCCCGCAGAGCGATCGAACTCGACAACGCGCACGACTATCCGGCCGCCGAAGCGCTGCTGGGCAAAGTGTTGGCGGACAAGGGCGATTTCCGGGGCGCGATAGACCACTTTACGAAATACATGAAGCTGGCTCCAAAGGCGGAAGATGTGCCCGCTATCCGTCAGCGGATAGCGGAACTTGAGCGCACCGAGACACAGGCGAAGTAGACAATAGTACCGGTCGGGAAACGCTCAGGCCGAAATCGCTCGTTCAGTTAGCCCGCGGCTGATATAATCGCATCCAATATGCTACCCTTTGCGATCTCCAGAAACGCGCCGGGGCTGCTGCTGTTTTCGTCAGTTTTGTTCGGCGCAACCGTTCTTCCTCCGCAAGATCGGCAAGCACTCACTCCGGCGCCGCGCGGACCCTTTCACGTGGCGGGCAACCGGATCGTCGATGCTGCCGGCCGCCCGTTCCTGATACGCGGCACTCAACTGGCGGAATTTCGCTTGCAGACGGAAGCTTACAACTACCGGTCGGGTGCCGACGTGGGACCGTATTCGGGGACCGCGCTAAGCGCTATCCGGCTACGCTTCAACATGAACGCGGTTGCGCGGCGTTCTTCAAGGATTATCCAAACGTGATCTTCGATGTGTTCGAGGATCCGGAACCCGCGGCCGTCCCCAAGAGTGCGGGCGGCGCGCAGTCCGCCGCAGGCTGGAATTTCTGGCGGCACGGCGGCGAAACAGGGGACGGGCGGGAAGTCATCGGCATCCAGGATCTGGTGCAAGTGATCCGCGCGGCCGGCGCGAAGCAGCCGATCCTTGCCATGAGCTGGAAGGACGACCGCATGTTCGAAGGCGCCAGCCGGACAGGCGAAGCGCCGCCGATCGCCGACGCCAACATCGTTTACGAAGTCTCTCCACGCCTCGCCGCCACGCGCACAGACGCGGAACGCGAGGCCCACTTCGGCTTTCTGGCGAAGCGCTCGCCAGTCCTGGCAAACGATTGGGGTTTCCATCTGGACGACGCGGCGGAATGCGCACTTGTTCCGTCCGATCCCACAGCCGCCGGCGAATGGGTCGAGGGCAGTCTGAATTATTTCGATGCGCACGGAATCTCCTGGCTGGTTTCCGCCTACGAGCCGGGCAAGTTGATCCAGGAGGCTTCGCTGCTGGCGGCGACGACCCTGGAAAACGGCTGGACCTGCGGGCACGTGAGCGCGGAGGCGGGCCTGGGACGAGTGGTGCAGGCCCATATGCGATCCACCGTGGAGCGTGGGCTTTTCATCGTGAGCACCGGAGGCGGCCCGGACGTGGCGCGCGGCGGTTACGCCATCGCCTACGGACCGGTCATGGCGGAACGCGACGCGACCGGCAAGGGGCCACGCTTGCCGCTGACGCTGGGAGGCGTCGCGGTACAGGTTACCGACAGTCTGGGCGCTACGCGCCCGGCCGGGATCGCTTGGGCCGCGGCGGGCTGGGGACAGATTAATTTCGTGATTCCCGCGGAGTCGGCGCTGGGACCCGCCCGCATGACGATCGTGCGCAAGGATGGCAGCCGCATCAGCACGAACTTTATCGTCACCGAGGCCGCGCCCGGATTTTTTACGCATGTGAGCTGTCGGGGGCCGGCATCGGGGACCGCTACCCGGGTCTCCGCGGACGGCCGCCGCTGGCAGTCGGAGATTTCGTTCTGCACACCACCGGGCCGTGGACCGAACGCATCTCCATACGCCGACTGCCGCACGATCCCGATTCCAGTGACCAAGGGCGCTACCACTACGGTGCGGTTGAGAGGCAGCGGACTGCGCTACGCCGGATCGCTTTCGAACGTTGAAGTAACCATTGCCGGGCGGCGTGTGCCAGTCGTGGCTTTCGGACCCACAGGTGAAGATGGTGTGGACCAGATTACCATCGAGATTCCGGCGGAGTTGCGCGGGGTCGGCGAGGCGGACCTTCTTTGTCATGTCAACGGGCGGGTGTCCAACGCGGTACGAATCGGGATTGGCACAGGGAAGCCGGCATCCTAGATCCCGGACGCGCCGGCTCCTGCTGACATGCCTGTTGGGAACGGGCGCCGTGTACAGCTTCCAAACTGCGCGCGGAGGGGCCGGGGAATACCGTTGGAGCCTGCCGAAGGGATTCCCGAGGCCACGCGTCCCGTCCGGCAATCCGATGTCGGCGGCCAAGGCACGCCTGGGGCGCTATCTCTTCTACGACAAGCGCATGTCGGTGAACGGCACCGAGGCATGCGCATCGTGCCACCGCCAGGATCTGGCATTCACCAACGGCAAGGCCCTGCCCCTGGGGTCCACCGGCCAAGCCCATCCGCGCAAAGCCATGAGTCTGGTGAATGTGGCGTATAGCGCGGTACTCACGTGGAGCAATCCCGATCTTCACTCGCTCGAACAACAGGCACTGGTTCCCATGTTCTCCGAGCATCCCGTCGAACTAGGGCTTCTGGGCCGCGAGGGATCTCTGATCGACCTGTTGCGTTCCGATGCGGTATACCGCGAACTTTTCCCAAAGGCATTCGGAGACTCGAAAGATCCCTTCACCATGGCGAACCTGGCGAAGGCGCTGGCAGTTTTCGAACGAACCATTATCTCGGCGCGCTCTCCTTACGATCGCTTCCACTTCGACGGCGAACGGGACGCGATTTCCGGCTCGGCCCAACGCGGCGAGTCGTTGTTTTTCAGCGATCAGTTTGGCGGGTGCTTCCGCTGCCACGGCGGCTTCAACTTCAGCGACGCGACGGATTACGCCGGCAGCCCGGATGCCGCCATCCGGTATCATAATACCGGTCTCTACAATATGGCAGGCAAGTTCTCTTATCCAATGCCGAATCTGGGCATCTTCGAACACACCCGGAAGCCGGAGGACGTAGGTAAGTTCAAGGCGCCGTCTCTGCGTAATGTGGAACTGACCGCACCGTATATGCACGATGGGAGTATCGCCACTCTGGAGGGAGTTCTCGATCACTACGTGGCCGGCGGACGAACCATAAAGGACGGACCCTACGCTGGCCTGGGACACGATAATCCAAATAAAGACCCGCGCATTACCGGCATCGGTCTGACCCCGCAGAATCGGGCTGACTTGCTGGCGTTCCTGCGCAGTCTCACAGATACAGACCTGCTACACGACGCCAGGTTTGCCAATCCGTGGTAGCCCGTTCGATTCAAACCGATTTGCCGAACCCGCCTCCCGATCGAAGACCGGTAACTTTGGCATTTCCGCATGCAGGCTATGCACTTACTCCTCCAGCGCCTGCATGATATCGCGGGTTTCAGGTTCGGCATTCGGATTGCACATAAGGCATCCCGGCGAACGAAATTTCCCGGCCCACCACGCGCGTGGAAACCGGGCCAGGCGGGGTTTTCGTTCGGCCGTCATAGGAAAAGAAAAGGAATCAATGAGACTCACCCACGTTGCAAGTGTCGCCTTCGGCCGTTCACTGTTCCTGGCGGCAGGAGCGCTCTGTCTGTCCACGGTATCTTTCGCGCAAGTTGGCATATCGGTCGACGTCGCGCCGCCGGAACTGCCCGTCTACGAGCAGCCTATGTGCCCCGGCGACGGATATATCTGGACGCCCGGTTATTGGGCTTGGGGTGACGGCGCCTACTATTGGGTGTCGGGCGATTGGGTGATGGCTCCGGAAGCAGGGTTCCTCTGGACTCCCGGCTATTGGGGTTGGCGCGGTAGCGGATTCTTTTTCAATGAAGGTTACTGGGGCTTGGGAGTCGGTTTCTATGGCGGGATCAACTACGGCTTCGGTTACTTCGGCCGCGGTTATGATGGGGGACACTGGGACAACGGCCATTTCTTCTACAACACGGCGTACAATCGCGTGAATGCCGGCTCCGTCCGCAATGTTTATAATGCGAGGGTGAACGAGGCCGCAGGTGGCCGCGTCAGCTACAACGGCGGTAAGGGCGGGATCGAGGCGCGCGCCACGCCGCAAGAAGAGGCCGCCGCGAGTGGCAGGCATGCCGGGCCAGTAGCCGCTCAGACACAACATGCGCAGGCCGCCCGCAGCGCTCCTCAACAGCGGCCGTCCGCGAACCACGACGCGACGCCAGGCGGACGTTCGGAAGACAGCGCTCGTGGCGGCACCGCGATCCACCCCAAGGAACTGCCGCCCATCGCACACTCCGCTGCCCCCAACACGGGAAATTCGAAGCTGGACCAGCGATACCAAAAACAGCAGGACCAGTTAAGCGCAAGACAAAACCAGGAGAGGCAGAAACTCCAGCAGCAGCAGGATAAGGAACATCGGCAGCAGGCCGGCCAGGCGAAATCGCAGCAAATGGAACAGCGCCATCAGCAACAGACGCAGCAGATGCAGCAGAGACATACGCAGCAGTCCCAGCAGATGCAGCGGAGACAATCGGCGGGCGGCGGCGGTTCTCGCGGCGGAGGGGGCGGGCATCACTAATATGGGGCATATCTTGACCGGCGGGGGCCACAAATGCGGCTCGCGCCGGCTTATCGGTCAGCCGGGGGGGTTCGTAAGATGACTCCGGAACCTCCAGCCAATGGCTGGACTGTAAGACCCGTCGAACTGCCAAATCTCCGATCTTTGGGAGTGCACCAGCCTGTCATTCTGGTCGTCGATGACGAAGCCCTGATCCGCAATCTCGTTACCCTGCTATTGCAGCACGATGGGTACTTCGTGCTTTCCGCCGCGGACGGCCATGAAGGGTTGGAACTGTCACGCGAGTACCCCGGAGCAATAGACTTGGTGATCACTGACGCGAATATGCCTAGGCTGAATGGCGCCGGCTTGTGCGCGCATCTGATGAAAGAGCGTCCGGGAATCAAGGTGTTGGTTATGTCAGGTGCAGACATGAGCGAGATCATCAAGCAAAATGCCAACATGCCATTCCTGCCGAAGCCGTTCGATGGAGAGACCCTGAAAGAGAAGGTTCAGGCGATCTTGGGTCCCCCTCCTCGAGCCGCGACTGCTAATGGGCCCTTGGCGCCGCCGCGCGGTCCTGCTGCCGCTTGAGGAGGTAAGCCCTCCCGCGTTCTTCATGCGCGTTTCAGAGCGGCTGTTTCAGTGGCATCCCCGTCCGCGCCAAGCCGATCCAATCTCGTCTTGACGACGTGCGTGCCGATCCGGTCCAGCCAGCCGTCGAACGCGCCCCGGTACAGGACGATGCCATCGCGCGAATATCCAACATAGCCTTGCTTGCGGAACTCATTCATACACTGTGTGACGAGTTCGCGCGAGGCGCCCACGTATTGCGCCAGCAGTTCGTGTGTAAAGGGCGGCATGCGGTAAGCGCCATCGGATTCCGCCGCGCCCAGCCTCCGCGAGAGGTAGATCAGCGCGCGAGCCAACCGGCGCTCGGCGCTGTCCACCGACAGGCTTTCGATCCGATGCCCGTATTCGAGAGAGCGCAGCATGACGATCTGCAGCAGCGCGATCGCCAGTTTGGGCCGCGTCTCGAAGATGGTGCGAATCCGCGCGGCGCTCCAAGCCATCACTTTGGTATCTTCCAGGGCGGTCGCCTGTTCCAGCGTACGTGGCAGACCGAGCAAGGCGAATTCGCCGAAGAAATCGCCGGTCCGATAAATATCTACGATAGTCTCGCGCCCGTTGTTTGCCATGCGGGCGACCTTAACCCTGCCGTCGATTACGCGGTAAAGGCTGGTGGACGGCTGGTCCTGTTGAAATATCGAACGGCCTTTCTTATATACCGCGATGCCGGCACGCGGCAGATGGGCAATCGGATCCTCCAACGCGATGGGGATCTCACTTACCGTCTGGCTGGTTGCCATAGTTTCTCCTGGATTTCGATCTTTGCCGCTCCGCATTCGTTTCTGGAATCGGCTTTTCAGGCAGGCTTGGGGCCAAACCGCCAATCCTGCGTGCTTTTGTGGGCACCCAATGGGACGGCGGTGGTGATCGTGCATTCTTCTCCGATCGAAGTGCAAATCCTGCACAACGAAGCGTCAAATTTGCCGTTAACCGCCAATGTATCGGCTAACAAGGTCCTTTTAACAGTCATAATTCGCGTGAACGGAAGCCATGCCGGAAGGCTGGGTTACGTCCGGTGCAGCCACCCCCGCCTATTTAAGCAAGGGTCCTGGGCCCGCCCGGCCCGGATTTAATGCGTCGCTCGATGCCCGCGTAACGTTTTCAGACATGGACAGTATTAAACGTATGGGCAATCTTGCGCACGATTTGCGCTTCACCATCCGGACTTTCAAGAAATCTCCCGTCTTCGTCGCCGTAGCCGTCCTGTCGCTGGCACTCGGCATCGGCGCTAATACGGCCATCTTCACCCTGGTGGACCAGATTCTCCTGCGCCTGCTCCCCGTCAAAGACCCGCAACAACTCGTCCTGTTGTGGGGCCGCGGCCGGCATTACGGCAGCAATAACGGCCAATACAAGCTCTCCTATCCCATGTACGAGGATTTCCGCGACCACAAGCAGGTCTTCAACGGAATGTTCTGCCTGTGGGAAACATCCATGAGCGTCAGTTCCGAAGGGAAGACCGAACGCATCGACGGCGAACTCGTCTCCGGCTCCTATTTTCAGACCCTTGGCGTCGGAGCCGCCTTGGGACGCGTCATCACGCCAGATGACGACAGAACTCCTGGCGGCCACCCGTTCGCGGTCATCAGCTACCGTTACTGGCGCACCCGGTTCGGCGGCAGCCGCGGCGTCATCGGTAAGAAACTCCTGGTCGATGGCTATCCGCTCACTGTCGTGGGCGTCAGCCAGGAAGGGTTTGACGGCACCAGTCCGGGCTCTTCGCCCCAGATTCGCGTCCCCATCATGATGGAAGCCCAGATCAGCCCGCAGTTCGCGGAGTTTTACAGTCTGAAGAATCGCCGGGGCCGCTGGGTGAATGTGTTCGGCCGGTTGAAAAAGGGCGTGACCATAAAGCAAGCCAAGGCCTCCTTGCAACCGTTCTTTCACCAGATTCTCGAAATGGAAGTGCAGGAAAAGGACTTCGCCCAGGCCGCGCCGGAAACCAAGAAAAACTTCCTGGCCATGTGGATGGAAGTGCTTCCCGCCGCCAAGGGCGAATCCAACTTGCGTAGTCAATTTGCCAGTCCGCTGCTGGTGCTCACGGCGCTGGTCGGGTTGGTCCTGCTGATTGCCTGCGCCAATGTCGCGAATCTGCAAATCGCGCGCGCCACGGCCCGCCAGAAGGAGGTTGCCGTGCGCCTCGCGCTGGGCGCCAGCCGGTCGCGCATCGTGTCGCAATTGCTGGTGGAGAGCATGACCCTGTCGCTCGCCGGCGGCGCTCTCGGGCTGGCGCTGGCGGTTTGGATGGATCGCACTCTGCTGAATTTCCTGCCCGCGGGAGACTCGTCTTTGACGATTTCCACCATGCCCGACTGGCGGATTCTTGCGTTCACGCTCGGCATATCCCTGCTCACGGGTATCCTTTTTGGCCTCGCGCCCGCGCTGCAATCCACGCGTCCCTCGCTCGCCGCCACGCTCAAGGATCAAGTCGGCTCGATTGTGGGCGGAACTTCGGTCGGCCTGCGCAAAACCCTGGTGGCCGCGCAAGTCTCGTTGTCGCTGCTGCTGCTGATCGGCGCTGGCCTGTTCATCCGCAGCCTCAGCAACCTTAAGGATCTCGACCCCGGATTCCGCACCGGCAACCTGATCGGCTTCGCCATCGATCCGCCCATGAATGGCTACAAATCGGACCGCAGCCTGGATTTCTACCGCCGGTTACGCGATAGCCTAGACGCGATCCCCGGAGTGGAATCTTCCAGTTTGGCCATCATGCCGGTGCTCTCAGGCGACGAATGGGACAGCAGCATGGCCGTGGAAGGCTTCCAGCACAAGCCCAGCGAAGCACCCGACCCGCACATGCAGTTCATTTCGCCGGATTACTTCAAGACCATGAACGTTCCCATCCTGCTCGGCCGCGACTTCCGCGTGAGCGATGGCCGCCAGGCGCCAAGAGTCTGCATCGTCAACGAGAAGTTTGCCCGGCGGTTCTTCAAGGACGGCATGGCGGCCGGACGGCACATAGGCATGGGAGGCGATCCGGGGACCAAACTGGATATCGAGATCGTGGGAGTAGTGCGGGACACCAAATATGAGAGCATGCGCGACGAAGTGCCGCTGGAGGTCTACCGTCCCTATCACCAGATGGATTTCGTGCTGGGAATGTACGCCTACGTGCGCACCGCGCGCCAGCCCGAACAAGCTTTTTCGAGCATTCGCCAGGTGGTGAACAACCTCGATCCAAACCTCCCGATCTTCCAGATGAAGACCATCGAAACCCAGATGGAAGAATCCCTAATCACCGAACGGCTGGTGGCGACATTATCGTCCGGATTCGGCATGTTGGCGACTCTGCTGGCTGCCATCGGCCTCTACGGGGTAATGGCCTATATCGTGGCACAGAGGACCCGCGAAATCGGCGTCCGGATCGCGCTCGGGGCTGTCGCCCGCGATGTAATCATGCTGGTGATGCGGGATGTGTTCATTCTGACCGGAATCGGAATCGCCATTGGCCTGCCTGCCGCCTGGGGCCTGGCGCGCGTCGTGAGATCGCAACTATACGGAATCCAGCCCAACGACACGTTCACCATCGCCGCAGCCACGCTGGGCATCGCCTTCGTCGCCGTCCTGGCGGGTTACGTGCCCGCGCTACGCGCTACGCGTATTGACCCCATGCGCGCCCTCCGTTGGGAGTAACCCAGCGCCTCACGCGGCTGCCCCAACGATCCCCTGCCGCGAATTCCGGTTTGGTAGGGCAGCGCCCGCTCGCGGGTACCGCACCACCATCAAAGTACGGTCGTCCTGCGGGACTTCAGTGCTGGCGAACACCGCCACCCGATTCATGATGCGCTCGCAGACCGCGGCCGGCGGGGCTTCCGCCGCGTCCGATACCAGCTCCTCAATGCGCTTTTCTACAAATTCTTGGTGGCGCTGGTTGGTGGCTTCGTTGATGCCATCCGAATAGAGAACGAGCGTGTCCGCCGCTTCGATTTCGACGCTTCCCGCCGAATAAACCGCCATCGGCAGCATCCCTGGTACCGGGCCGCCCTTTTGCAGCCGCTCGATCCGGCTGTTACGCACGAGCATGGGCGCTGCGTGGCCGGCGTTCACGTAATGGAGCCTGCCGCTGGCGGGATCGAAAACGCCCCAGAACAAAGTCGCGAATCGTTCGCAGGCTGTACGCTCGCACAACATGCTATTAATCCGCGCGCAGGCGCGTTGACGATCGGAAGCCGTGGAGGAACGAATCGCGCCCTGCAGCACGCTCGCCAGCAAGGCCGCCGGTACGCCCTTGCCCGTGCTCCCGCGAAACCGGACAGAACCCGCCCCGTATTTCCATATCCGCACCACGAAGCACACAGGCTCCGGCAGCATCGACGATGCGGCGAACTTTGTTGTCGGTCCTGCACAAATGGTGCCGGCAGAGGCTCTGGCTTGGCTCCGGATTCTACAGTGCGCAATACGAGCAGTGGTGTACCGCGAAAGGAACAGTTGTCGCCCGGACGGAACTGAACAGGAGATCATAGAGAGATGTTGAAAGACATTGTGCGAATGGCGCCTATACCGGCCAATCAGGATGCCGGGTTGCTGGCGCTGCGCGTGATTGGCGTGTTCCCGCTTCTGCTCAGGCATGGGCTGGAGAAAGTACTCACATTTTCCGCGATGGCGGCGCACTTTCCGGACCCATTGCACATCGGGGCTATCCCCAGCCTTGTGTTTGCGATGCTTTCCGACGCGATCTGCAGCGTGCTGCTGATTCTAGGGCTGGCGACCCGCTGGGCGGCATTGATCTGTCTGATCAATATATCGGTGGCCTGGGCGTTTGTGCACCACTTCCAGTTCTTTGGGCGCGGCGCGGATCACGGAGAAGTGATGGTTGTTTACATGGGGGTCATGATTACGCTGCTGCTGGCGGGCGCGGGCAAGTACAGCCTGGACGCGCTGCTCGGAGACGCCAGGCGCCGCTAACTACGCGGATTCCTCGCGGGGCGTGCCGACCGTTACAAGTTTGCCCCCTGCCCGACCGTGCTCTCCACCGTCGGCGTGGCGTGATGCCGTTCCGCAATCTCGCGCGCGATCGCCCTTGTCGGCGCGCCGGAATCGATTGAAGATGAGCGGCTGCACAGGGCGCTCGGAGCGCCGCTGGGACAGAAGACGCCGGTTTGTGTCTGGTGGGGGTTAGGCGGCGATACGAATAAGGCCATGACCCGCCGCGGGCGGCGGACGCTTCTGGCACCCTATTGGAAGTCTAGCCTCTCTCCCGAAAAGCCACCGGCTCGGACGCGCCGGGCACGGTGGCTTCGAAACCCATGGTCAGTCGCCTGCTTCCTCCACGACCGCACAGATCATCGCCTCGGTGGTAAGCATCAGAGAGGCTACGGAAGCGGCATTCTGCAGAGCCGTGCGTGTGACCTTCGTGGGATCGATGACGCCGGCCTTTACCAGGTCCTCGTACTGTTCGGTGGAGGCGTTGAAGCCGAAATTGGGGTCCTTGTTCCCCTTGATGTGTTCGACAACCGTGGCGCCTTCGGTTCCGCAATTCAGCACGATCTGGCGGACCGGCTCCTCGCAAGCCCGGCGCACGATGGTAACGCCAAACTGCTCGTCTCCTTCGAGCTTCAGCTTGTCCAGGGCGATGGCCGCGCGAAGCAGCGCAACGCCTCCGCCAGGCACGATGCCTTCCTCGACCGCCGCGCGCGTGGCATGTAGGGCGTCCTCGACACGGGCCTTTTTCTCTTTCATTTCGGTTTCGGTCGCGGCGCCGACTTTGATGATCGCCACGCCGCCGGCCAGCTTCGCCAGCCGCTCCTGGAGTTTCTCGCGATCGTAGTCCGAAGTGGTTTCATCGATCTGGGCGCGGAGTTGCTTGATGCGGCCCTCGATGTTCTTCTGCGCCCCGCCTCCGTCGATGATCGTGGTAGTATCTTTGTCCACCGTGACACGCTTCGCGCGTCCCAGATCCTCCAGCTTGACCCCATCCAACTTAATGCCGGTCTCTTCCATAATGGCTTTGCCGCCGGTTAGAATCGAGATGTCCTCAAGCATGGCCTTGCGGCGGTCGCCGAACCCCGGGGCCTTTACGGCGCACGCACTGAGCGTGCCGCGTAGCTTGTTGACCACCAGCGTGGCCAGCGCTTCACCGTCCACGTCTTCGGCGATCAGCAGCAGGGGCTTACCCACGCGCACCACTTGTTCGAGAATCGGCAGCAGATCCTTCATGTTGCTGATTTTCTTGTCGTGAATGAGGATGTAGGGATCCTCGAAGACACACTCCATGCGGTCGGCGTCGCTTACGAAGTAAGGGGAGAGGTAGCCGCGATCGAATTGCATCCCATCGACTGTCTGCAGCTCGGTGGTCATGGTCTTGGCTTCCTCGACCGTGATGACGCCGTCCTTGCCGACCTTTTGCATGGACTCGGCAATGATGTTGCCGATGGTGGCGTCGCTGTTGGCGGAAATAGTGCCCACCTGTGCGATCATGTCGCCGGTGACGGGCTTCGAGAGCTTCTTCACTTCCTCGACCGCCACTGCAACGGCCTTATCGATGCCACGCTTAACAGCCATGGGGTTCGCGCCGGCCGCGACGGCCTTGACGCCTTCGCGGTAAATAGCCTGGGCCAGGATGGTGGCAGTGGTGGTGCCGTCGCCGGCAACGTCGGAGGTCTTCGAGGCCACTTCGCGCACCATCTGCGCGCCCATATTCTCAAGAGGATCCTTCAGGTCGATCTCTTTCGCCACCGTCACGCCATCTTTGGTAATGGTGGGGCCGCCGAATTTCTTTTCGAGAACGACGTTTCGTCCGCGGGGTCCGAGGGTAACCTTCACTGCGTCGGCCAGTTGATTGACGCCGCGCAGGATCGCTTGGCGCGAATGTTCGCTATAAACAATCTGTTTTGCCATAAATGATTTCCTTGTGAGTCGATTTGAATTAACTGGCTTTCCGGAGCGCTTGAGGGGCGGCGTCCAGAACTCCCAGGACATCGTCTTCGCGCATGATGATGTACTCGGTTCCATCCAGTTTGATCTCGTTGCCCGAGTATTTTCCAAACAGGATGCGGTCGCCGGCTTTGAGGTCCAAGGCGACCAACTTGCCATCGTCGAGCCGCTTGCCCTTTCCGATGGCCATTACCTCTCCCTCCTGCGGCTTTTCTTTCGCCGAGTCCGGGATGATGATGCCTCTGTGCGTGGTTTCCCGTTCCTCGATCCGCTTCACCACGATGCGGTCGTATAGGGGTCGAATGTTCATGATTGTGACTAGCCTCCAGCTAGATTAGGTCTCAAGAAAAATGTGCCAGGCCCGCGCGGGCTATGCCCCGCCGGAGAAGACCTGGCCCTCCTGCAGATGCCGCGGGTGCGCTGAAACACTCGTATAGGGCATTTTCAAGAACGATTTATTCGCGACGCGTGTAATCTCGATACTGTTGCAATGCTGGGATTTCGCGCCGGCAATAAGCCGTTTCACGGCAGCGCGCAACGTCTTCCGCCGATCGAAGCCAAAAACGGAGGCCTTGATCTCTCCTGCCATGAAAAAAAGAGTCCACCCGGTTTGCCGCATCTCCTCCTCGAACGTGGAATGGGCGCCGTTGAGCCGTGCCCACCCATTCGAATCGGAATTGGACTGGAGCAATAGAGAATGCGGCAGATGCGAGCTGTTTTCAATCAAAATGTCGCCTGCCGCAATTTCGCCTGGCGTGGTCATTAGTTGGCGCCCGCCGAATGAGCCAGCCATTCCACCGGGTGACTGCGGATGCTGCCGTCACGCTCGGTAATGTCGGCCCATTTGATGTCTTCTTTCAGCCGGAGAAAAACGCCGGGAGTACCCTGGTAGGTGCCATTGGCAAGTACGACTGCGTCGCCTTCGTGAAATGTGTTCGTCATATTGATGGACTCCTTTCGGGGAAGGCAGGCGAAACCCGCCTGCCTCACCAACCGGCTTACCGGGATGCGATGGGCGTGCCGATCGTAGTGCCAATCACTTCGCCGGAGATCACCAGTTCCACACGCCGATTCTGTTGCCGGCCATCGGCGGTGTCATTGGAAGCCACCGGCTGAGTTTTGCCGAAGCCCTTTGACGTAACCGAACCCGCCGCCATTCCCTGGTCGGTCAGGTATCCGCGCACAGCCTCGCCGCGTTGTTCGGAAAGTTGCTGATTGTAATCATCCCCGCCGACATTGTCCGTATGACCTTCGACAGCCAGCCGGAGACCCGGATGCCCGGAGACGATACCGGCCACTTTGGCTAGCTTCTCCCGGGCAAGCGGGCGCAAGGAGTACTTGCCGGTGTCGAACAGCACATCCGACATATTCACAATCAACCCACGCGCCGTATCGCGCGTCTGCAGAATCGCGTTGAACTGGCTCAATAGCTGAGTTCGCAATTCGGCCTTGTCCGCCTGCAACTGGGCCGTTTGTCTGGCCGCGGCGTCGAGATCGGCCTGGCTGGCCGCGCTTTGCGCCTGGTTTTCCCGCTTCAGCCGATCCATTTCGGACGCGGCGGCATCGGCGCTAACCGCGTTATTCAGTTTCAAGCGATCCGCTTCGGCGGCCGAAGCAGCCATTTGCGCGTCATTCTCGCGTTTCACACGATCGGCTTCCGCCAGCGAGGAGGCTGCCTGCGCATCCTTCTCGCGTGTCAACCGATCGGTCTCCGCTAGCGCCGCGACCCGCGCGGCTTCGGCTTCTCTGGTGACGCGACCCGTTTCGGACTCCGCGGCTACGCGCCCGCTCTCCGCGGCTAAGCGGCCACTCTCCGCGCGGGCCTCGCGATCCATCGACTGTTGCCGCTCCGCGGCCAGGGCGTCCGCGTCCTGGCGCTTTACGGCGATTGCCCGCGCGTCTTCGGCAGTCTGCACCGCTTCCCGGGCAGTCATGATGACAGGCTTTTTACCCGCGTTGCTTGTCTGGTAACCTTCGGCCTGAGCGAGGCTCGCTTCAGCCTTTTGAAACGTCTCGCCGGCGAAACGGTCCGCTCCCACGGCGCGCGCGATTTGCACTGCATTGCGCGCTTCGTAGAGTTCCAGCGGCTGCTTCCGATCGAACTGTAGCGCAAGCGGGTTCGACAAACGCTGATATTGGCCGCGCTGCAACAGTTCGTACTTAGCGTCAATCTCCTCGATCTTCCCCTTGGTGTCGGAGCGTACTACATTTTCCATCACAATTAAGTCGCTCGGCTGGGTCACTGCGAAGTAGGGTTCGGCGGTGACTACTAACCCGAATACCTGCAGCTCCGTAGTTACCTTTAGCTTGCTCTTATTCCCGTCCAGGAGGACCTCACCCAAGTTGGCGGTACGCCCTTCGGGGGTAATTGCCCACAGCACGTAAGTGAGGTACTCGGGTCCGTTGCTGGTGGCCGGCTGCAGGCCATCGAATTCCGCTTCGATGCCGATGTAGCCCTTCTGGCCCTCGACTTTGGCTTCGCCGCGGGCATTGGGAAGGAGTTCGGTTCCCCGAAATCCGATCCTGGTCGCACCGCTGCGGTGTTGGTAATTGATGGCCTTAACGGTACGCGGTGTTAGCGAGAGGCGGTAGACAGGGGTCCCCGCGGCTGGCAACTGCGACGTATTTCCATTCTGGATTTGTTCCTGGGCCGATGAGAGCCCACATAGGATCGTGCACGCCGCAAGCGCTGCGCCGATCGGTTTTATCTTAGTCATTTTCGGTTCTCGTTACTCGCCAAACTATTGGTTGTTGCCGGCCGACGCGACCGCGGGCCGCTGCGCCGGGTGCTTATCCAGCTCGGCAATCAGCCTCGCCGCTGCTCTGGGCGCCCGCACCGCGGTGGTCAGGATCTCCCGGTTATCCAGCTTTCTGCCGTAGATCTCGGCGTTGTCGTTCAGATCCTGCCGAAGCGTGGCCCCTTCCAGCGCAACGCCGGCAAACAGGCCCTGGGATCGCGACCATGAAAGAATCTCGGCGTGCATTTGAAGGTCGGTTTGGGCTTCTGCCGTGCGGCCCACGGGTCCCGCGGCAATCGATGCATCGGCGCCCAAAGTGAATTTGGAAGAAAGCAGCTTATCCTCGCCGCCCTGGTTCATCACGAGCATAATCACATCGGTCGCAGAACCGCCGATCTGGAATCCGAAGCTACCGCCTTCGATAATGACCGTGCCCGGCGCAGACCATCCACCCCCACGCCGGCACGACACGTAACCTTTTCCGTACTTGCCCCCTACCAGGAAAGCCGCGCTCTTCTCGCTGGGAACGATTACGATGCACTGGGCATGGGCCAGCAGGTCTTCCGGAATGCCTTTATCCGGTGTAGCCATGATCTCGGAGAATACGACCGCGGTGGCATTGAGCCGCTTGAAGGAATCATTGTCTTTGGCCAACAGGGGGGTGATCGCCAGGGGCGCGATCGCCAGAGTAGCCGCTAATATTATTCGCATTATTTGCCTCTTTCGTCGGCCCGGTCATCCCGTAAGGGCTTTGGGCGACAGCTCAACCTACTGCACGGGTCGCACCAAATTCATTTCTGTTGAGCCGACTCGCCTGCGGGAGCGGACTTGTTATCCGCCGGATGACCGCCCATGGTCACTTGACCTGGCGCGGTCGGAGACTTAGCGCCCACGAAGTCGATTGCGATACCCGTGTTTGCCGTCCAAAAGGGGATGCCGTTGATGGGGCGCACAAATTCGGTGGGGTCTCGCGAATCTAAAGCGCCCCGGCTGCGTAGCCGGCCGGCGCGTGGTTTGGTTTGCAGATTTGGATCCCGCGGCAAAATGCAGAACCTGCACGTGATCATGCGGATTGAGCACCGCCGGATCGAAGGATGGGGCAACGAACGACGGCGGCAGTTCGTTTGCGTGCGGGGTTGGGGACACTCGCTGATGATGATATGTTTGGGCCTCAAGGGCTCAACAGGGCGGCGAGGTTTACAAGAGAGGATACTGGTTCCGGTTGCGCCGGTGTTTTACAGCGCTAGCCGACAAATAAGACGCCGGCCACGCCTTCATAGCGCGCGACCGGTCTTTTTATGGAGGCCGACACCTCGGATTGCGGCGAAGCTGGTCGCAATTAGCTCTAACGGGCTCTTCGGCGCAATAGTCCCAAGCCCAGCAATCCGGAACCCAGCAGGAGCATGCTGATTGGTTCCGGGGCACCCGTCTCGAAGCTCTGAGTGAATTCGCTTAGCTGGCTTTGTTGCCCGTCGTTCGGGCCCGTCTCAATGTCTTTGAAAATGTAAACGGGAGATGTCGTGCTGAACGGGGGTGAAAGCACCGGCTGGTCGGCTTCGTTCGAGGAAACCGTGATTTCGCCCAATGGGTTTACACTTTGCGTGCCGGCGGAGTTCACGCACAAGGCCGCCACGGGGCCCGTGGTCAGAATGGGGTTGGCGCAAGCGCGCTCTGTAATCGTCGCGTTGCTGCCACCGACCGACATGTCGATCTGGCTCACGCCGCCCCAGACCTCGAACAGAAACTGCTCATCCTGGTCCTGCCCCGACAAGTTGGGATTGAAATTCAGGTAAGTCGTACCCGACACCGAATCGTACTGCGAATTTGCCAGAAGATCGATGATACCGGCGGCGCCGCCCGTCGGATTCAGTACCTGGAAGTTGTCAAACATCAGACTGCCGCAGGTGATCACGGTGGCAGCCGTGACTGGGTTGTCGATGCCGCCGTTTTCAACCGCGCATGGCATCAGGGACGCGCCCGCCACACCTAATGAGAGAACCGAAAAGCCGACCAGGAACAAGCTCTGCGTCAAGAAACGCTTCTTCATTCGTATTGCCTCCGGGTCCCCTCAAGCACGACGTGGACCGAAACGGCGAATCCAGGATTTTGGAGCGAATAATCGATCGTCAGGCCCGGCTTTCTCCATGCTCTATGGGCTGAGATGCAAGAAGTGCACGCGGAAATGAAAACGCTGCCGGAGTGCTTTGTGAGGCCCGCGAAAAATGAACTAGAAACGGGCGCGGACCCCGAGTTGGACGAAAGCGGTAATGCCGCCGCCTTACCTCCGGTCTCGACGTGCAGATCCTGCACAAAAGTGTTGTAGTTGCCGGTCGGCGATTTGGCAACGCATGGTGCCCTCCTGGGCTTTCTGCAAGATGGAAGCGCTGGCCACGATTGGACGCAAAGAAGTTAGTCTCGCCTGTCTTCGGCATGGCCAGAGTCGTGCTAGTACAGCAACGTTCCGAATGGATAAGTCCATACTGAGCCGCGCAAGAGGAACGCTCGAGATCAGGCAGATAACGGAGAAAGTATTCCTCAAACTGAGCCATGTGTCCGTTTTGGGCACGCCCGGCGTCTGCGGAAATGCCGCCTCCATAGCGTTTTTCATGCTCGTGACCGGGGCCATGATCTGCAGTGCCATGTGGAAGAGTGGACGGCTATCCATATCCGCGGATT
The DNA here is from genome assembly GCA_050011755.1 of Bryobacteraceae bacterium. Classification (GTDB taxonomy): domain Bacteria; phylum Acidobacteriota; class Terriglobia; order Bryobacterales; family Bryobacteraceae; genus Bog-159. The sequence continues at coordinate 1,361 of JBEKIM010000087.1, read as the reverse complement.
TACCGAATCAATATCAAGGGAGATAAAAGATGTCTGAATTAAACGCAGTGGTAGCAGTGTATGGGACGCATGTCGAAGCCGAAGAAGCCGTGAAAGAACTCCAACGCGCGGGAATCGACATGCACGCCTTGTCGATTATTGGCAAGGATACCCACACCGACGAACACGTCGTGGGTTATTACAACACCGGCGACCGGATGAAGTACTGGGGGAAAATGGGGGCTTTCTGGGGAGGCTTTTGGGGATTGCTGTTCGGATCCGCCTTCTTTGCCATTCCCGGTCTCGGTCCAATCCTCGTGGCCGGCCCCGTGATTGCGTGGATCGTGGGAGCCTTGGAAGGCGCCGTGGCGGTGGGCGGTTTGAGCGCCATCGGCGCGGGGCTCTTCAGCATGGGTATTCCGAAGGATAGTGTCGTTAAGTACGAAATGGCGCTCAAGACGGACAAGTTCCTGCTGATGGTGCATGGCACAACCGGCGAGGTCGAAAGAGCCAAGAACATCATCGAAGGTACGCGGGCTCTGAATGTGACACTGCACTCTCCCGAACTGGCCGGCGCGGCGGTGCGATAACGCTGGAGCCGGCAAGCGTTCCCGAGGACAAACACCATGTTGAGAAATAGTGCCCATTTGAAGGGTTTTGCGATCCAAGCCGGGGACGGCGAGCTGGGAACTGTAGATCAGTTGTATTTCGACGATAAGACATGGGCGATCCGCTATTTCGTGGTGGAGACCGGCGGCTGGCTTGGCGGCCGCCGCGTCCTTATCTCGCCGATTTCCGTGGTCCATGCGGACTGGCAGGCCAAGCGTGTGGATGTGGCGCTGACTAAGAACCAGGTCGAGCACAGCCCCAACGTCGACACGCACCAGCCGATCTCCCGGCGGCACGAGGCCCAATATTACGGGTATTACGGTTATCCCTGCTATTGGGATGGTCCCTACTTGTGGGGCCCGGCATTTTACCCGGCGGGCCTGGCTATTCCAACCTTTGCTTCCAGGGAAGCGTTGGCAGAGAGGATCGCGAGAGAGTTGACGGATTCGCATCTGCGCAGCACCGAAGCCGTCACTGGATACACCATTGAGGCGTCTGACGGCGAAATCGGCCATGTGGACGGGTTCGTCGTGGACGACGAAGCCTGGGCGATCCGCTATATCGAGGTGGCCACGCGGAATTGGTGGCCGGGCAAGAAAGTGCTGGTTTCGCCCGCATGGATCGAACGGGTGAGCTGGGCGGATTCCAAAGTGAACGTCGGCCTCTCCCGGGAAGCCATCCAGAACGGTCCGGAGTACACCGAGTCGATGGCGATTACTCGGGAGTATGAGAACCGGCTGTATTCTCACTACGGCCGGCCGCCGTATTGGCTG